>DCHU01000011.1 GCA_002314915.1 Caryophanales bacterium UBA1744
CCGATTTAACTGCAATATCGGTTAAGCCGTTATTCAAATCCATTCCCGAGTTCGCATCGATTGAGATTACCTGTTTACCGCTGTTGTTAATCGATTCAATCAAAGGGATATATTGTTCTCTAATATGACCCTTGAATCCGATTCCGAATAAGCAATCGACAATTGTATCGAATGGGCTGAAATCAAAAGAACCTCTGGTTCTATGGAATTCGATTCCAAACGATTCGCATTCATCGAAATACAACTTGGATGTAACGCTGAACGACTCATCTGGTGAGCAGGTTTCTACATCGTGTCCTGCGCGTTTTAAGAGGATGGCCAAAGCAAAACCATCCCCACCATTGTTGCCTTTTCCGGCCACTATGATGATTCTTCCATTCCAATCTACGGAATTGAAAATGCCTCTTGCCGCTTTCATCATCAGGTCTTTCTCAAGTATTCCTGATTCATGGGCAAGCCTATCGGCTTCTTGGATGTCTTTTACTTTGTAAACTTTCTTCATTATTTATTAACTAATCCGCCAAATCTTCTGTTTCTATTGCAGAATTCCTTCAAGCAATCGATGAGGTTTTCACGTCTGAAATCAGGCCATGCGGTTGGGGTGAAGATGAATTCAGCATAAGCAAGTTGGTATAAGAGATAGTTAGATAATCTCTGCTCGCCAGATGTTCTAATTAAGAGGTCAACCTTAGGGATACCCGCAGAATAAAGGTAATCGTTGAATGATTCCTTATCGAGGTCATCAAGGTTGAGTTTCCCCTCTTTGTAGTCCTCTGCAATTTGTTTAGCGGCTCTAACAATTTCCTGCTGAGAACCGTAGTTCAAACAGATGTTGAAGATCAAAGAATCGTAATCCTTGGTCTGATTGATGGCGTCTTTCAAGGTTTCCTGAGTGTGTTCTGGGAGTCTAGTTGTATCACCCATAACACGGATGCAGATATGTTTCTCGTGGAATTCCGCGATGTTGTCATGGAAGAAATCGTCCAAATAGTTGAAGAGATTGTCGATTTCATCCTGAGGTCTATTCCAGTTTTCGGTGCTGAAAGCGTATAAGGTCATAGCCTTAACGCCAAACTCCTGGCAGGCTCTAGCTATTTCGATGATTCTCTTGCATCCTTCTTTATGGCCTAAATGACGTGGAAGACCACGCTTCTTGGCCCATCTACCGTTTCCATCCATGATGAAAGCGATGTGGTTGCATTCTTTAGTTAATGTGAAGGTTTTCTTGAACATATTATCTATCCTCCAGGTATTTCTTAATCTCTTCAACAACGGTCAGATTTGTGGATGTTCCGCTGGCGATGAGCACGTTATTTATAGTATTTAAGTCTAGATTTATTAAATCAGACTTATCGTTAATCTTCAGTGTTGTTCGAATGTTTTTCTTACCTAATGCTATTTCGAATAGTTTATTCGTGTTAGACGAAGTCTTAGAACCCACAATCAAGCATAAATCGATATCTTCTGTAACATTATTGATTGCCTGTTGTCTAAGACGGGAGGCACTGCAAATCTCATCGATGATTTCGGCGTTTGGCCTATTCGTCTTGATATCGTTATGGATATGCTCAATTTCAAGATATGAAAGTGTTGTCTGATTCGTCACCAACGGATTGTCTCCAACTTTGGAGAAATCGATCCCGTTCTTGATATCGTAAAGGTGAACTCTCTCATCGATTGAAATGGATGCCTCGGTTTCTGGGTGCCCTTCTTTTCCGATGAAGATAACATCTCTTCCACTTCTTATCGCCTCTTTTATCTTGCCCATATTGAGCTTAACGATTGTACAGACGGCATCGTAATGGGTAACTTCGTTCTCATCGAGTATTGCATCAAGCGATTCATCGTGGCCATGCGCGGTGAAAATGACGATATCACCTTTCTTAAACTCTTTGAGTTTCTCTCTTTTGTTTATGTTTGAGGTATCAACTGTCACGATACCTAAATCCGCCAGTTCTTTTGAGACGGCTTCGTTATGGACGATCATGCCGAAAACATAGACTGGTGAATCCGGGTTCTCTTTTCTTATCTTCTTGGCGAGATTAATCGCATTAATGACGCCGTAGCAGTATCCGATCGGATGGATTTCTTTAATGTTCATTAAGCTATCCACTCCAAAGCGTCTTCGATGCTTACTCCAACTCTCTTTTCCTGTTCAAGAGTTGTTCCTCTTTCAACGTATTCCATAGGAATCGCCTTGATTTTCAGTTCGCCTTTGAAACCTAAATCATATAAAGCGGTCTTGATGCTCGATGCGAAACCGAGTTCTGTTCCATATGGGTCATAGACATAGATTGTCTCGTATGAAAGAACGCTCTTAAGGACATCCATATTGAGAGGAATCTGGAACATCGCATCTATGATGGTGATTGATTTATCTAAGGTTGATTTAAGGGTATCGACTACAGGTCCATATGAAATGAGGCATTTCTTGCTGCCCTCACTGATAATATCCCACTCACCATAGGTGATTTCCTCATCATTTGGGCATTCTCCGACTTGCAGTGTCGTTTTTGGGTATCTTATAGCAAGTGGTCCGTTATATGTTCTAGAGAAGGCGAAAAGCTTCTTTGCCATCTTGTCGTTTCTAGCCATGGCGACCGACATATTTGGAATGCTTGATAAATAGGCGACATCGTAAATGCCGTTATGGGTTTCACCATCTCCCCCGACGAGTCCGACTCTATCGATGAGCAAAGTGACGTTGCCCTTCATTCTTGCGACATCATGATGAATTTCATCATATGCCCTCTGAAGGAAGGTTGAATAAATGGTTACATATGGTTTAAGTCCGCCAACTGAGATGCCGTTTGCAAAGACAACGGAATGCTCTTCTGAGATTCCTACGTCATAGCATCTATCAGGGAATTCCTTTAAGTTCTCTAAGAGGTCACTTCCATAACCGGTTGCTGGATGGATAGTAACCACTTCTTTGTCTTCTCTCATCGCATTGGCTAAGCAATCGGCATAGAAACTTGACCAAGAGCCTGCGTTTGGATTTGAAAGCACTCCAACTTCAGGATCGAATGGAGGCACTGCGTGATAATGTCCGTATTTATCCTGTTCAGCAGGAGCATAGCCTTTTCCTTTTGTCGTTTTGACGTGAAGGATGACCGGGCTATCGAACTTATCGATTTTCTTGAACGCTTTCTCGAGTTGTTTGATATTGTGGCCATCTACGATTCCATAGTAGTAAAGGCCCATCTGCTCAAAGAAGTTCGCGGCGTATAAATGTCTTTGGAAGAAATTCTTAATTGCTGATGTCGAACGGAAAATCCATCTGAGTCCTTTGCGGTTAAAGAATCTGGAGTAGTCTGATTTTGATTTATGATATCCTCTGGATATCTTGATACTTGAAAGCATCTTGTGGATGCCTCCGACTGGTTTTGTGATGGACATCTCGTTGTCATTGATGATGACGACGATTTTGTGATTGAAACCGGCGAGGTTATTGAGCGCCTCGTAGGCCAATCCGTTTTCAACCGAAGAGTCACCGATGACCACGACGATGTTATAGTTCTCGCTTTTGAGGTCACGAGCTAATGCCATGCCCATTGCGGCGGATATTGAATTTGATGAATGGCCAGACTCATAGCAGTCGTAGATGGATTCGCTGCGTTTCTGGAATCCGTCCGTTCCACTGCTTGTTCTTAAATTGTCGAGGCTTCTTCCTGAAAGAATCTTCTCGGTGTAACTCTGATGACCGACGTCAAATATGAGTTTATCAGTAGGCAAGTTATAGTGATGGAAAATTGCGGTTGTTAATTCAACAACGCCGAGGTTAGGCGAAAGGTGTCCTCCATTAATGGAGCAGGCCTTGATTATCTCGCCTCTTATCTTTCCGCAAAGATCGTTGAGTCCATCATTGTCGAGAGTCTTGATGACTTCGGGATTTTTGAGCTCTTCGAGTTCAATTGTCTTTGTCGTTTTCTTGCCCATAAGTACACGTATTATACACGGCTAAGACTGACAATGGAAATAAACCATTGTCGAAAAGAAAAAGCGGACCCTTCCGGAATCCGCCTTGGTTTTAGGTGTTAAGACCTTTGAATTGAGTGTTGTATAAAGAGGCATAGACACCGCCTTTTTCAAGCAGTGAATTGTGGTTGCCAATCTCAACGACGTGGCCGTGATCCATGACGACAATCTTATCGGCATCTTGGATGGTTGAGAGTCGGTGAGCGATGATAATGCTTGTGCGGTTCTGCATGAGTTTCACCATTGCGTCCTGAATCTTCTTCTCAGTACGGGTATCAACGCTGGAAGTTGCCTCATCTAAGATTAATATCTTAGGGTCTGCAAGAACCGCTCTAGCGATCGTTAGTAACTGACGCTGTCCCTGAGAGATGTTTGATGCGCCTTCGAAGAGTTCCGTGTTCTTTCCTTCAGCCATCTTTCGGACGAATCTGCAGTTAGCGAAGTCTAGAGCGTTATCTATCTCTTCATCCGTTGCGTCTTCCTTGCCGTACTTGACGTTGTTGGCGATTGTGTCGGCGAAGAGCATTGGATCCTGGAGAACGATTGAGATTGCGCTTCTTAAATCTTTCTTGGACATATCGTTGATGTTCTTGCCGTCGATCGTGATTTCGCCATTGTCGATATCATAGAATCTGAGCAAGAGGTTAACGATTGTGGTCTTGCCTGAACCGGTTGCGCCTACAAGAGCAATCTTCTCGCCTGGTTCAATATCGAGGTTGAAGTCATTTAAGACCTGTTGACCTTCAACATATCCGAAGTCGACACCTTTGAAATTGATATGACCCTGGAAATCGTTGGCATCGAAATCCACTTTCTTGGAGAAGTCTTCTTTGTATTCATCGAGGATTTTGAAGATACGTTCAGCACCAGCCAAAGCTGAGACGATGCCTGAGTATAACTGAGCGACTTCAGAGATTGGTCTATTGAACTGCTTGGATGTTGTTAAGAACATGACAACGATAGCGATTGTTAATGGCTGTCCAAGGAGTGTTCCTCCGATGTTATTCAAGATGAAGATTGAACCGAAGATACAGACGAGGAAGTATGTGAGGTTTCCAATGAAGTTCATCATAGGTCCCATAGAACCACCGATGATATTGGCCTTAAGGCCAGCTTTCTTCAATTCATCAGATTTCTCATTGAATGCCTTCATAGCTTCTGGCTGATGGTTATAAGCCTTGACAGTCATGAATGCGGTAACAGTTTCCTCTGTTTCCGTGTTGAGTTCGCCCAAGACCTTCTGCTGTTTGGAGAAGAGAGGTCTCATATACTTAGCCATGAATAAGGCGAGTCCCATTGAGAGGATGAGAGAAATCATTGATACGGCGGTCAAGAGAGGAGAATACCATAACATGATGCCTAAGCAACCGATGATTGTGATGATGGAGGAGATAAGCGAGATAACGGATGAAGACAACGCATTTGAGATGTTGTCGACATCGTTTGTGATTCTCGACATGATGTCACCATGTGAATTGGTGTCTGTGTACTTGATTGGCAAGTAAACGATCTTGTCGAATAAATCTGAACGCAGTTTCTTGACAACTTTGTTGGAAAAGATTGTGCTGAGGAAGCTTGCGAAGAAGTTGAAGATGATATATCCAACGTAGCAGACGATGAGCAGCACGATGTTATTGACGAATGCGTTCCAATCAGGATTGACCGTGAATCCAGGTAATGTGGAATCGTAGGTTCCAAGCGAGGCAACAACGTTTTTCAAGAAGACGTTTGCCGCAAGAGTAGCCAATGTGTAGATGACTACCAGTACAATGATTACTAAGAGTAACCATTTAAATGATGAGATGTATTTAAGGAGTTTCTTTAAGGTACCTTTGGTATCTTTTGGTTTAGATGGTTTTCCACCAAATCTACCGCCAGGTCCGCCGCCCATTCTAGCCATTGATAGCACCCTCCTCTCTCTTTAACTGAGAATCGTAGATGTCCTTATAAACAGGGCATGATTCCATTAATTTGTCATGTGAGTCAAAGCCGACGATTGATCCGCCGTCTAAGACGATGATTCTGTCCGCGTGTTTTGCGGTTGCGATACGCTGAGCAACGATGATTTTTGTGACATCACTCTTCTCTTCTCTAAGACCTTGATGGAGCTTAGCCTCTGTGATGAGGTCTAATGCTGATGTCGAGTCATCGAAAATGAGGATCTCAGGGTTTTTAATAACTGCTCTGGCGATTGATAATCTCTGTTTCTGACCGCCGGATAATGAGGTGCCTTTCTCCTCTACTCGGCCGTCTAATCCGCCTTCTTTAGATTCGATGAATTCGGTTGCCTGAGCAAGGTCTGCAGCATGTTTGATTTCTTCATCCGTTGCATCTAATTTACCCATCTTGATATTGGATGACATAGTGCCTGCGAATAGTTCTGATTTCTGTAAACAGATGGAAACGATATCGCGTAAATCAGACTGCTTATAGTCTTTTACATTGACACCATCTACAAGCACCTGTCCCTCGTTGACGTCATAGAATCTGCAAAGGAGGTTGACGAGTGAGGATTTGCCTGAACCGGTTGAACCAACGATTGCGACTGTCTCGCCCTGCGGAATTGAGAAACTCAAATCGTTGAGGATGTATTTATCGTTCTCTGGATATTTGAAAGATACGTGATCAAAGACGATCTCGCCTTTTGTATCTTTAGTTGAGATGTCGAAGTTTCCATCCTCGATTTCTGGAACAGCATCAAGGATTTCGTTTACACGCTTCAAAGAAGCGCTTGCACGACCAATCATCAAGAACTGCATTGTTAGCATTGCAACAGCCATCGTGATGAATGTGACATATGTGATTGCCTGAGAGATTTCTCCGACCTTCAACATCTTGTCCGGAGAGATTGCTCCATTGAATGCGTCAAAGATCGATGTTCCACCGATAAAGTAGATTGTAACCATGACTGCATAGATGATAACCATAAGTAATGGCATCATTGCCGCGCTCATTTTTCCAGCCTTTAACGATAATTTGTAATGTCCTTCATTGACAACATTGAAACGGTCGTTTTCATACTCTTCTTTACCGAATGCCTTAACGACTCTAGCGCCAGTGACATTCTCATGGACAACCCCGTTGAGTTTATCGAGATAAGTCTGCAATTTAGGGAATATTGGGAACATGACCTTGATGAAGAATACGATTGCGACAATCTCCACTGCGAGCATGCCTAATATGACATACGCAAGCTTTAATGAAATACTCAAAGAGAATGTGACTCCAAGGACGAAGAACGAGATTGCTCTAACAAGACCTCTTATCGCCATTGAGACCATATTCTGAATCTGAGTGATATCGTTTGTGGTTCTTGTGACAAGTGAGCCGGTCTGGAACTTCTCGGTCTGGTTAACGGAGATGGCCATGACGTTCTTGAATACGTCTTTTCTCATCTCTGTTGAGAAGCCGAATGCCGCAAGGTTTGCGAATACGCCGGATAAAACGCCGCATACGACGCCAACAACGAGAATTCCGAGCATTATTCCGCCGTATTTATAAACGTTGTCTATCTGGCTCGTTTGAATTCCGTAGTCAACCATCTTCTCCATATAAAGAGATAGGACCATATCCATTCCAACTTCTGCGACCATGAAAAGCGGAGCGAGCACTGCTGCCCACCAATAATGCTTAAGGTATTTGAATACGTTTTTCATTATTCTCCTCCTTTCAATGTGCTTGATAACTTATCTAAGCAAGACAAGAAGATTTCCTGTTCTTCTCTTGTTAAGGACTTCTCAAGCAGTTCATCCGTATCATCCAGGATTTTCTTCACTTGATGGGCGGCCTCAGTGCCCTTGTCGGTTAATTTGATAACAGTTTTTCTAGAGTCCTGTTTCGACTTGGATTTCTTAAGGTATCCGTCTTTTTCAAGGTCATCGATCAAAACCGATATTGTCGATGCCTTGCATCTGGTGTGCTCACAAAGGTCTTTTTGGGTAACATCCTCATCTCTATGAATATCAAGATATGGGAATAACCTGAAAGAACCTTTTGGTAAATCAGTTTTTACTGCGCTTTGATATGTGTACTCACCGTACGCCTTAACCAAACGTCCTATCTTAAATCCGATGCTTTCTTTGTGTTCCATAGCTCATATTCTACGCTTAATTAGTTAGGAAACTAAATATTTTTATATGAAAGCGTATCCACTAATATTTTAGGTAAAAATGTAACAAGATTTCGTCGAATGTTTATTCACGATAGAAATAGAACAGTTTATGCGTTTGATTACCAAGATTAATGAATCTGTGGCACAATATAGTCATGAAATACGGGTTAATCGGAGAAACAGTCCAACATTCATACGCAAAAGAATTCCACGAATCAATCTCGCCTATCACTTATGAGATTAAATCGATGGATGAGAACTCTTTTGATGCTCTGATGAAATCAAGGGATTTTAAAGGAGTTAACATCACCATTCCATATAAAGAAAAGGTAATAAAATATCTCGATGAAATCAGTGATATTGCAAAAGAAATTGGTGCTGTTAACATCGTAATCAACCATAAAGGTAAATTATATGGGGATAATGTTGATGCTTATGGTCTCATGATCAATATCAAGCATTTCCATATCGATATTGAAGGAAAAAACGTTCTTATCTTAGGAACGGGTGGCACTTCTAACACGGCTCAGTATGTCTGTAAGAAGTTAGGCGCCAAATCAATTACCAAAGCGACCATCAACGCCGATGAGGTAACCGATGGAATAGTTACATACAAAGACGCTAAGAAACTCAAAAATACTCAAGTCATCATAAACACCACTCCTGTTGGCATGTGGCCTCATGTCGATGACGATTTGCTCGTTAACCTTGATTGTTATCCTAAGATCGAGTCGGTTTTAGACTGCATCTACAATCCATATAAGACAAAACTGATGATTGAAGCTAAGCATAGGGGTCTTAAATATGCGAATGGTCTTATGATGCTTGTCGCGCAAGGAATCAAAACCAACGAGATGTTTACGGGCAAGACCTACGACAAGAGAATATACCAGCAGATTTATCTCAACCTCATTTGCCGCGACACGAACATTGTCCTTATCGGCATGCCTGGAGCGGGCAAAAAGAAGATTGGTCAAGCGCTATCAGATAAATTAGGCGTATACGCGTATGACGTCGATAGGCAAATCGAGATTAGGCAGAATAGCAAGATATTCGATTTGTTGATGCATTATGACGCAAGACACTATAGAGACATCGAATCCGAGATGATTAGAGACCTCGCTAAAAAGAAAGGCAAAATCATATCCACCGGTTCAGGAGTCGTCTTAAGAGAGAAGAATATCCATGTATTGGAAAGAAACGCGATCATCATCTACGTTAAGAGAGATGTCGAAGGTATCGAGATAGAACTTCAGAACGATAGACTCTACAACATCAATTTAGCTATAGAGAAATACGGTTCACTCGAGAATATGATGAAAGATAGAGAAAAACTCTATAAGAAATACTGCGATTATGTAGTCCACAACAACGCTGATGAGGATACAATCAGCGATAAGATAATCTACAAGATAATCGGTGAAGAAATAGATGAATAAAACGGCTCGCAAAATGTGAGCCGTTATCTTTTTACCTTTTCTATTAGGTAATAATGTAACTCGATAAACGCAAAAGAAAAGCCCCAGTATTAACTGAGGCATATAGGTTAAATGAATAACTTATTTCTTGTTGCTGTCGATGAAAGCAAAGACAGCTGGAAGGATTGCAAGAGCTCCTGCGATGACGAGTAAGATGCCACCGATGACCCATCCAGCGCCAATTGATAAGTTGGAGCCGTTTGAGACGCCGTTTGCGCTCATCCATGAAGCCTTAATGCAGAATGCACAGATGCCTGAAGCTAAGAGCAATGCTAATGCTCCAAGATTGATAGCGCCTGCGAACTTGTCGAGAACGTTGATCTTGAAGAATGGGAGGACAAATGCTGCAACTAAAGCGAGGAATGCGATGGTTGTGAATAACCAAGCGATTAATCCTGCTGCTGCGAGCTTTGCGTCTTCATTTCCGAAGATAGCTGCTGTTCCTTCGACCTGGCCCTTGAAGGTTCCGATAATTGTTGAAGCGGAGAACTTAACTGCTGGGCAAGCCATGATGAGGATCCAGCCAACGAGTGCGACGACTGCTGCTGCAATACCAGAATACTTTAAGTACTTTTTCATTTTTAAAATCCTTTCGTATATGTTCTAGAAGAACACTTAAATATAAAGGCAAAAACATATCCTTCGCAATAGGTTTATTAAAAGAAAAAACACATTGTTCAAATGTGTCTCTTAACTCGATTTTGTCTTGTTATTTTTTTACCTATTTTATTAGGTATTAATATTATTCGATTTGTTCTTTCTTTTTGGATAAAACGTATAAGATTATTGCGCCAATTGCATCCATGCAGAATACAAAGTGGAATATAAGGCTGGCGATTGTCCAACCGTCTGGTTTTTTCTTGTTTCTAATCATATCAGAAATCATGTATGCGAATGTTGGACAGCTTGTCGCAAGCATATTCACGTATGTCAGGAATGAGGCGATAAGGATTAGAAGCGGAATTCCAATCAAAAGGAAGGGATTCAGCATTGCCGCCACAAGTAAGAAACAGAACGAGAAATTGATCAGATACCATGGAATGAGAGCGAGTTTCACTATCATCGAGGTTTTGAGCGGATTCTCCGGTTTCTTGAAGGCGGATACCAATGACAAGACCGCACAGGCAACCGATGAGGAGAATGTGATGACCCAACCTGCAACAATCATTCCGATGAATGCAGAAGTCACCCCATCACTCAGGGTCACCGGAATCATCTCCAAGATTATGAATATGAGGAGAGGTAATTGTGATAGGTACATTATTGCCGCTTGGGCTATTAAATATCTTTTTGCGTGTTTCATGGGAACATTTATATCCCTATTAATTCGTATAGTCCATAGACAAACTTTCAAAAGCCTATTAAACAATTCTTTGAATGAGATTATAATTTTACTGTTATAAACGGAGTTACATATGACCAAGAAAGAATTCGTTGTCGCAGAGGCTGCTAACCACATTTGCGACGTTCCAGGTTTCCCAAAAGAGGGAATCATTTTCAAAGACATCACACCAGTGTTCGAAGATCCAGCATACGCATACGCGGTAATCGAGCTCATGGCGCAGGAATTGCACGATAAAGGAATCGAGTTCGACAAGATCATTGCTCCTGAATCACGTGGATTCTTATTCGGCGTTCCACTATCGATTGTCACACGTAGACCACTCATCCTCGCTAGAAAGCCAGGAAAGCTACCTAGACCAGGCGTATCCGCTTCATATGCTCTTGAGTACGGAGAAGCAACCCTCGTTATCACCAAGGATTCGATTAAGCCAGGCGAAAAGGTTGTCATCGTCGACGACTTACTCGCAACGGGCGGTTCCGCTAATGCATGCGCTGCGCTCGCAGAGAAATCAGGAGCAACAGTCGTAGGCTGTGCATTCTATCTTGAACTCACTCCACTTAAGGGTAGAGAGAAGATTCCATATCCTGTCGTTTCAATCGTTGAGGTTGAAGCTTACTAAAGGTAAAAAAGACTGAGGTTGAATTCTCAGTCTTTTTATATGATTCCTAAACCTATTAGTATCGCAAGAACAACGGCGGGGAGAACAATGATCACGGTATTCACATACATAAGGATATGCAATCTTTTCCATCTCTGAGGATTGAGTTCCGTGACCTTTGGAATATTGAGAATCGATAGAACCAAAGCAGACGAAGCAAAGATGAAGTAAACATTAATAAGGAATAGGTATGAGGAACCTAGGAGCATTCTCCACTCGCCATTTGCAAGGGAATAGCCCATTGTACATAAAGGCGGCATAAGAGCCGTAGCGATTGCGACTCCGGGAATGACATTGGAGAACTTGCTCTCTCTAGTCATCGCAATAATGCCCGCTATCCCGCCGGAAATTGCAATAATCACATCAAATAACGATGGTGACGTTCTAATTAGTATCTCATCCGTTGGAGTCTTGATAGGAGTTATCAGGAAATAAAGAGTGGAGACTAGGAAGGCCACTAAGAATTGGAATAATAGGCCTTCTACGGAGCCTTTGACGAATTTTCTGTCACACGACACAATTCCATAGGCGATTGCCATAATCGTGCCCATAAGAGGCGAAATCAGCATTGCACCGATGATGGCGGCGGTTGAACCGGCGTTAAGACCAACGCTTGCGATGATGATGGCAAGGATTAACAAAATCGCGTTGGTTCCCGTTATACGGCCATTATTTCTGATTCTTTCTCTTATCTCACCGTGGCTAGCAACATCATCGTGGATGGAGAAAAAAGACTTCATCGAATGAATGAAAGCTTCCTTTCTGGTGCGATGCTTTTTATGCAGCTTATCCAAATCGGACTTAATGGAGATGATCGTATCTTTCTCTTCAAGAGTCTCAATTTCTTCAGTTTCTTCTATTTCTTCTAGTTTTTCTTCGCTCATAAGATACCTACAAAAAAATACAAAATTTATAATCCAATTTCTATAGCCTAAAGGTAGAGAAAAGAAAAAGCAGCAAGCTGCTTAATCTTTTTGTTAGTTATCTATCTTCTCGGAAATAAGAAACGCCAAGAGATGCAGGTCCTTGATTCTCTTTCTTACCCATGAGAGAGGTAACTACAAGAACAATGATTGTTACGACGTATGGGATGAGAGGGAAGAGTTTAAGCTGAGCGAATGTGAATGTGACATCTGGGAAGAAGACATTAACGAAGCTCGGGAAGATGTAGAGAGCGCCGAAGATGAATGATCCAAGGATTGATAATGCCGGTTTCCAAAGGGTGAAGATGACGAGTGCGATGCAGAGCCATCCGATTCCTTCAACGGTTCCTGCGAGTTCCGCGCCAACGATACCGCCCATGTACTGCATGACATAGACGAGTCCGCCGAGACCAGCGATTGATGAGCCTGCAAGGATAAATACATATTTGTATTTGGTGACGTTGATACCTGCAGCGTCTGCGGTAGCTGGGGATTCACCGACCGCTCTGAGGTTAAGACCGATTCTAGTGAACGCTAAGACAACTGCGGCTGCAACAGCGATTGCAATTGCAAAGTAAGTGAGGAATCCGTGACCGAAGACGATTTTCCCAAATCCGCCAAGACTGTCAGCGAATGGAAGATGAGCAAGGAAGAATTTGTTACCCGCTTCTGAAAGAAGAGCGCCTTTTCCGCCTTCGCCTTCAATCTTGATGATGTTGTTGATGAATACTGATGAGAAGCCGTTTCCGAAGATTGTTAAGGCTAAACCTGTAACGTTCTGGTTGCAGCGGAGTGAGACTGTGAGGAAGGCATAAATGCCACCTGCCACTGCCGCAAAGATGATTGAGAACAAAATAGCGCAGAAGATAGAGAGAACACCATTGACATTGTTTGCGATAACAACGCCCAAGATACCGCCAGCAGCGCCAACGCACATGATACCTGGGATACCGAGGTTTAAGTGTCCTGCTTTCTCGGTGAGGATTTCGCCGACGCATCCAAGTAAGAAGATGACAGCGATTGCAATAGCCTGGAATAAGAATTCAACCATTGTTATTTACCTCCCTTTGTTAATTTGAGCTTGAGACCGGTGAAGAAATTACCGATCTTCTCGAATACTGGTGAGAGTTTCTTGCCAACCCAGACGAATGGGAAGGCGATTTTGTCCACCACTTTCTGAGCGTCTGCTCTCCAGATTATCTTATAGGATACGAAGAATTCAGAGGCGATCAGAAGGAAGAAGATGATGCCGGTGATAACGGATGAGAGGTTCTCGTCTGTGAAGCCAAAGTCCTCATTAACCTGAGACATACCTTTGGTAATGAAGGCGATGAAGAGGGATATGAACACCATGACGATTGGCGAGAAATGAGATAACCAAGCGACCATGATTCCGGTGAATCCCATATTGGAGTCCATATTTGTGGACATCATGTAGTTGATCGCGCCAGATAAGACGAAGCCAACAAGACCACATAAGATACCTGAGAACAAGACTGTGCGGATCGTGACCCATTTGACATTGATGCCGATGTATCTTGCGGTGTTTTCTGATTCGCCGACAACCGATAACTCATATCCGTGTTTGGAATATTTGAGATACAAGGCTACCGCGGTCGTGATGAAGACGAACAAGACGATAGGAAGGAAGCATTTGCCAAATGGTGTGTTATTGATGATTGGCAACTGTCCATTGGTCAAAGGAGTCATAGAGCCGGTGCCTTTGGGATACCAAGATGAGATGGTATATCCAACGAGGATTGCAGCGATATAGTTGAGCATCAATGTGAATAATGACTCGTTTGTTTTGAAGAATGCCTTAAATAAGGCAGGGATGACAGCCCAAATGCCCGCAAAAGCGACTGCTGCCACAAGCATGAGAATCCAAAGGATTGGGTCAGGAAGCTTTCCGCCGAGGTAGAACATGACGACGCATGTGCCTAAGCAGCCCATGAGAATCTGACCGTTTCCGCCGAGGTTCCAGAACTTCATCTTGAAGGCTGGGACAAGAGCGATTGAAACTCCGAGGAGCAATGCTGCCTCAAGGAGGTATTTCCAGAATCTTCTAGGCGTTGAGAAGACGCCGCTTGCCATAGAGCCGAAGAATCCAAAGAAATTGTTGGATTTTGGAGATAACGCGACGACGAATATCGCTGCGATTAATAATCCGATGAAGATGCTGAGGACTTTGATGCCAACTTTTGCGCCTGGCTTGATATCCATTCTCTTGACGATGTGGAATAAAGGTTCTCTTTTGTTTTCGTGTGCCATATTATTCCTCCTCCACCACTACGGATTTGGTCATGAGTAATCCGACCTCTTCTTTTGTTGCACTTCTTGCATCAACTATTCCTGTGATGTGTCCACCGTTGAGGACTAAGATTCTATCGCTCAACGCGAGCAAGACGTCGAGGTCTTCGCCGACGAAGATGACGGCCGAGCCGTTCTCTTTCTGCTCGTTGAGTAAGTTATATATTAAATAAGATGAGTTGATATCGAGTCCACGGACTGGATATGCGGCCATAAGTACCTTTGGTACTGATGCAATTTCACGGCCAACCAAGACTTTCTGGACGTTGCCGCCTGATAAGCGCCGGACCGGCGTGTTGACGCTGTCGGTGACGACTTCGAGGTCTTTGACGATTTGGTCTGTTAACTTTCCAGGCGTCTTTCTATCGAGAAGGTCGAGTTTGCCTTTCTCATAGCTTCTAAGCATGACGTTGTCGACAAGGTCCATGTTTCCAACAAGACCCATGCCGAGTCTATCTTCAGGAACGAATGCGAGTCTGACGCCTAAGTCTCTGATCTGTCTTGGACTCTTTAAGCAAAGGTTAACGATTTCTTCGTTCTCTGGGTTGATGTATTCGATTGTGCCACTTTTGATTTTTGAGAGGCCTGCAATTGCTTCAAGGAGTTCTTTCTGTCCTGAGCCAGCAATGCCTGCGATACCAAGGATTTCTCCGCTTCTTGCGGTGAATTCGATGTTTCTAACGCCTGGGAGACCATCATCTCTAATTGTTGAGAGATTCTTGATGATCAAGCGGTCTTTAGGGTCTTTTGGCTCGGTTCTGTCGATATTGAGCTCGACTTTCTTGCCGACCATCATCTCAGTTAACTGAGATTCACTTGTTTCTTTTGAGTTGACTGAGCCGATGTATTCACCTTTTCTTAAGACGGCAACACGGTCAGAGATTTCCATGACCTCATTGAGTTTGTGGGTGATGATAATGATGGATTTGCCATCCTCTTTCATCTTTCTTAAAACATCAAAAAGTTTTCTTGTCTCCTGAGGAGTAAGAACTGCGGTTGGCTCATCCAAAATGAGGATGTCCGCGCCTCTAAACAAGACTTTGACGATCTCAACAGTCTGCTTCTCAGAGACTGACATATCGTAGATTTTCTTTTTTGGATCGATGATAAAACCGTATTTGTCCGCGATTTCTTTTACTTTGATGGCGGATTTCTTAAGGTTGAATCTTCCCTCTTCTTTGTATCCTAAGACGATGTTCTCAGTCGCGCTGAAGACATCGACGAGTTTGAAGTGCTGATGAATCATGCCGATTCCGTGATTGAAAGCATCGATTGGAGATTTGATTGAAACCTCTTCGCCATTGATGAGAATCGAGCCTGAATCTGGGTAATAGATGCCGGCAATCATGTTCATTAAGGTTGTTTTACCACAGCCATTCTCTCCGAGAAGGGAAAGGATTTCTCCCTTTTCGAGGGTAAGGCTCACGTTGTTATTTGCAACAACGCTGCCGAATGTCTTGGTAATGTTTCGGAGTTCGAGTTGGTGCATATCGCCCCTCCTTCATATTAAGGATAAAAAGAACAAGGAGGGAACAGCATGGGCCGTTCCCTCGATAGTTGGTTTTTAAATTAGAATGCGACGTTTAAGAGATTGATTCCGTCAATCTGGATATCAAAGTATGGAGCTGAACGATACTTTGAAGCGTTTGATTCGTCGAAATGGCCGTTTGTAACGACATTGACGTTTGCGTCTGGTGCATAGTCTCCATCGATATCAGCTGCATAAGCTGTGAGGTGGCCGTCTGCGTCAACAGTAGCTGCTGTGTTCTTGCCGTTCTTACCATCTGCGTCTGCTGGGACTACTGTAACAGTGAACTTTGATGTGTCGAAGACGTGTGTTGTTCCAGCGATGAGAGCTGCCTTAACTTCTGCAACCTTCTCTGCTGTTCCTGGAGCACATGCTGTGCCGAGGTCTGTTAATTCGACCATGCCATCAGCGAATGAGCCGCAGTAGTCTGTGTCATATGACTTGCCAGCGAGTGTATTGTCGATCATGAGTTCGAAATATGGCTGCCAGTTGATTCTTGAAGAAACGAGGAATGTATTTGGGCACTTTGCTGCTGTTGAGCCGTTGTATGAGACGTTTGGAACACCCTTTGCTTCGCAAGCTGAAGGAGCGCCCATTGAGTCAGCGTGCTGTGAAACGATGACTGCACCGCCATCGATTAATGTGTTAGCGCCATTCTTCTCCTTGACTTCGTCATACCATGAACCTGTGAATGTGACGTCCATTGTAACGTTTGAGACGATTGACTTAACGCCGAGGTACCATGATGTGTAACCTGAGATAACTTCTGCATATGTGTAAGCACCGATGTATCCGAGCTTGTAGTTTCCGTCTGCGCCAGCTGTGACTGTCTTTGCGTCGATCATTGACTGGAGCTTCATGCCAGCGACGACACCTGCGAGATATCTGCCCTGGTAGATTGAAGCGAATGCGTTGTGGAAGTTGGAGATGTTAGCGAACTTTGAGCTTGTGCCTGTTGCGTGGCCGAAGTTGACTTCTGGGAATTCCTCAGCTGCTTTCTTGATGAAAGCTTCGTGGCCGAATGAATCAGCGAAAACGCCCTTACAACCTGAATCGACTAAGTTAGCAGCAGCTTCGTAGCAGCCGTTATCTTCGTTGATGCCTGTTGTGACCTTTGCTTCGACTTTCTTAGCGTCGCAAGCCTTCTTGAATCCGTCGATGAAGTTTGCGTCGTATGTTGAGTTCTCATCGTGAAGTGTGATGAGACCGAACTTAGCACCGCTTGACTTGGTGCCACATGCTACTAATGCAGCGACTGACGCGACTGTCATTGCAGCTAAGACAATACCTTTATAACCCTTTTTCATTTTGTTCCTCCTAGAAAAATTGGTTGTAGGCATAATCTCCAGGGGGAAACTATAGGGCTTGGATCAAAAACCTGATCAAACCATTAAGTTTAATTCGTAGTGCTAGATTACGGTCTAGCGTAGAAACTTTCCACCAATCTGGTAATTATACGAAGTCAGGTTTTGAAATCTGACGCTTAATTATTGCATACGCACAACCCTTTTTCGAATGATAAAAAATGTTAACAGTTATGAAACTTTCAAGACTTTTACATCATTTTCATATGACAATTATTTGATTACTCTATTTATGTCCTTTGGACATTAAAATAATTAGGTAAAAACGCAACAGTGAAAAACTATTTTATGATAGGAAAAAAGAAAACGGTTTCAGTCTTTGTAACGCATTTTCATGCAAAACGCAAAATCTGCAAATAATGATAAAAAAATGTCAAAAACTGCTGATTTGCAAATATATGTCTTTATTAAGAAATATCGTTTTGGCAACGAGGAAAACCTATGAAAAACAAATGCTTTTTGTGCGCATCCGCACTACTCGCTTCATTCTCTGTCGTCTCGTGTGGTAGCAACAGCGAATCAAGCGTTATTGAATCTATCAACCATGGAACAGTCACTTCATTAAGCGTTGTCACCAATCCAACTAAGCTCTCCTATGACAGCGGGGAACTCTTTGATCCAACCGGAATGGTCATTAACGCCACCTATGAAGACAATTACATCGAGGAAAACGTCGAATACCACGTTGTCGGAGCTTCTACACCACTGACCACATCCGCCAATTACGTGACCATCCGTTACAAAGAAGGCGAGGTTGATATCAAGATAACCGTCTCTTTTGCGGGCAATAACGAGAAATACAGTGTCGAGAATACGCCTGTTCTCGATAATAGACCTTTAGAAGGCAAAACAATGTTCTGGCTCGGTTCATCAGTCACTTATGGAGCGTGTTCCGAAGGTGAGGCCACCTGCGACTATATCGCCAAGAGACAAAATGCCACCTCAATCAAATGGGCCGTCTCGGGAACAACCCTCTTGGACTCCGATTCAGGTCTTTCAACCGATCCCGGGGTAGACGAATCATTAAATGGCAAAAGCTATGTCTATAGACTCGATAACTACATCGCAAAAGAGGATTGCGTTAAGAATGTTGATTATTTCTGCCTTCAGTTATCCACGAATGACATGTACAAATCAGCCCGTTTCGGCGCTGTCACGGATGCGGACGTAAAAGATATCAACTCATTCAACAAAACCACTACATTCGGCGCTATTGAGTATATTGTGGCAAAAGCAAAGGAGACTTGGGACTGCAAAGTCGTCATTTGGAGCAATTCCTACTTCCAGAATAACAATTACAAGAAGATGGTCGATGCAACTAAAGAGATTGCTTCTAAATGGAACATCGAATTCCTGAATCTATACGAGGATGAGGAGTTCAATAAAATCGGAGACGCGAACAAGGCCCTATACATGAAGGACAATATCCATCCAACCAAGGCTGGTTATCGCGAATGGTGGGTTCCTAAATTCGAGGAATGCTTGGCATCAATTAAATAAGAGGTCTAAGAATCCTCTTTTTTTATGCATAAGAAAAGACCTCTTGGCAAGGAGTCCAGAGGTCTTTCTTTTGTTAATTGTCTGTTCCGATGAAGCAGGTGAGGACATTACCCACTAATGGGACGGCGATAATTACAACATAAGCTGTGAAGATGCTTGATACTGTCTTGAGCAATTCGCCATTGTTGACGAAGAAAGGAACGCCCGTGCCAATATCTGCCCATGGGTAACAAGACATTGAGAGATGCTGCCCCAATGCCACGCCGATGAGGACGCATGAGACGATGTCGAGGAATGGGAGCGATGTGAACGCGTGGGCCAATCCGACGATACCGCCAAATATGCAAGCCAAAGATGTAACCAGTGAGTAATCCTTGAAGCTGATGTTGCCTTTAACGATTGTTGCATCGATCACAAGGAATGCGATTCCTGCGATGATTGCTAATGCTGAAGCGGCAACCTGGATGTAGAATCCAAGTTTTCTGTTTTTGAAGGAGAAATTAAGTTTCATTTAATTGCCCTCCTTCTTGACGAAAGTGAAGATGACATATCCAGCGACTGATGCGAGGGCAAGTCCGCCGACAACGCAGTCGATTCCGATGACAGTTGGCTGCCACCATGGAGTCTTTGACTTGACGACTGTGTCTGCGCCTAATCCGTTGATGAGGAATGAGCGGGAGTATGCATAGAAGAAATGCTTAGCAATCTCTCTAGTCTTACCCCAGATGAAGCCGTCACGGCCTAAGATATACTTCTTAACTTCAGTGCATCTTCCAGCGTCGTTGTTGAACTGGTCTGTGCCAGCTTCGATTGCCGCGCCGGTGAAGATGTAGGTCTGAGCATCTTTAGATGAGTCGGTGATGCTGATGCCCTTGAAGCCCCATTCGTCTCTTAAGACTGTTGTCATAAGTGACTTGTATGATGCTGTTGGTTCAGCGCCGAGTCTGTTATAAGCAGACATGTTTCCGAGTGATCCGCCGTCTGTTAATGCACCTTCGAATCCTCTAAGGTCGCCCTGACGGAGTGTCTGCTCGGTCATCCATGTTGAAACACCGTGTCTATTTGTTTCTTGGTCGTTGCCGCAGAAATGCTTGAACATGCCGATCATGCCGTTTTCTGACATTGCAGCGCCCTGAACTCTGCCCATGATATAGGACATCGTTGAGTCTTCTGAATAGTATTCGAAGTTACGTCCTGCATATGGGGTTCTGTGGAGGTTTGCGCCACCGCCGTAAACTGCGTTGAGTCCGTTCCACTTGCCGTCTTCTGCGAGGAATTTGCCTCTTAATTCAAGAAGTTCCGTATTGTAGGTTGAGCAAGCGAGTGTCTCTGCGACATGTAACTTACCGCCTGACTGGAGTCCGTCTGGTCCGTCACCGGATGTGTTCTGTGGGTAACCGACCTGTTCGATAGCGTCGTTTGCCATCTTTTCTCCAGGGATGTT
>DCHU01000076.1 GCA_002314915.1 Caryophanales bacterium UBA1744
CCAGTGCCTGCACCGATATCCAAAATGGTTTTGGACTTGTCTCCATTAAGGACCTCTTCAAGGTATTTGATGTTGGTGATGAACTCAACGTTGCCGTGCCTTGTCTGAAGGCGATGATCCTCATTGAAATGGTTGTAATAGTCCTCTAAAAGAGAGATTTTGGTGTTGCTTCTTTGGAAATTCATGGGGTAATTATATCAATTGATAGCGGTTTTATTATGTTTTTTGGAATAAATGCACCTATTATTTAGATAAATGGAGGGCTTATCAAATGAATAGCATTATCGATAAAGCAATCGGATTCTATCAGAAGAATCTAAAAATCATCTTAACCGTCTTGTTCGGTATCGTGGCCGCAAGTCAATTGTCGTCTGCGATTTACATCTCTTGCATACACAGCAATGCAGGTAGCATCGTAGGTCAGTTCGTGAAAGTGT
This sequence comes from Caryophanales bacterium UBA1744, assembly GCA_002314915.1. Lineage (GTDB taxonomy): Bacteria > Bacillota_I > Bacilli_A > RFN20 > CAG-826 > UBA4951. The sequence goes on from DCHU01000076.1 coordinate 438, forward strand.
TGCTCGTAAGCGCATTGTTCGCTATCCCAGCAGCAGGCGCTTGGCTCAAGAAAGACAATTGGGTCAAAGTCGGTTTATCAATCATCCTTGGCTACGTCTTATACGCGAACGTTATCAACTTAACATCAACTTGGAGCTCACTCACCTACTTCAGTTCCTATTCAGGAGCCGGAACAAAGATGGGCATCATCTTCGCTTTCTTCTTCTACACAGCAGCATGCGCTTGGGCAGGATGCTCTATCGCGAACTTCCTCTTCCCAAAGAATATCTTCAAGGTGATCATCGCAATCGCTGGATGTGTTGGCGTGTTCTTCCACCTCCTCTCAGTCATCGCAGAGATCGTTGAGTGGATTGAACTCGGAAACGCAGATCAGGCATATTACGTGTTATCCGCAATTCTAACCGTAGCTTACTTCGCTGCACTCGTCTTCTTACCACTCGTCTTCAAGTTCGGCGGAAATAAAGAAGAACCAGTTGTTGAAAACAAAGAAGAATCAGTTCAGGTTATCGATTAATTAATTAGCAAAAGAAAATGGCAACGAAATCCGCTGCCATTTTTATTTTTGTCTTAAGCCTTTGTGATTGAGAAAGTGACTGTTCCTGAGGTCTGGTTCCAGTCATTGAAGCCAACGCAGACGTTCACGACATCATCTTTTGCGAGCGTGAGTTTTACATCTGTGCCCTTCATGAGGGATTCGGATGCGCCATTGAAATCAATTCCGCACTAGCAGTTGCCGTCATTTGTTGAGAAGTTATAGGTTCCTGCCTCTGGAGCGGTGAATGTGTACACTTTTCCAAATAAGCTGTTGTCAAATTCGCCTTCTGCAACGGTGCAGACGTTCTCTCCGACTTTCAAGGAGTTGCCTGTTGGAGCACTCTCCTTCTTGTTGATGTCGAAGTAGACCGTTCCGCTCAATGTGTAGACGTCATAGTGCTTGATGTCGAGTTCCCAGACATCACCTGCTTTGAGGGTGACTGAATCTGAGTCTTCTCCTGACTGAGCGTCCCAGGAATATTCGACCTCATTGTATTTCCAAGTGATATATGCGCCTTCAACTGGTGATGAGAGATAGTATTCTCCATCAACTGGTGCGGTGAACTTGGCGATTGTCTTCTTGCCTGGGCCATCAGTCTCCTCGGCGTTGAGGTCGAAATCAATCTTATTTGTTCCAACAATTAAGTTATTTGGGTCGGTGTTGATTGCGCCTGTTGAGTATGCGATTTGGAGTGTGACTGTGTATTGTTTGGTTCCGACATTCTCCATAGAGAATCTGAGGACATTTCTTGGGTCGCCATCGTGATCGAGAACAAGAGACATGTCATCTCCACCCTTGACCTTGGTGCCATTGAAGTCGAATTCGATCTGGTCGTTAGCGCACTTGACGATCCACTGGCATGCTTTAGTGGAGGATGCTGCGAAGTAGAGTTTTCTTCCAGCGACCATCTTCTCGACGACTGTGGATTCATATGTTTCTTCGAGCCAGATTGGGTTTGATTCCTTTAAGCCCGCTCTCTCTTTGTAGTAGCCGACTGCGAATAACCATTCACAGCCATCCGCTGCTGTTCCGAGGAATCCGTCGAGTCCATCGTGTGAGAAGACTGTTTGAGCGTAGGCAATGCCTGTTAACATCTCCTTAACTTCCTGAGTGACGTATGCCATACCATCGCTGTTGGTGAGTTTACGATAGCCATCAAAGCAATCTTCGTATGTCTTTGTTCCGCCATCTGTGATGTAGTAGCTTGGTCCCTGCTGGGCTGCTGCCATGTAAAGGGAGTCGCCAAATCCTGGGATATCTTTTGTGAATGCGATGTATAAGAGAGGTCCTGTTGCGGTGTTGAGGTGGTAGAAACCGTCTTCTGGGTTATAGACTGGAGCCTCTGTTCCGTCATATGCGCAGAATTCGAATGTCTCATCTTCTTTTGGCTCATCTGCAACTTTAGTTGCGGTGCACTGGACTCTTTCTTTTTCAGCCTTAACTGGTGCAACGTATTCCCCTACTTTCTTGATGCTCCATGCGTAGGTTACAGGCATGGTTGATGCAGATGCGGACATAACGTATGTCCATGATGTTCCAGGGATGAGGTTTCCGTTCTCGTCTCTTTGGAGTATTGGGTCACCGTTCTCGTCAGCTTCATCAGCGTGGACAAAGTCGTCATTTGACACTTCGAGTCTGAACTTGAAGTTCTTTGAGCCCTCGTTGTTGTCATATGTCTCGAGTGCGTACTGAGGGTCAAACTGATATGCGCTTGAGGTGCCGATTAACTTGGCGATTGGGTCGATTGGGTTTGAGGTGAAACTTTCTTCTGCCCATGACTCGAACTCATATATACCAGGTTCTTTTGGGTCGAATGAGTAGTATGCGAGTTCAGCGTGGTCTGAGATGGTAACAGAATGGACGCCATCCACGACTTTCTTACGGGATTCGTATTTGCCCCAGCCGGTGTTGGTGCCTGAGTCATCCATCCAATCAAGGGTCTTTGTTGAGACCTCTGTTTCGATTTTCACGAGGTTAACCGTTATGACGTTTGCGTCTTTTGTGACTTTGTAGATGTTTGGATTATATGTGTAGCCCTGTGGGATGTCTTTGAGGTGGATTGTGTACTCGTCGTCCTTTAAATCCTCAAAACTAGCCAAAACAACGCCTTCTGGTGTTGGATAGACATCGAATGATTCCTTTCCCTCTTTTAGGAATTCGACGCATGCTGATGCCGCAGTTCCGTCCGGATAGACGACATAGACAGCGAAGTTGTCACCGACTTCAATAGGGGCTGACTGGCTTGATTCAGCAGGTGTCTCGCTTGTTGCGACGTCGCTAGTTGCCTCATCAGTTGATGATAGCTTCTCTGGGTTCTTTGTTCCACAGGCAGCAAGGCCGAGGACTAAGAATCCGAGTGATAATGTTAAAAGCTTGTTTGATTTCATAATTTCTCTCCTAAATTATTCAATTCGCTTATTTTCCGATGTGGTCGTAGTAGTAGCAGAGTTTCTGCCAACCCTTTTCCGTATAGAATCCGTATTTGCCGGAAACCATCTGGAGCATGTCGTGGAGTTTCTCGTCTACAGGGACGCATCCGCTGTGAGGCTTTGACGAGCCGTCGATCTTTGAGAAGTAGGATTTGAACTCGTTTGTGAGGTCTCTCTTGTACTCTTTTGGCATTGGCTTAGCCTCTGTATCATCTTCGACGTTTGTGAAGTCGAGTGGCTTGCCTCCCGCTTCATCTTTAATCTTTGAGTTGGTGACGCAATCATAGATTGAGTACTGAAGTAATGGGGTTGGGTATATGAAGTCGCAATAGACGATTGAGCCTAATGTGCCATCGCTTAGCTTCTCGTGATAGTAGCCGTCTTCTCCCACTGCTGTCTCGATTCCGGTTGAGATGATTTCTCCGGTCACTTCGCCTTTTGCATCAACTGCGCTGGTGTAGTAGCCAGGTGAGCAGTATTTGAAGATGTCCATTCCCGTCTTCTCGGTGTATTCGATACCGAACTGGAGGGTTGCGTATAAGTAAATGTCCTCAAATCCGACACGTAATGTGATTGTCTGATTCGCTTCGAGGTAGATGTAATCGTGGAACACCGCCATAGCGCCGAACTGGTCTTCGACTGCCCAATACACTTCCCTTTCGTCGAACTGGGATTCGTAGAACTGCTTGTAGTTCTCATCGAAGTACCATGCTACTGCAGCGTTTTCACCTAACGAATAGAAGTGATATATGCCTTCCTGCTCCGCTGTGAAGTTGAAGCACAAGCCTCTTGGCATGAGTGTTCTATTGAATGTGGCGTAGTTCTCTTCTCCGAGGTGTGCGGTGAAGGCTGTATCTTTAGATAAGCCGCCGACTGGGTTCTGGAATGGAATAGCGCCGCCATAGTTGTCGTAATAGTAGCAAAGCTCGAGCCATTCGTTTTCATGGCCTTTGCCGCCTTTCGCTCTTATATACATATCAAGATATGTCTTGAGCTCTTTATTGACCGGAACGTAGCCTTCAAGGGTGTTTCCTGCCATTGTGACATACTTCATGAGCGTGTCGTTTACGACTGTGCCCGTTTGAGGGTCTGTAATCTGATATGATGAGATATCAACATAGACCGTTGAGTTAGGGTCAAAGTTCGTGGTCTGGGTAAGCTCTGCAAGGAGGAGTTTTCCATCTGCGGTGCCTACGTGATAGTAGCCGTCTTCCTCATTGAAGACTGGAGTGATGTACTTATTGTACATACCAGTTGTATCATTGAGTCCGCCGTATGCTGCATCTCTTAAGATGTAGGTTGGAGTCTTGATCTGGCTGAGTGGGTAAACCTGGAAGTTCCTTAGGTAGACTGTGTCATCTCCGTCGAGAGATGATTCATCCTTCATGAAGCAGAAGGCGAATTCATAGTCTCTTGTCTCGTTTGCGACGTAGAGTTCCATGAGCTCGTATTTATCCATGACTCCACTTATCTTCTTGATGATTTTGCCATCCAAGAGGATATAGAGGATATCTCCGCCTTTTTCAGATGATGACTTATAGTCAAAGGCAAAGACCTCCTCCTCGTTGAGGTGGACATCGACATAGATGATTGAGTATGAGTTATGGTGACCGGCGTTAGATGGGTAGATAGCACCTTCTGTCTCAGAGATGAGCCATGGCCAGTTGTATTCGGCATCACTGCCTTCTTCTTTTCTGAAGGTTGCGTTGCAGTTTGATGAATTTGCAACTGAGGTGAGTCTATCCATATCAGGCCACTCATAAGTTGGCTTGTCTGGGAGAGATGAGTCCTCTTTCCAAGTTGGCTGATAATCATCCGCTGTGTATTCGGCCCATAAGGCTTTTACGTCTGCGGTTGAGGCGAATGTGGTCTGTGACCAGGTGATCATTCCGTACCTGTCGATGATGACGCTCGTCGGGAAACCGGTTAATGGGAAGCAGCTTGTTAAGCCGATCTCATCATAGATCATGTTGAATGTGTATTCGTTGTTGTCCTGGAACTTGAAGATTGAGTTCATGTCATCCTGGTAGTCGAATGCGAGGACGGCGATGTCGTCTTCGTATTCATCATATGCTTCCTGGATGTATGGGAACTCATACTGGCACCATGAGCAGTTGACGTACCAGAAGTTGAGCATGATGGCTTTCTTTGTCTTGAGGATGTCGGAGAATTTGATTTCCTCTGTGACCTGTTCTGACTTTAGATAGCCTTTGCTGTCTTTTGTCCACTTCAACTGAGTTGTTGTGAATGTTACGTCATACATAACGTCATAGACGTTGAAGTATTCTTTCTTGGAATTATCGTTACTTAAGAAATACTCTTCTGGAATCTCATCATCGATAAGAGATGATTCGGCGTTGATGGTATAAACCAACTCTTCCTTGTTGGTCGTTAAGGCCTTGGTGGCGTGGAATCCTTCTTTGAGTTGGGTTTTGACTGTGTACTCACCTTTTGGGGCTTTGACGGTTGCAACGCCTTTCTCATCGGTCCAGCCTGTGGCCTGGAGCTTCTTTCCTTTGTATAGTTTTACTCCGCTGTCTTCAAGCGGCATTCCGTTCTGAGCGGTGATGGTGAAGGTGTATTCGACCTCTTCCCCACTGCTCGCGCCGCAAGCGACTAAAGCAAGAGTAGTAAGTGATAGCACTAGAGGCATGATTTTGTGTTTCTTCATAGGCTATTCCTCCCCTTAGATAGTGCGATTTTAAATTAAAATCACGCTATATCAAAGGAATTTCGGTTAGGCATTACGAAAAAAACTACCATTTGGTAAGAAAGCGTTTTCCAACTTCTTGATTAAAATATCAAGGCGCCCATGCCCAAAATGAAGGCAAACGCGATGAAAGCCATGATTATTCCGAAGATTAATCCGATCATTCTTCCGATGATTCCCAAGCCGAAAAATGGGAAGAAGAATGGTCTGTGATGGTGATGGAAATGATGATGATGGCAACCAAAATGTGGTCCGTGAAAATGTGGTCCGAACATAGCTTTATCCTCCTTCTCCAGGTCCTAGAAAATAAAAACATTGACCCGGTTTGCTAAGTCAATGATCTTGCTAGATTCTTTTGATAAGGATCCGTGATACCGAGGCTAGGCCTGTTTTGACGATATCACGCTAGTAAGCTACTCCTCACTGCCCCTTCATATTAGGGCATTTTATTTCGTTTGTATATAAAAATCGTACCTAAATATTCAGTTACTATATTTATATAAATATAAAAAGGATGTCTTGCGGCATCCTCATTAAGCTTGTCTTGCTCTTCTTTTCTCGAGTTTTCTTCTTGCGACTTTCTTCTGATTCTCTTCGATTTCGAAGATGTTGCACTCGATGTTTGTGCGTTCTTCCTTGCCGGTGAACTGCCACTTCTCAAAAGCGTCTGTGTTCTCGATCGCGATTATCTCATCAGCGTTCTTCTTATTGCGGGCGACAATGGTGAGTTCGACATCGCCTTCTGAATATGTATATCTACAAATTTTGGCCATACAAAATCCACCTTTCCTAATAATCAAACCGCAGAACTTTTTGCGGTCCTATATTGTATGGTTTTAGACGTATTAGTCAACACCCTAAATTAGCCTTTTTATACAGTGTACAAAATAGGTAAAAATGTAGTCGATGAAAGCACTTGCAGAACATTCAAAACAAATTTTAAAAATCTATATTTTTGTTAACACGTAGTAATAATTTGAACACTTTTTGCAGGAAAGAAAAAATCCCAAGCGGAACCCGGGATTTTATGATTGACGAAATATTGATTATTCAACCGCGTTGTAATCCGACTCTCTGGTGCAGAGTGAAAGGATTCCGCCGACCGTTGCCGCGCCACATGTGAAGGCACCGAATACGATGTTTGCGATGGCGATTGCCTTGACCTCGCTCTTAGAGTTGGCGGTCTCAAGTGCTACAAGCCCTTTATTGGCCACCACTGCTCCAACGATGAGAGCTGGGGTGAGCAAGAAGTATGTCACCGCTGATACGATCATTGAGTATGCGCCATACATGAATCCGATCACTTCCTCGTCAGTTGTGGCCTTAGCGGCTTCAGCGAAGAATGCCTGAGCGCCGAGAGCAAATCCGACGATGCCGAGGATGAAGAGTGGTATCATGATGCAGTCGATGATTCTTGCGATTTTCAAGAATACGTGTGCTGTCTTTTTCATAAATTACTCCTGTTCTGTTCTAGTTTTTATGTTGTCTCCCGCAAGAGCGCCAGTCGCTAAAGCGGTCTGGATGTTGAAGCCGCCTGTATAGCAGTCGACATCAATCACTTCTCCTGCGAAGAAGAGGTTTGGCACGATTTTGGACTCCATCGTGCTGGAGTTAATCTCTTTTGTCGATACGCCGCCCGAAGTGACAACCGCTCTTTCAAAGCCATTGAGACCGAGGTAGGTGAGTTTGAAGTGTTTGAGCGCTTGAACAAGTTCAAGTCTCTTGGCTTTCGAGAAACTTGTGCATCTCTCATCGACATCGAAGAAAGTGTTCTCGAGGAAGAAATCCATGAAGCTTCTTGGCATGAGGCCTTCCAAAAGGTCTCCGACGAAGTTGTTTGGCTTCTTCTCAATATCTCTATTTATACGCGCGAGTAAGGTCTGCTCATCAAGGGCAGGCTTTAAGTCGATCTCGAGCTCGATGTTCTCCACCGCTCTCCTGTTGATGAGGGAGGATGTCGTGATGACGATTGGGCCATCGATGTAGTCGTTATAGAAGGTGAGCTCACCGAATTCGCTGTGTTTCCATTTGCCGTCTTTGACGTTGAGGGAAACACATTTGAGGGTGAATCCCGCCATTCTATGAGGGATATCCTCTTCGATTCTGATTCCTGTCAGGGCAGGAACCGGTTCGATGATGTTGTGGGCGAATGACTCGGCGAACTTGTAGCCATCTCCGGTTGAGCCGGTGAGAGGATATGACATGCCGCCTGTTGCGATGACTAAGTAATCGGCGAGGTAATGGCCTTTGGAGGTTTCGATCTTGAACTTCTCGTCCACTTTCTCGATCTTTTTGACGTTTTCGTTAAAACGAAGGGAAACGCCTTTGAGTTTGCACTCGGACACCAAAGCGTCCGTGATGTCATAGGCTTTATATGACTCAGGGAACACTCTATTGCCTCTTTCGGTCACGAGTGGACAGCCTCTGGATTCGAAGAAGTCCATCGTGGCTTTGGAGTTGAAGTGATTGATCGAGGAGAACATGAATTTAGGGTTTGTCACAACGTTCTCAATGAACTCACGCTCATTGCACGCATTCGTGACATTGCATCTGCCCTTTCCGGTGATGAATAGTTTCTTTCCGGCTTTCTCGTTCTTCTCGAGGAGGATGACTTGATTGTTTTTGTTGGCGGCCCTGCTAGCGGCGATTAAGCCTGCAGGTCCCGCTCCGATTACTATTGTTTTCATGCAAATAGTTTAGGTTAAAAGGGTATTGTTATTCAACAATGTCCTTCTTTGTCTCAAGTTTCTCAGCGGCTGCTCTGAAGTAGACGCCGAGAATGACCAGGACGATTGCTTCGATCCATATGCTGCCTGATGCCCAGTTGATTGAGATTGCTTCGCCGGTCAGGAATTCGACTAAAGCCCCCGTGATTGAAGCGAGTGTGACAGCTACAGTCCAGTTGCCTGCGTGGATAGCGCCGAGAATCATGAGTTCTTTGCCGCCTTCATGGGTGAATGCCGTGCCTCTCTCAATTTCCTTTGTGAAGTGCTTTTTAGAGAAGTATGCACCAACGATTGCGCCGCCGCATAAGAGCATTCCATAGACCATCTCCATGATGATTGTGGACCAGTTCTGAGAGGCTTTTACGGTGACGAGTTCACGGAATGTCATACCCCCTTCTTCCACTACGACATTAGCGAGTGGAGCCATGGAGATAAGTCCGATTGCGCAGCCTGCTGCACCGACTATTGAGCACCAAAATACGATGATTGAGACGATTTTTGCGATTTTTGAAAAGACCACTGTTGCGTGGGCGAATGATTTTTTATTTTCCATTGTTATTCTCCTAAGAAATCTTTGACTTGGTCATTTAAGACTAAGTCTTTGCTAGGAATGACCTGTGTTAGAGAGTCACTTCCCTGTTTTGCTTCTTTGACGAGGGCTCTAGCCATACGCGACATGTTGTCGGCGAGAGTCTCATCATCAAAGAACTTGTTGCCTGCCACTATTAAGCTTGTGATGCCTAAAGCGTAGATGATGAGGTTCTGGTATACCCAGACAGCCTGATCATCATCGAGGCCGAATGTATCTTTGATATATGGTTTGACCTCTTCTAAATGGCCAACCGTGTTAAGGATTGAGTTGATGTTGACGAAGTCCTTTCTGTCGAAGAAAAGGATCTTGAAGTATTGAGGATATGCCTTCGCGAACTGGAAGAGCTGATATGCAAGTCCTTTGAAAGGAGGATTCATGCTGAGTCCTTCCTGGATGTATTCGTCAAACTGTTTGCGGATTCTCACCATGATTTCCCTATTGAGTTCATCCATGGAGTTGAAATGTGTGAAGATGGTTGCCGCTGTAGCGCCCAAGGCTTTGGTGAGAGTTCTTGCAGAGAGATTCTCGAAGCCGCCACCTCTTACGAGGCCCATTGCTGCAGAGATAAGATCTTCTTTTGTGTATTTGCTTGTTCTTGCCATATGAATACCTCCTATAAGGTTTCAGTCAAGGCAGTATCATAGTGGCCATCTAAGTAGTATGTCACGGACAAATCATTGTTTTTCCTAAAGACAATTGACCACTTGGTAACCCACTGTCCGTTTTCTTGAACAACGGACTTCAAACCGTTCAATATCTGGCCCTCCTCAAGGATGCCCGAATTGTCGTCGTAGAGCGATTTGAGAGTATCAAATCTTCTCTTTGAGGACTCTCCACCGGCATTTTGGTCAGGATTTGTGAGGTTTGTGTTTGTGACAACTGGTGTCTCCACCACGACCATTTCACCGCCATTGAATTCAACTGATACCGATTTACCAGTCTCATCCGATACGGCTAAGTGATGGGAGATGTTGCCGGATGGGCAGATATCATACCCTTTGAAAAGGTTTATTGCCTCATCCACTGTTGCGGCTTTGTTGAGGGCGAGACGGATAGCCATCGTTACTGTGATGTCCTTCTTGTCTGTAGAAGGGACGATCATTCCGCCTTCATTGACCTCAAGGTCTGCTATGCAGAGACCTTTCTCGTTTATTCCGTCCATAGGCACATATAGGCCTGCGATCGCGAGCATTTTATCGCCCATTGACTCAATTGAGGTCGCGCTGGTGTTGATGTTCGTGAACTCGACGGTTGAGATGGACTTGTAGCCATTCTTTGGGATGGATTTCACAACCATCGGAACTGAGGTGTTCCAATCGAAGTTCCTTCCCCAAACGTGGTCGCCTTCGCTATTTAGTGCAGAGATAACGCTGCAACCAGGCTTGATGACATACGCGTCTGCCGCATTATAGAAACCATGGGAGATCTTCTTGGAGAGGAGTTTAGATAGCTCCTTGTCGTTTGAGATATCTCCGTTCATGACTTCATCAAAGTAATAGTCCCCCTTCACGGTCATCGTGTAGAGGTTTTGGCCTTCCAACTTGGAAATGCTGGAGGCGATTTTGAGTTCTTCCGTGAACAAAGTGTATGTGCCTGCAACGCATAAGAGCATTGCGGCCATAACGCTAGATACCACTATTGCTGCTATTGTTCTTTTCTTCATGATTACCTCCTTATATTCGTAAAAGAGCCATCTATTCGGGACGACTCTTATCGTTTAGTCCACGTAAAGTGAGCCAGATCCGGTGTTGACGTACATTGTGGCGGCGCCTTCGCCGAACACTTTGTCTCCACCGACTACGGAATACGTTTTATCCGTGTGCAATCCACCGGATGAAGTGCTCCAATCAAGGATAGCACCTGTGTCATTCATCTTAAGATGAACAGAACCGGATGACGTATTGATGTAATATCTTCCGTTTCCGGATACCACTGTGTGGACTGAGCCGGAGCTGGTGTTGATATCGGTTGTCTTCACATCCATTTTTGTGATGTGCACGGAACCGGATGACGTACCTAAATCAAGGGTTGTCGCTTTGACGTCTTCGAGAGTGATTGATCCCGATGATGTGCCGATGTCGAGCTGGTCCTCCACTGTCGCTTTTGCGATGCGGACGGAACCTGATGATGTGCCGATGTTTGATGCGTGTGCCTCAAGGGTGTTGACCTTGATCATTCCGCTTGAAGCGGTGAGGTCAATCATGTCTCCTTTGAGTGTCTCAGCGATGATTGGTGCGCTAGATGAGATTAAGTTCATCCTTGATGCATATGGGAAGGTGATTGTTACTTCCTTATCGTTGTAATCGACTGTTGAGATGACTCCTGAGTCCCAGAACTCGACGTTTAGGACTCCTTCGTTGAAGTAGGAATGAACCTTCTTTCTTGCTTCGAGTTCATTATCCTCTTCGATTTTGATGCTTGTCGCTGTTGCATCCTCGATAAGAGTGACTTTGCCGCAGCGCCAATTGAGGTTGATTGTCTTCAAATCTCCCTCATATTCAATTGTGCCAGCCTCATATTTGCCGGCATTTTCATAAGAATGTCCTCTGATGACTTGGTGGAATGTGCAACTTGTTGCACCCATCAAGAACACAGCAAGGGACATTGCCTTAAATGCTAAGTGTTTCATATATGTATGTGTCTTATTTCCTAAAGTATGTTTTTATAAAGTGGTCGATGTGTCTGTTTAATAGGGCTCTAGCCTCATTTTCTCTTTGAGGTTCCCTGTCGAGCATTTGAATCATCTGACCGATCGGGAGAGAGAACTGGAATGCGAGCATCTCGGCATCATCGTCATTCAATAGGTCTTTCTCAATCATCTTTTCGAAGAGGATTGTATAAGACTTCAAGATTTCATCGATAAAGTGTTTGGATGCCTGATTGGAGACGTATTCATTACGATACTGCTCCTGGTTAAGTATCTTTCTCGCCTTGATTACGAGTGGGTCATGGATGGTCGTGTTAAGCTGAATGAGAACGATATGCTTGAACTCATCGCCGTTTCTAGGGATGAATGCGCGTTCTCTAGCCATGCGAACATTTTCCTCATAGTGTTCGTCCAGCATTTCGATAAGAGAATGGAACAGTTCGTTCTTGCCTTTGAAGTAACGGTAGATAGCGGGACCGCTGATACCGACCACTTCTGCAAGTTCATCCACGCCTACACCATCAAAACCCCTCTCTGCATAGAGGTCTAGTGCGGCTAATAGGATTCTTTCTCTTGTGTTGCTTTTGACCATAATTTACCTCGTTAACAAACAAGACTATAGTTAACGCTCGTTAATTTGTCAACAATTTCTTAACGATTGTTTAGAAATATAAATTGAAAAGAAAAAACCGTCTCAAGACGGTCTTATCTAAGCTAAATATTAAAATGGTTCAGTCTGTCGGTTTTACAACAATAACGTCACTATCTAAAAACCTCTGTTGTATAACCTCAAGGACAACTACGTCACACTTTGGAATTCCGATTCCTTGCACCTTTTGATACTCGCCATCTAACGATAAGAACTCTTTGTACAATCCGATGAAATGCCCGTCGTTCTCTTCGACAATCTCTACTGATATCGTTTTTCTAACCAGTTCTTTCGTCCATTTTTTATAGGTCAAACTAACAATAGATTCAATCAGTGGCGGAAGTTCTCTTTCCACTGATTCTTTCAAGATGTACTCATCAACCCCATCGTATGCATGTACAAGGTGGTTTCTCACGCCGCACAATCCTTTAATTGATTGCTGATCTAACTTCGACAATATCGACTTTGGGAGTTTCTTGATACACTCCTGAATTTGAATCAAATCGAAGGACAACAATCTAGTTCTATCGTATTCGTCCATCTCCGACTGCATATCTTTGCAAATGTCTTTGTAGTGTTTGATGATGTTTGACAAAGTTTTACTAACGTCGTTCATAGATA
>DCHU01000016.1:0-24311 GCA_002314915.1 Caryophanales bacterium UBA1744
ATATCTAGTGAAATGAGACAAACCTGCCTATTTTGCACTATTTTCATCGCGAGTTGCGCTATACTAATGCAGATGGACAAGAAGTATAAGGTATTTTTCAGTTGTTTAGCAGGTTCAGTAGTGCTCGGCGTCTTGGTGCCTTATTTTGCTTTTGGCCACAAACCTTCAGTTACAACTGATGACGAATCCAAGTCATGGATGTCAAAGATTGATGGGGATACGACTATCGACATGATATCAATGCCTGGGACCCACGATTCCGGCGCACTTCACTCACTTGCGGATGTGGCAGGAAAATGCCAGGACTTATCCTTGATTAACCAACTTGAAATTGGAGCGAGATACCTCGACATCAGACTTCAGTCTGTTGCCAACAGCTTAGCCGTCATCCACGGACCGATTAATGAAGACATGACATTTGAGTCCGTCATGAACGCTTGCAGAAGCTTCTTAACTCAGCACGAAACAGAAACAATCCTCCTCTCGGTAAAAGAAGAGGACGACTCATATAACAGTACGATGACATTCGAGGAGAACCTCCTTTTCGAATTGCAGGATTATAAAGACATCATCTACACGAGCCAAGGAATCCCAGCCTTGAAACAGGTAAGAGGCAAGGTTTGTCTCCTTTCAAGATATGAAGGGAACACGATGGGAATCGATTGCTATAATGGCTGGGGCGAATCGTGCACATTCGATATAAACAACCTAGCAAAATTGCATGTACAGGACACATACTACCTCAGTGATATCGATACCAAGAAATCTGAGATTGAAGCATGTTTAACGTATTCATCCAACTATGTTGCTTCCCACTCCGAGGATGTTTTGACTTTGAACTTCTTCAGCGGATATCTCAACACAGGATTCCCTCCAACATATTCGGTTCCAGTTGCAAAAGAAATCAATTCTTGGGCACTTGACGTATTGCCTAACTACGATGCGACAGGCGTTGCGATTTTCGACTTCCTCACTAAAGATTTGGCTAAGGCCGTATGGAGCAAGAACTTATGAAAAAGACATTGAGTAAGATCGCCTTCATTGGTTCAGCAGCACTTCTCCTCATCGCAGGTCTTTTATTTTTGGTGATTGACGGAAGAATCCTCTTCTCTGGAGATTGGTTGGCATATTCTGACCAGGCCTTTGGAATCATTCAGTTGTTGCTTAGAGAAATCATTTGGATTTCGCTTATAGCCGCATTGCCATTAACGATCATCTATCTTAAGAAAACCACGGTAGAACTCCGTATGGCAGGAATGATTTATTCCATATACATCTTTGTTATGGGCGTTGTAGCCGCATTCATCTTCAAGGTGGATTCTGGCAAACCTCTCTTCTACTACATGTTGCCGGCAGCAATACTTCCAGCATTGTATGTCTTGGCATTCTATTTCTTTGAATCATCAAACAAAAATGGCGACCAGTAATACTAAAGATATGACCAAGGGTTCGCCCTGGAAGCTCATAATCACATTCGCGATTCCGATATTCCTTAGCAACCTCTTCCAAACCTTATATAACACGTTCGACTCATTTATCGTGGGTCGATTTATTAACGATGACGCTTTAGCGGCAGTATCTTCATCAGGAAACCTCATTTTCTTATTCACATCTTTCTTTATTGGAATGTTCGCAGGCGCAGGCACAATAATTGCCAATTACTTCGGTCGTAAAGACTATGACAACATGTCTAGGGCAATACACACGGATGTCGCAATCGCGTTGGTTGCCAGCGTGTTCCTCACCATATTAGGCGTCGTATTCACTCCGCTTGTCCTAAAGGCGATGGGAACCGCTCCAGAGGTTTTGCCTAATTCAATCCAGTATTTCAGATGGTATTTCTTCGGCATAACCGGTTCAGTTATGTATAACTGTCTAAACAGTATCTTACACGCCGTTGGCAACTCTAGACGTGGACTTTACTATCTCATCATCTCAAGCATCTTAAATGTCTCGTTAGACCTCCTATTCATCGCAGGATTCAAATGGGGTGTGTGGTCTGCCGCTTTAGCAACATCAATCTCTCAGATTATCTCCGCTCTCCTGTGCTTAGGGTTCTTAACAAAACCTGGGACCTTATATGCAATAAGCTTTAAGAAAATCAGATTCCACAGGGATATGATTAAGAGCATTTTGAGATTTGGAGTTCCTTCAGGAATCCAGAACTCGGTCATAGGACTTGCTAACGTCTTGGTGCAGTCAAACATCAATTCTTTCGGTAACAAAGCCATGGCAGGATGCGGTTCCTACTCGAAATTAGAGGGATTCGCCTTCCTCCCAATCAATTGTTTCTCCTTATCCATTTCAACCTTCATTTCTCAAAACTTAGGCGCTAAGGAATATGAGAGAGCTAAACAAGGCGCGACATTTGGAATAATAACTTCTGTATTAATGTCCGAAATCATTGGCGTAATCATGTACTTAGGTGCGCCGCTGTCCATCAGTTGGTTTGCCAGCGATCCTGAAGCAGTCGCCTTTGGCGTGCAACAGGCGAGAACCGTGTCATTGTTCTATTTCGGACTGTCCTTCTCCCATTGTGTTTCCGCGGTGTGTCGAGGCGGAGGAAAACCAACCATCCCAATGCTGGTCATGCTCATAGACTGGTGTTTCATACGAATACTATACATTACCCTCATAATGCACTTCAGACATGAGATAGGATATCTGTTCTGGGCATATCCAATTACGTGGGGTATATCCACTATCTTCTACTTCTTCTATCTCATCTTCTCGGATTGGGTACACGGATTCGATAAAATCGAAGAGAGAAAAATGGCAAAACAAAAAAGCTTAGGCGATTAAACCTAAGCTTTATTTTTTAGAACCAACCTGTGATCTTAGCGTAAATCTTGTAGAAGAATACGATGATAGGTGATCTTAATGGACGGATGATGTCCATTGGGAACCATACTGGAGTTCTGTGTCTGATGTACTTATAGAGTTTTGGATCTCTCTTCTTCCAGTCAGCGAGGATTTCTTTCATTCCATCCCACTTCTCTTTCTTGTTGCCGATTAAAGCGTAGAAGATGGAGAGCAATGTTTTGGATGATAAATCGTGGAGAACGTATCTAGCGTGTTTCTTTCCAAGAGCCTGAATCTGATCCCATGTGTAGAGTTCAGTCATGCAGCGGAATACGCGCATCTGATGTGCATAGTTCTTGTCCATTGACTTGATGTTAACGGACTGGTCTGGTCTTCCTACCAAGTAGTGATAGAAAGGTAATGGTGTGTAGTAGAACGTCTGGACGTATGGCAATGGAGCGTATACGTAGATGTTATCGACGTAGAATGTGTGCTCAGGGAAAACGACTCCACAAGCCTTGATGACATCGAGTTTTAGAATCATCGAATGCATCATCAAATACTGGTACAACTTCATCCTAGGTACTCTATCCCATGAGAAAATCTCATTGTGTGGATAGATGTGCTTGTATGATTCAACGAATGCCTCGTTGTCGCATACTCTATCGAAGATGTAATCAAGGAGATACAAGTCAGGATCGGTTCCTTTCTCGTGCATGTCCTTGATGAGTTGGATTACCTTTGGATAGTTTTCTTCGTCAACCCAGTCATCTGCGTCAACACACTTGAAGTACAAGCCTGTTGCGTTTGCGATACCTGCGTTCAAGCCTCCGCCGTGACCTTTGTTTGGCTGGTCGACTACGCGGACGCAATTTGGAAATTTCTCTTCATACTCTCTAGCGATTGCGAGAGTTCCGTCTTTACTTCCATCATTGACGACGATGATTTCGACATCATCGCCACCTTTTGTGAGCGAGTCGAGATTTTTCCTTAAGAACTGCTCAGCGTTATATGATGGGACGACAAATGATAAATATTTCATAGCCGTTGTATTATAGGTCTTTAAAACCAAATTGAAACAATTAACTTATTTCTTTTTCTCGACTTTCATGTAGTGATTGTCTTTTGGATACTTAGGTGATTCTGGGTCTCCCTTACAGAATGTGACGAGTCCTTTCCAGAAGTGTCCGTTGAAGATTGACATGAGTGCGTCTGCCTGAACCATGGACATGTTCATCATACGAGAGACTGCTCTCATTGGGAACTGATATGGGCCCATGACGATCATGTTAGCGAGTTTCTTGTTGTGCTTGTTGCCCCAGTTGACGATGAATCTTAAGAGCTTGCCGACAAGTCTACCGACCCAACGCTTTGCAAAGACTAAGTCGCAGAATAAGGAATCTCTTGTCATGATGACTCTGTTCTTCTTATAGAAGACCATGTTGTGGTTGATCCACTCGCCACCGTAGACTTCCTTGAATTCTTCATCGGTTACGCCTGTGACGTTGCCTGAGAAGTACTTAGCTGCTTTTTCTGCATCATATGGGAATTCCTCAGTTGTACCTGCAACTGCGAGTGTGCCCTGAGCACGGACGTCAACGATTGATGATGCGACATAGATGTCGTATGTTCCCGCTTCGACTTCCCACTTGTTTGTCTTGACGTTCCAGTAACGGAATGACTTGTCATCGAATACGATTTCGACGACTTCTTCTTCGCCTGGCTGTAAGAGTTTTGTCTTCTTGAAGCCTTTGAGTTCCTTGACTGGACGGAAGATCTTTGAATCCTTTAAGCCGACATATAACTCGACGACTTCCTTACCAGCGACTGAACCAGTGTTCTTGACTGTGACTTTGACACCCTTGTCTGTAACGACGAGGTCTGAATATTCGAATGTTGTGTATGAGAGACCGAATCCGAATGGATACTTGACTGCAACACCAGCCTTCTCGAAGTAACGATAGCCGATGAAGATGGACTCTTTGTATTTAATACAAACATCATAAGCGCCTGCGAAGTTCTCGTTTGATGGAACGTCTTCGAGCTTGATGCAGTATGTTTCTGAAGTTTTACCTGATGGGTTAACATCGCCATTCAAGATGTCGAGGACTGAATTACATCCAGCCTGTCCTGAGAGTGCACCGTTTAAGAGAGCATCGCAGTTTGTGTCCCATGTGAGGTCGACGACTGAACCGCCTGATAAGACGACGACAATCTTCTTTCCTAAGCCTCTTAAAGCCTCTAAGAGCTCAATCTGGTTGTGATGGATGTTGAGGTCGACTCTGTCCAAGCCTTCTGACTCTGTGACTTCGTCTAAGCCCATGAAGTAGACGATGATATCTGCGTTTCCAGCAAGTGCCATAGCCTCTTTTGTGAGTTTGCCATTCTTCTTGCCGTATCTATCGTAGCCCTGTGCATATCCGACAAAGTCGAATTTGTACTTATCTTTAAGATCTGTGAAGTTGTCTAACTGTGTGCAGTTGACCTGGGATGAACCAGCACCCTGATAACGTGGTGCATTTGCGAAGTCACCGATGACTGCGACTTTGTCTTCTGCCTTAAGTGGAAGGATTCCGCCTTCGTTCTTAAGTAAGACCATTGTTTCATCCGATGCCGCCTTAGCGATTAAGTGATGTGCATCTCTTACTTCTGGATAGCAGTTGAGACCTGTGACCTTCTGGCCATCGATTTCTCCAACTGGTTCCTGATAGTTCTCGAAGACCTTTGATGTCTTGATTGCGATATCGATGACCTGATCTGCAGCCTCATCGACGTACTTGACGTCTAATGTTCCTGCATTGACAGCTCTAACGATTTCTCTATCTGTGTCGCCGTTGTTACCAGGCATTTCAAGAGCGTTGTCTGCCTTTAAACCTGCGATTCTGTCAGCTTCGCCTCCCCAGTCGGTGACGATTAAGCCCTCATAGCCAAATTCTTTTCTAAGAATGTCGAGGTTGAGATGCTCATTCTCGTTTGTGTATGTGCCATTGACCATGTTATAGGATGACATGAGTGATAATGGCTTACCTTCTTTGATTGCGATTTCGAATGCTGTTGTGTAGATTTCACGTAATGCTCTCTCGTCGATGACTGAGTCAGAGTTGATACGTCTCTCTTCCTGGTTGTTACCGCACCAGTGCTTAACGCATGCTGAGATACCGTTTGATTGGATACCATCGATTAAGTTAGCGGATAACTTACCTGCAAGATATGGGTCTTCTGAGAAATACTCGAATGAACGTCCGCATCTTGGGTTTCTCTTCATGTTGATGCCAGGGCCGAGAAGCATGTTAACGTGTAACTTGACTGCCTCTTCGCCTAAAGCAACACCAACCGTGTGCAATAATTCGGTATTCCATGAGTTTGCGAGTGATACCGCTGTTGGGAAGCATGTTGCAGGAAGTGATGGGTTTAAACCGAGCTGGTCTGCAGCTGCTGCCTGCTTTCTGATGCCGTGAGGTCCGTCAGAAAGGAACATTGATGGAATGCCCTTCTCAGGATAATCCATTGACTCCCAGAAGTTCTTACCTGATAAAAGGGAAGCCTTCTCCTCGAGAGTAAGGGTAGAAAGAATGTCTTCGTGTTTCATTTGTTACTCCTATGTAACTTGTGTAAAAGATTTATGTCTATAACATAACTCATTTAGCAAGAAAAAGGTATCTAAAAGACACAATGTGTCATTTTCGTGCCATAACCGGCACATTCCAAAGAAAAACGCGCCTCTCGACGCGTCTTAGTTACATTGTGAAGTTACAGCCCATTTGTTGGAGATAGATGGATGCTGAGACAGCGGATATGCTGACGTTAACAATTCCGTCCACCGCTTCAAATTCTCCTCCAACCACATTGCACTGATCAGTGTTTCTGGTGATCGGTAACGAACTTAACACTTTCGTTGTTCCAACATACACCGTCATGTAGTAGGTCTTATTGGCGGCAGTGTTTGCCTTTATGTAGAAAGAATTGACTCCAGTTAATTCATTGCTCGATTTAATCTTGAGCGTCTGAGCCCAGTTATTGGAGCTTCCGCTTCCGACATTGATACATCCACCCCAGCTTGATGAATTACCAACAGGGATATATCCATTTGTGTTTGCATCATTCTCATAAGAGAAAGTCCAATCGACATTGCTGAGAGTAACTGTTGAACCTGTGGATAAGATCTTTGATCCAGTCGTTCCGAATACATTCTTGTTCTCAAACGTGTGTTTCCATGAACAGGACTCAATTGATGCTTCTTCAACCTTTACGGTGAATGGGATGTTACCGTCTGGTGTAGGTGCGCTTATTGTCTTTGAACCTATATCCTCTTTTGTGAATGTGTATGGAGTGAAGTCAACCTTGGCCTCTAAAGGCGTTGTTGAGTAATCGCTTGCGACATTGACTATTGTCCAATCTTCATCGCTTGTGGTCTCGCCAACAAAGTATGTTCTCTTTGCGTTTTCAATTGCATAGTTAGAGAACTCTTTTGAGGTTGTCTTAAGAGTTGTTTCTGTTGGAACAAGATTCTTCAACTGCCCTGGCTGATCTTTCTTGCTGCCAAACACATAATCAACAAGTTCAGGGAAATCAACATAAGCGTTTCTGTTGCCTTGTGCTGTTCCCTCATATTTATGAGTTCTAACAGATTCTGCATGCTGATACTCAAGTCTATCAACCGGATTTGAATTCCATTTAAGCAACGTAGATAAATTACCAACAGCAAATGCTGAATAATTGGATGCATCATAGTTAACATATGCTTCTTGGACGTTCAATCCCTTCATCAGAATGTTGTTTTTGTCATCCTGCTCATCATACATATACATGGTGGCCATGTAGAAGATGGCTCTCGCTAATCTACCTTTATCCTTGGTTCCTGGCTCAAAGTTCCTATTATCAAAACTATAGCCATCTCTACCATCGGATGTTGTCTTATCCTGATATGCAGTATTTAAATCGTCTGCAGTACCATAGTTCTTGTTTCCTCTTGAGGTGTTACCGGAATAATTGGATGCGAATAAGTTGTGGAAATCAGTGGCTCTACCGAGTTTTTTGACTGCATTTCCGGTTTGTGAACCCGTCATTAATGAGGCTGGAAATGCATGTTCTCTCTGCCATCCACTGCCGTTGAGATTTGTGGCAGTCTTTAACTCATTTGGTCCAGAATAAACGACGTCGACACACTCAAAATCATCTATTGCCTGATCAGCGTTCTGGTTCGTCTCCCAGTTCGTTGAAGATCCGACGTATGGGATTGCTGTGTATCCCTTGTGCATTGCGGTATAGAGCTTTGCTCTAAGGTCGTCTCCGTTTTCCCAAGTGATGTTATCATAGTAACCACCATAGACATCTAATGGCCCAACATAAACTTCTTCACTAGTGGAGGATTGATTATTTGAGGAAACAACAATTGATGACTCTTCAAATGAAGACTTATTCTCAACAGGTTTTTTCTTCTTGCAACCCACAAGCAAAAGAGGTGTGGATAAAAGGACAATTAGGAAGCGGGTTCTCTTGTTCATAGGCAAATATTAACAAATCACGAGGGAAAATGTGCAATTAATGATGATTTCGTCTCATTTTTTCCTAATTCATTTTATAAATTAGTCATAAATTCTTACAATAAAGGCAGAAAAGCCATTACTCGCATTAGGAGAACAATATGAGAGCAATCACTAACATCAACAATGGTTGGAAGTTCTTTAAAGACGTCAAAGAATATGATTCTTTAAAAACGGCAACTGGTGAGGACGTCAATGTCCCACACACCTGGAACAACATCGACGGACAAGACGGAGGAGGCGACTACTGGAGAGGATCCTGCTGGTACGTTAAGCCTTTAGAAGTACCTGCACACAAGGACGGTGACAGAATCTACATCGAACTCAAAGGAACAAACTCAACCGGTGAGTTATATATCAACGGAAAGTTCGTTGCTAAGCATGATGGCGGATATTCACAGTGGAGAGCAGACATCACAGATTTCTTGGGCGAGACCAATGAAATCGCAGTAAGAGTCGATAACTCATACTCAGATATCGTCTATCCTCAGACCGCTGACTTCACATTCTATGGCGGCATGTATCGTGACATTAATGTCATCGTCGTCGACAAGAATCACTTCACCTTAGACCACTTCGGCGGAAAGGGAGTGAAAATCACTCCAGTGGTTGAAGGCGCTAACGGAACAATTAAGGTCGAAAGCTGGGTCATTGGAGAAGGAACAGTTGAAACAACAATCTATGATGCAGAAGGAAATGAAGTTGCCAAAGGCAATGATGATATCAAGATTGAAAACGTCCATTTGTGGAACGGTAGAAAAGACCCATACCTCTACAACACAAAGACAACATTAACAGTTGATGGAGCAATCGTTGATGAAGTTGAAATCAAAATCGGTTTCAGAACATTTAGCGTTGACCCAAAGAAAGGCTTCTTCCTCAACGGAGTCTCATATCCATTAAGAGGTGTTGCAAAGCATCAGGATAGAAGAGCGTTAGGAAACGCAGTCTCTTATGAGAACCAGGAAGAGGATATGCAAATCATCTACGAGATGGGTGCAAACACAATTAGACTCTCCCATTATCAGCACGATGATTATGTCTATGACCTTTGCGACAAATACGGTTTTGTCGTCTGGGCAGAAATCCCATACATCTCAAGACATATGTTCGAGGAAGGAAACGCAAACCTTGAGCAGCAGATGACCGAACTCATCGTCCAGGAATACCACCACCCTTCAATCGTTGTCTGGGGCATATCAAACGAAATCACAATGATGCAGAAAGGCGTTAAGGCCAACATGATGAAAGAACAGCATGTCCTTAATGACTTATGCCACAAGCTTGATCCAACCAGACTCACAACAATGGCATGCTTCTCGATGTGCGGACCATTCAATCCAATCTCAAAGATTACCGATACAGTCTCATGGAACCTCTACTTTGGCTGGTACTTCCCGGGCTTATTCGTCAATGACTTGTGGTTTGGATTCAAGAATATGTTCAACCGCAAGTACTGCGTTGGATTGTCAGAATACGGCGCTGAAGGCATGACAAACCTCCACACATCACACCCTAAGAGAGGAGACTCATCTGAGGAATACAACTCCAAATATCACGAGTACATGCTCAACTTCTTCTCAACTAGACCTTACTTGTGGGCAACGCACGTATGGAACATGTTTGACTTCGGATCAGATGGCCGTACACACGGTGGCGATAACGGTGTTAACCACAAAGGCTTAGTCACCTTTGACCACAAGACAAAGAAAGACGCGTACTTCATCTATAAGGCATGGTGGAGCGATGAGCCATTCGTTCACATCACCTCCAAGAGATACGAGAACAGAAACGAAAAGAAGACTGAAGTTAAGGTTTACTCAAACCAGAAAGAAGTCGAACTCTTCGTTAACGGGGTATCACAGGGCAAGAAGACCGGTGAGCATATCTTCAAATGGAAGGTTGCATTAGACGGTGAAATCGAACTCAAGGCAGTCTCCGGAGAATTAAATGATTCAGCAGTCATCAGATATGTTGAGAAACCTGATGAATCATATGTCCTCCACGTTAAGTCCAACAACTACTCTTGGGAAAAGAAAGACAAAGACGAGGAATAAATATTCAAGGCGTGTTAACCATTTAGGTTCGCGCCTTTTATAATGTTTTTGGAGAAACGATTATGACCAATAAAGAATTAATGCTAGCCGAGAAGATATATGATCCTAGCGATATTGAACTTAGCGAGATTAGATTAGAGACTCATCGACTGATGATGCAGTACAACAACACGTTAGAGGACGACCCAATTAGACCTGAATTATTAAAAAGGATCTTTAAAATCAATGAGGTCGATTTCTATATCCAGGGCCCTATCGCTTTTGATTATGGATGCTTTACCACTATCGGCAAAAACACATTCATCAACTACAACCTTACCGTTCTAGATTGCGCACCTGTAAAGATAGGAAATAACGTATTTATGGGACCTAACATTTCCATATATACCCCGGTACATCCCCTCAGATATCAGGATAGGAACATGTTCATCAATGAGCGTGGCGTGAAGTCGGATAAAGAGTACGCCAAAGCAATCACAATCGAGGACAACTGCTGGATTGCCGGCAATGTCACCATCTGTGGAGGAGTCACAATCGGAGAGGGATGCGTAATAGGTGCAGGCTCTGTTGTCACCCGTTCAATACCTCCACACTCTTTGGCGGTCGGAAACCCTTGTAGAGTAATTAGACAAATAAATGAAAAGGATTCCTTAGAGAATCATCCTGAGCTATTTTAAAACCGCCCAATCACGAGCGGTTATTTAAGACGTCTATCTTCGGCGTCTGTATAGTAGTTTTTCTTGTCGGCGTACATGTCTTTGTCTGCGGCGACAATGAGTTTTTCTATGTCTTCAGACGAACCTTTTACGTGTCCGATTGATAAGGAGAACGAATTGACTCTGATGCCTATGTGCTTATTGCATTTAACTCGAAGATCGCTGATGGTTCTTTCAATGTCTACAGAAGTGTCTTCGATTAAGACGCTGAACTCATCTCCGCCGTTTCTATAACACTTACCAATCGGGGACAAGGTTTCTTTGATGCATCTCGCCGCTGCAATGATCAGTTCATCACCTGTTGCGTGGCCAAAGGTGTCGTTCATATGCTTAAGGCCATTAACGTCTAAAGATATTACCGCAGCTTCTTTTGAACCGTGTTTCTTGATTTCTTTAATATGCTTTGAATAGCTGCTATAGCTACCAAGTCCAGTCAGCTGATCAAAGTCGATAAGCTCCTGATTCTCCATTTGGAGAAGGAGTCTGTTGAACTTGAACTTCATCATGAATGAGCAAAGGATTAAGGCGACAAATCCGTAAGGGAGAACATCAGTGAGATTCTTGACGAACATCTCATCCGTCTGATTGATTCTAGCGAGAATGATGTAAACGATGAGGCTGACCAACATGATGGTGTTCTCAAAGATAGGTCTTTCAATAAAGAGCAATGAGACGGCGAACAGCCAAACGATATAACTGACAGTTAACTCGGTAGGATTGATGAGAGTTCCCTGTACAATTCCATATCCAAGAAGCGCGAACATGAACAAATACATGGTAGGTCTGACCATGACTCCCCATTTCTTGCAGACGGTAAAGCTTGAGATAAGGCATAGAATCATCGTTATGGAAAGAACGAAATAAACAATACCCACCTTACCATAGATTTCGCTGAAGAAACTCATAGCGAAAAGTGCCAAGAAAACAATGATGCCGATGATGCTAAAAGGAATGAGATTCTTAAGGTTCTCAGCTCTAGCGGACATCTTTGCTTTTTGATAGTCCTTATTCGTAACGACAAACTGTTTTTTGAGCGTTTCGATGAAGCGTTTCATTGTTTTATTGTTACACCTTAATTCAATTTTTCAATAGATATGCAACCAACGGTATACAACATTTCAATTTTCCACCAAAAAAGCCATCTTTTGGATGGCTATTGGTTATTTTGTTCCGGTATGTCCGAATCCCCCTGCACCTCGAACGGTCTCGGATAGTTCCTCAACCTCTTCGAAATCAGCCTGATAGACTGGGGCGATTACCAACTGAGCGATTCTCTCTTTCACCGCGATGACCTGATCGTCATTTGAATGGTTGTGAAGAGCGACGATTAACTCGCCTCTATAATCTGCATCGATGACTCCGACTTTATTTGCAGGAGCGAGGTGGCGCTTGGTCGCAAGTCCACTTCTAGCATAGATTAAACCAACCGTTCCCTCCGGTAACTCGATAGCTAATCCGGTTGGAACTTTTACGGTACAATGGGCCGTAACTGTTAATTCCGCATCAATGCATGCGTATAAGTCACATCCTGCGCTATATGGGGTTCCATAAGTAGGAATGACTGCGTTTGGGTTAAGTTTCTTGATGTTGACTTTCATTATAGCCTCTCCCTCTTGAGTTCCATCACCACTGTCTTGCCTTCTTTCAAGGAGGCCTGAACGTCGATGGTTCTCTGGTTTCTGCTTCCCTTAAAGATGAGTGTGATGTCGTACTCTTCCTGAACGAATTCTCCATCGACGATTACATCAATCATCTCAAGGAGGTATTTCGTGTATTTTCCGCGCATCTTACCGCCTTCGAGCAAATCTTCGAATAAATAGCCGGTAAAGCACCAAATCGTCTTATTAGGGAACGTTTCCTTTACTCTTGTAAGTAAGGAGTATAGGCCTTCTTGGTTTATGAATTCCATTGGCTCTCCACCAAGAAGGGTAATACCTGTTATATAGTCTGGCTCTAACGACTTGAGGATTTGGTCCTCTATCTCAGGACTCCACTCACTTCCGTAATTGAAGTCCCAAGCGATTTCGTTAAAGCAATTGAAGCAATGATGTGTACAGCCCGAAACAAATAGAGTTGTTCTGATACCTGGCCCGTTGGCGATATCGTTATATTTGATTTCGGCGTAGTGCATTATAAGTGAAGGACTCTTTCCTTGATTTCCTGGGTTCTGCCCTGGTTCCAGAACTGAGATCCGATGTATCCGCATGTACGTCTAGCGACGTTTAACTTAGACTGGTCTCTGTTCTTGCAGTTTGGACACTCCCAGACAAGTTTGCCATCATCTTCGAGGACCTGGATTTCTCCATCGAATCCGCAAACCTGGCAGTAGTCCGACTTTGTGTTGAGCTCAGCGTACATGATGTTTTCATAAATGAATGACATGACGTTGAGGACAGCAGGGATGTTGTTCTGCATATTTGGAACTTCGACATAAGAGATAGCGCCGCCAGGAGATAACTTCTGGAACTTAGCCTCTAATGCGAGTTTTGAGAATGCGTCGATCTGCTCTGTGACGTGGACGTGATATGAGTTGGTGATGTACTGCTTATCTGTGATGCCTTCGATAACACCAAATCTATCCTGTAAGCACTTAGCGAACTTATAAGTTGTTGATTCAAGTGGTGTTCCGTATAAGGAGTAGTCAATCTTCTCAGCCTCTTTCCACTTTGCTGTGTACTCGTTGAGCTTCTGCATGATCTCAAGACCGAGTGCTTCGCCCTCTGGTTCTGTGAGCTTCTTGCCGTTAAGAGCAATGACTGTTTCCCATAAGCCGGCATAGCCAAGAGAGATTGTTGAGTAGCCGCCCATAAGGAGCTTATCAATCTTCTCACCCTTCTTTAATCTAGCGAGAGCGCCATACTGCCATAAGATTGGAGCAGCGTCTGATCTTGTGCCCTTTAATCTCTCGTGTCTTGCACGGATTGCTGTGTGGCAGAGTTTCATTCTTTCATCGAATACCTTCCAGAATGACTTCATATCCTTAGCTCTGACTTCACCCTTAGCGGATAAAGCAATATCGATTAAGTTGACGGTGACAACGCCCTGGTTGAATCTTCCGTAGTACTTAGCCTGTCCGTTCTCATCGACGTATGGTGTTAAGAATGAACGGCATCCCATGCATGTGTAGCAGTGTCCGTCGCCATTCTTGTCGACCTTGTATTCAAGCATCTTCTTCTCTGAGATATAGTCAGGGACCATTCTCTTTGCGGTGCACTTTGCTGCCATCTCTGTTAAGTAGTAGTAAGGTGAGCCTGGCTTGATGTTATCCTCTTCGAGGACATAGATGAGTTTAGGGAACGCTGGAGTGATGTAGACGCCCTGTTCATTCTTGACGCCTAAATATCTTTCCTTAAGGACTTCCTCAATCATGACTGCGAGGTCCTTCTTCTCCTGTTCATTTCTAGCTTCGTTTAAGTACATGAAGACAGTGATGAATGGAGCCTGTCCGTTTGTGGTCATTAAGGTCTCGACCTGATACTGGATGGTCTGGATGCCTTTTCTGATTTCTCTTAAGAGTCTCTTCTCAACGATGTGGTTGAAATCTGAATCGCTTGGAACTGCTCCAGAGATTTCCATTTCTTCGTGAAGTTCTTTTGTGATCTTTTCTCTAGAAACCTGAACGAATGGAGCGAGGTGAGTCAATGAAATTGACTGACCACCATACTGGTTTGAAGCAACCTGAGCGATGATCTGAGTTGCGATGTTACATGCGGTTGAGAATGATTTTGGTCTCTCAATCAATGTGCCAGAGATGACTGTGCCATTCTGGAGCATATCTTCGAGGTTGACTAAGTCACAGTTGTGCATGTGCTGTGCAAAGTAGTCCATATCGTGGAAATGGATTAAGCCCTGCTTGTGTGCATCGTAAACTTCGGTTGGAAGGAGGATACGCTTAGCTAAGTCTTTGGAGACTTCACCAGCCATATAGTCTCTCTGAACTGAGCAGACGACTGGGTTCTTGTTTGAGTTCTCCTGCAAGACTTCCTCGTTAACGCACTCGATGAGGGAAAGAATCTGGTCATCGGTTGTGTTTGATTTACGAGCAAGTGCTCTTCTATAACGATAGGTGATGTATGCTTTTGCCAAGACATAAGCACCAGCCTTCATGATATGTTTCTCGACGAGGTCCTGAATCTCCTCGACAGTTAAAGCTCTCTTTCTTCTTGAGACTTTTGTTGCAACCTCTTTTGTGATGGCATCAATCTGATCAGGCTCAATCTGATCTTTCTCTTCGATGCTTGAGTTTGCTCTCTTGATCGCCTCGTGGATCTTTTTTGGGTCGAAGTTGACTTCACGACCGCTTCTCTTAATGACTTTCATGCTTAAGTCCTCCTATGTGCGTGTAGGTATGAACGCCACCAAAAACCTATACCGATTACGGCGGCGAAATATGTATCGAATTTATTCCCTCTTCTTTGTGGGAAGTGTGCATAAATATAGCGCATAAAATAGTACAAATAAAACAACATGCTTATACATTCCTATACACTGTCTAAATATGTAAAATTGGTTGTAGAATTTCGCAAAAAATGTGAGTGTAAAAATTAGGTAACAATGTAAGTCGATTGTGTGTGTTTTTTGTAAAATATTGAGAAAAAACGTCATTAAAAAATGATTAAAATTGTCGATTTTGGTTATCCATAACTAATCGTTTTTTCTTATGCATATCCTTATTTAATTATTATTTATAAATTTGACTTTTTATTTTTTCATCGTATCTTTTGTTTATCTGACTTTTAAAGGAGATCACATGAATATCGGTGAAACAAAGTACGGCTTTAAGTTGCTCCGCTCTAGAAGAGTTGAGGATTTAAACGCTACACTCCACGAATTTGAGCACATCAAATCCGGCGGTTTATTAGCATATGTTGAAGCAGATGACACAAATTGTGTCATGGCTATCGGTTTTAGAACATTACCTGAAGACTCAACAGGCGTTTGCCACATCATTGAGCACAGCACACTTTGCGGCTCAAAGAAATATCCACTCAAGGAACCATTCGTAAACTTGCTCAAGAATTCTCTCGCAACATTCTTGAATGCATTTACAGCATATGACTGGACAATGTATCCTTGTGCTTCCCAGACACCAAAAGATTTCGACAACATCATGGATGTTTATCTCGACGCTGTCTTCAACCCAAAATCAATGAATGACGAGAGACCATTCCTTCAGGAAGGTTGGCACCTCGAATTAACAGATAAGGACGCACTCCCTTGCTACAAAGGTGTCGTCTATAACGAGATGAAAGGCGCAATGTCTTCTGTCGGCGAAGTCTTAACGCAGACAACACTCGAAGCAATGTATCCAGACACAGCTTATCGCTTCAATTCAGGCGGTGAGCCAGATGACATCCCAAATCTCACTTACGATGCATATAAGGCATTCTACAAAGCCCACTACAACCCACAGAACGCAATGACAGTTCTCTACGGCAAGATGGACATCGAAGCGAAACTTAAATACATCGATGAGGAATACTTCTCCAAATACGATAAGGGCGAGGCTTTAACAATCCCAATGCAGAAGCCAGTCGTCAACCTCGACTACAAGAAAGAGTACGAAATCGGTCCTGATGAAGAAATCAAGGACAACACATATATGGCTCTTGCATACGCATTATGCGAATACAACGACATGGAAAGCATGATGGCATGGAGAATCATCGATGACGCACTCCTCTCAGACAATGGTTCACCATTGAAGAAAGCGTTACTTGATAGAAAACTCGGTCAGGATATCTCAACAAGAATCGATGACGACAACATCAACCCAGCCCTCTACATCAACCTTGAGAAGACAAATCCAAACAAGAAAGAGGAATTCAAAGCCGCTTTCGAAGAAGAGGTCAGGAAAATCGTCGAGAAGGGAATCGACAAAGACTTGTTAATCGCCTCAATCAACAACCTTGAGTTCAAAGACAAGGAATGCGATATGGGCGGATTCCCAAAAGGCATTGCATTTGCAATGTCCATGATGGGCTCATTCAACTACAACGGTGATTTACTCACACACTTAGAATTCTCCAAGTACTACAAGAAATTCAGAGAAGTTCTTAACACAAGATACTTCGAAGACCTCTTAGAGAACGCAATCCTCAAATCAGTCCACCACGTCGAGGTCATGATTACTCCATCAAAGACCTTAGGCGACGAGAAGAAGGCAAAGATGGACGCTCTCATGAAAGCGAAGAAAGAAGCGATGACTGATGATGAGATCACCGCTCTCGTTAAGCAAACAAAAGAACTCATCGCATATCAGAGCCACGTCGATACGCCAAAGGAACTTAAGTGCTTACCAGAACTCAAGTTATCAGATATCCCATTAACCGTTAACGGTTTGGATACAAAGAAGACAAAGGTCAAAGGCTACAAGGCCATCACCCATGTCGCCGATACTCAGGGCATCGCATACGTTAATGCATACTTCGATTTATCAAGCGTCTCCGCCGAAGACTTAATCTTCGTATCACTCTTATCATCGCTCTATAGATCCGTCCCAACGCAGCACTATGACTTAACTCAGTTAAGCAACGTCTGCAAGACATATCTCGGCGACTTAGGATTTGGAGTCCAGTACTTATCAACATCCAAAGATGATGCTAAATCATATGCAACAATCAGCGCTTCGGCACTTAAGGATAATGTCGATAAGATTCCTGAGCTCATCAACGAAATCGTCTTCCACTCAAAATTCGACTCAAAAGTCGTTAAGCAGACTCTCGATCAGACAGTCAACTCGTTAAGAATGGGCATCATCGGAAACGGCATGGCTGTTGCAATGGCTGAAGCTTCAAGCGAGCACTCAGCATCCGCATCGCTCTCAGCATCTGCCGCAGGCCCAAGAGCATACGCAAAACTCCAGGAGATTGTTAACAACTACAACATCACCGAGTTAAAGGCAAAATTCAAAGAGCTTATCGCTAAGATCTACTGCAAAAACAAGGTACTTATCTCAATAACAGGTGAGGACGATGTCGTTGCAGCAACAAAAGAAGCGATGAAGGCATTGAAGCTCAAGAAAGGTCCAGAGGATGCCATCTTAGTTCCAGGAAAAGAAGGAACAAGCAAGAAGGCCCTCTTAATCCCTGCACCAATCAACTACAACGCAATCGCCGCAAACATCAACGACTTCGGCTACGAGTTCAACGGTGTCTGCCCACTTATCTGCCACATCATGAGATACAACTATCTCTGGGATGAGGTCCGTGTAAAAGGCGGAGCATACGGCAGCGCAATCTCAATCGGCAAGAACGGCGTCATCGCATTCGGCTCGTATAGAGATCCTAACGTCGTCAGCACATACGAGACATTCAAGAAGGCTGGCGAGTTCCTTGAAACATTCGCTCCAACAAAGAGTGAGTTCAAGAACTATGTCATCGGCGCACTCGGAGGATTCGACAAGCCTGTCTCTGTTAGAATTCAGGCAACACAGAGCGACTTGAGCTACATTGTTGGTTCAACAAAGAAAGACAAGATGAAGACAAAGAAAGAGTTGCTCCACGCAAAGCTTGACGATGTTAAGTCTTGGGCTCCACTCTTCAAGCAAATCGCTTCAAAATCAACAGAGTATACAGTTGGTTCAAAAGCTAAAATTGACGAGTACAAGTTCGACGAAGTTAATTCATTGTAATAGATAGCCATCCATTCTTATGGGTGGCTTTTTCTTTCCTTTTTCTTCACAAAGCCTAGAATTAACAATATGTCACATTTAAGAAGATTCGTTCAGTACTACAAACCTCATAAATTGTTGTTTGCGATCGATATGATTGCCTCTTTCCTCGTTGCCGTAATCGGACTCGGATATCCAATCATCACAAGAAAGATGCTCAACAACATAGGCAATGGCGGAGAGATTAAACTCACCATCATTCTCGGATGCATTCTCTTTGGCATATATCTTTTAAGATATGGCCTTCGTTTTGTCATCCAGTATTATGGACACGTCATGGGCATCAGAATGCAGGCAAACATGAGAAGC
This sequence comes from Caryophanales bacterium UBA1744, assembly GCA_002314915.1. Taxonomy (GTDB): domain Bacteria; phylum Bacillota_I; class Bacilli_A; order RFN20; family CAG-826; genus UBA4951. The sequence goes on from DCHU01000016.1 coordinate 19,100, forward strand.
GACTTGTTCAAAAAGATCGAGAAACTCCCATACACATTCTTTGATGAGCACGAGACCGGAAAGATAATGACCAGAATGACCAACGACTTGTTCGAGGTTGCAGAGCTCGCTCACCACGGACCAGAGAACATCTTTATCGCATCTTTCACGATTATCGGTGCCATTACATATCTTTCTTATATTTACTGGCCTTTAGCCCTTATTTGTTTAGGAATGGTCCCACTCATCTTCATCGTTTCCCTGGTCTTCAGAAAGAGAATGAGAGCGACATTCAAGGAATCAAGAAAAGCACAGGCCATAATCAACGCCTCCATCGAGTCCTCAATCACCGGAGTAAGAGTCACCAAAGCCTACACAAACGAGGATAAGGAACTCGATAAATTCGAGGTGGCAAACCAAAACTTCGTCAAGAACAGATATGGGGTCATGAAGGCCATGGCGGGATATATGTCCACAAGCCAGTTTGTAACCGATGTGTTTAACATTGTCTTACTTGTTGCCGGAGGAATTTTTATCTCAATCGACAACAAATTCAGTTTCCCTGATTACTCCGCGTTCATCATTTCAGTCAGTCTATTCATATCCCCTGTCAACCAGTTAATCAGCTTCATGGAACAGCTCCAGGAAGGAAAATCCGGCTTCGAAAGATTCGTTGAGGTTCTTGAGCAACCAGATGAAATCGATGACGGAAAAGAAGTGATGGAAAGCGCTGAAGGCAATATAGTTTTCGATCACGTAACATTCAAATACAACAGCTCAGCTTCAGATATTCTTTCCGATGTTTCCATCAACATAAACCCTGGCGATAAAGTAGCCTTAGTCGGACCTACCGGAGGGGGCAAGACAACCATCTGCCACCTCTTGCCAAGGTTCTATAACATCAGCGATGGCGTAATCACAATAGATGGAAGAAACATCATGGATGTAACGCTTAAATCATTGAGACAAAACATAGGCATAGTTCAACAGGATGTATTCCTTTTCGCAGGTACGATTCGAGATAATGTTACCTATGGTAAACTTGATGCAACAGAAGCTGAAATCATGGATGCAATAAAGAAAGCGAACCTCGCGGATTTCGTCGCAAAATTGCCGGATGGAATCGATACCGAAATCGGCGAGAGAGGCGTCAAATTATCAGGTGGTCAGAAGCAGAGAATATCCATTGCTAGAGTCTTTCTCAAGAACCCATCCATTTTGATTTTGGATGAGGCCACTTCTGCACTCGATAACACGACAGAATTCCTCATTCAAAACGCTCTTGATGAACTGTGTAAGAACAGAACAACAATTGTCGTTGCTCATAGGCTTTCTACCGTTAAAAACGCGAACAAGATTTATGTAATATCCGGAGGAAAAGTCATTGAAAATGGTTCGCATGACGAACTGATTGAAAATGGTGGAGTATACAAGTCATTGTATGACCTTCAGTTTAGAGATCTTGAGGCGGCTGACTCAGTTTTACTCAGCGAATCAATCGACATAGCGTAAGAATAATAGCCAAAACAAAAGTTTAAGATTGTCATATTGTCAAATATGGCAAGGGGACATAATAATACCACTATGAAAAAACAAATTTTTAACCCTTATTTGCCAAGCTATGAGTACGTCCCAGACGGCGAACCTCATGTCTTTGGTGACAGAGTCTATGTCTATGGCTCACACGACCGTTTTGCTGGAGGAAACTTCTGCCAGAACGACTACATCACTTACAGCGCTCCTGTAACAGATCTCAAAGACTGGAGATTTGAAGGCTACATCTGGTGGAAGAAACTCGATCCAGGAAACTCTGGACACGATTCATTCTACGCTCCAGACGTTTGCCAGGGACCAGATGGCAGATACTACATCTACTACGCACCAGCTCCAGGCTTCACACTCAAGTCATGGTACATCCGCTGCGCAGTATCAGATTCACCAGCTGGACCATTCGCTTACTTAGGCGAAGTTAAGATCGACAAGTGGAAAAAGACATACATCCCATTCGATCCAGCAGTTTATGTTGAAGATGGACACGTATACCTCTATTGGGGCTCCGCACTCTTCTATCCAGTTCTCGGCGCTTCAAAGAAGACAGTTCTCGGTGGCGGCGTTGTCGAACTCGACAAAGACATGCTTACTCCAATCGGAGAACCAAAGACAACAATGCTCTCAAAGGACAAAGACCCATCACTCGGTGGCCACGGATTCTTCGAGGCATCATCAATGCGTAAATTCGGTGATAAGTACTACTTCATCTACTCATCACTCAACGGACACGAACTCTGCTATGGTATCGGTGAAAACCCAATGGGTCCATTCGAATACTGCGGCGTCTTAGTCTCAAACGGTGACGTTGGATTAAGAGGCATCCAGGGACCAAAGGACGCTTGTGACTTCACAGGTAACACTCACGGTTCTATCGAGTACATCAACGGCAAGTACTACGTCTTCTATCACAGACACACAAACAGACACGACTTCGCACGTCAGGATTGTGCTGAGGAAATCTTCATGGATGAAAACGGAAGATTCGCTCAGGTCGAGAGAACATCTTGCGGTTTAAACGGCGGACCTCTTGAGGGTACAGGAGAATACGAAGCAAGAATCGCATGCTGCTTAAAGAAGAAAGGCGGCAACAGATTCTACGGCGTCTTCAGAGGACTCGCAGGTAAGGAACCATTCATCACTCAGACCGGCAAGGACAGAGAAGACAATGGTGACCAGTACATCGCAAACATCCACGACGGAACAACAATCGGTTACAAGTACTTTGATTTAAGAGAAACCAAAGAAGTTGCAGTCAACATCAAAGGCAACGCAAAAGGCAAGCTCCACATCAAGGCAACTGAGGACGGCGAGGATATCGGTGTCATCGATCTTGCAGCAGGAAACTCAGCTCCAATCGCTGCAGGAAGCGAAAAGTCAGGCCTCTACTTCGTTTACGAAGGCGCAGGCAAGTTCGACTTCATCTCCTTTGAACTCAAATAAGACTAAGCACTCGGAAACGGGTGCTTTTTTATATGCAAAAAAAGAGCAGGCCATTAGAAGACTACCATAAGGGGTTAAGCAAATTATTAGTATTCGGGCCAAAAGAAAACCTCATCCAAGAGTTAATAGCTCAAGGATTATGTATTTTAAACATTTTTGCTCTGCCACGTGTCAATACGAACAGCTTAGAGTAACTTCAATTTTACAACGAACCTTCTTCTTTTTAAGGTTTTCTATAAGACATTCCCAAAGTATACATCAAATCTAAAGCCAAAATTCATCTCAATGGTAATTACCGTTTATGCATTGCTGAGTTCGAATAGTACATTTAATAAAACACAAAGAGTGGCTGCAGCGTCTATAACAACAGAAACCATTGTTGATAACACTGGGTGCCCTGAAGATTGCGGCAGCTAACAAGATTATTCATTGTTTTTACGTGCATAAGTATTGAGACAGTTTATACTTGCTAGATCAAGATAGCTCATGTTTTCATGGTCTATGAATCTATTTATCTCAGTGTTATATATCATTAGGGAATCTGACATAATTAAACCTCGCCTTACCTCGCTAAGACAAATGCACTTTCAAATATGTCCTGATTCGTGCAAGTTTTTAATTTGTAGTGTTGTCTATCAATTATTTCGAAAGATATGCATAGCGACAATCTTATAGGTAATGTTCCTCCCTCTATTTAGCAAACAGGCATCAAGGTTACGCAAATACTACTGAATGATGTAATCCCGCAGAAACATAAATCTCTGCCCTTCGTACGAATACGCAATGAAAAATATTTCATCGCCCTCATGCGCAACCAAATTATAATCGCCGGACGTGGAATCGTATAAGGAAAAATAGTCAAATTGAACTAATCTGTATTGAATGTCAATTGGTAATGATCCTCTAATCGGCGACGTAAATTTAGATTCCCACAAATCGCTATTGATGATGACTCGCTCAAATTCATTTTTTTGCTTTTCGTCTTGAATCTTCGCGTAGCCTAGCAAATAAGAATCCACTTTACCAGTCGCAACTTTAACATTATTTGGTAGATCTATTTTCATCTCTCTTCCGAAATGAACAAATGTACTTGCCTCGTAAGAGATGTCGTTTCTAAAAATTACTCTGTATGAGCCGAAAACAATTAGCAAAGGCAAACATATAAAACAAACTATGAGATTCTTTTTGTATTTTTTATTATGTTTTTTTAAAACAATAGCGATTGATAGCGTTAAAGCGGGGATTGGCAAGAACAACAACATAATCCACGAGTATCTAACTAAACCAAAAACGCCAAATATTTCTGTCTCTCCTACCAACCCAGCCAAATAAAAGGATATTATTGGCGAAAACAAAGTTATCCAAAACAAAATATTAGATATCACATTTTTTGCTTTCATTTTTAAGTCCTCCTAAAATTGTTGAAAACTAGGCATATAACTTACATCCCCGGTTGTGGCAATCTTATAAATCCAAACAACTATCGCGACCAAAGCACCGGTATTCACGCCAATTGTAAACCCATTTGTATTTGTTCTTCCATTTCCAAGATTATTGCCTAAAGCTAATGTAATTGAGGTCGCTCCTATTAAATTAATGCTGGCAGAAACAATTAGATTTCCGAAATTCAATTGTGCTCCAACACCGATTGTTTCTAGTTGAAATTCCACTCCCAAAGCACCGCAAGCACTAACCCCAATCCCTGCATAATGAGTGACACTAAACCAGTTCATGGTATCCGATGTAGTACCAGCAAAAACATAGAACACTCCAGATTTTCCTTGTGTACTTGTTGTATACGAAGAAAATCCTATTCGGCCAAACCAACTAGTTGCAATCTCTGGGGACGTATCCCACCCAGTTGATTCTCTGAGTTCGTATCCGAACAACGCGCTTAACCAATTGAATCCTCTTTTTGGATCGTTATACGCAAATATATCGGTAGTTTTTGCACCTTTGAAACGATATTTATCGCAATTCAAGTCTGTAGAAGGAAAAATACTTATATTAAGAGAATTGTTCCTTCTATAAGCGTATAAGTTGATGCCTGAGATGGATTCAAAACCAATGTACTCGAAATCGTCTGGGGATATGAACTGTCCAATCTCAGAATCGTAGTAGCGTGACATGAGATAATACAGATTCGTGTCCGAGTCAAAATAATAGCCACGATATCTGAATGGGTTGATGTTGCCGATGAAGGTTGGGGAGGTGTCTACTGTGCCGTTTGAGCCGTATACCA
>DCHU01000016.1:24351-26171 GCA_002314915.1 Caryophanales bacterium UBA1744
CGCGCGACAACGGACCTTGACTGCCCATCATCCTGACACAGCGCGATGATGTCGCCGAACGCATTCCTGAGGTATACAAAATCCGAGGAATGCCCACTTGAGTCGAATTTTCTTAATACGCTAAGGCCGTCCCTGTCGTAGAAGAACCTGAGCCTCATCTGAAGGGTGCCAGAGGCGCTGTAAACGTCCTCTCCGACTAGCTTGTCGCCTAGGTAATGGTAGTCGTGCCTCTTGCCGTTGGAATCAAGCCTGGACGACCTGATCCCCCTGTAGTCGTATGTGTATCTGCACGAATTGAGGCAAGAGAGGAGGTTACCCCTCTCCCATTGGTATGAGTCGGCATCCTTGGAGACCCTGTTTCCGTACTCGTCGTACCTGTACCAGTGGCTGCCGAATTCGGTCAGCCTACCCCTCTCGTCGTACACCATGTCGGCGTTTCCGAACCTGACCATCCTTCCGAGGGGCCCGCCGGTTTCCCCTCCCACGCCATAGATGTATGTGCGGTGTATGTTAAGCTCCGTGTTGTCCTCGCGGACCATCCTGCCGAACCCGTCGTACTGGTAGGAGGACGTGTGCGTGGATGTTCCGAAAACGGACTCGATGCCGGTGATGTGGCCGTATGGGTCGTTGTAGAGGTATGATTCCGAGATCGAGCCGCCGAGGAACGACCACCCCGTGACTCTCGAAGGATAATCTGCTGAGTAAGAATAATCGAACGCCATTTCCCATCCGCTTTCGGGTGCCGAAACCTTCTTTTTCGTTACTCTACCGAGGGCATCATGCACGTATGACCAGCATATGGTTTTGATATTCTCGTCATCACCCCTAAGCGTAGCGAACGAGGAATCCAACCCGATGGCATGCGCCTCATTCGGCGAGAAAGATTCGACGATCACGTCCCGGCCTTCCGGATACTTTGTTTTTATGGCCGCGAACCCTCCGACGGACACTGATGTAACCTCGTTGCTGGAGCCATAGGAATACTCTACGCTATTGCCGCTGAACGAATCTGTAATGCAGCTTACGAGCGGGCTGAACTGGCTGGCGTGGTTCTCAGCATACGAAAAGCTTGCGCCGCCGCATCCGTTGTGGGACATGCCGAGGATGTTGCCGTATGGATCGAAGCTCTTCTCGATCGTGTGGAATCCGCCTCCACTCGAATGGCAATTGTTGTATTCGAGCGACGCCGAAAGGGTTCCCTCCCTTCTGGTAAGCACTTCGGAATAGCCGCCTTGATCCAAAACGGCAAGTGAAATGGTTTTGTCGGCAATCGACCTCGACAACCTGTATCTCGACACTGTGTCCCCTATGTCGTTCGTTCTAAAGGAGGCCGACGGCCTGCTGTATGAATGCTCCTCGACGGTCGTGCCGGCATCTTTGAATCTGATCGCCGATAACCCGTCTTTGAAGGCGTTGTAGCTTCTCTCAAGAGAAAAGAACCTATTGACGGGTTGCCCGTTGATCATCCCGACCTTGGTCGTCTTCTTCAGACAATACCCATCGTATTCGAATTCAACAACATCGCCTTCTTGCGCAATCCTCGTTACGTATTTGCCCCCTTCTCCACGCTCAGCCTCGTATATGACTATGCTTCTGTCTACCCCGTTTTCGCTGCACTCGACGGTCTTCTTCCTGAGTGTGCCGTCTTCGAAATACTCATAGTGGACGGTTGCGCCGAGTCCGTTGTTTTCCGAGACCATCTGGCCGCGGTAATCGAATCTTCTCTTTGTTTCAATGGGTTCTCCGGAATCGTTCTTGGATGGCGACACGACCTCGTAATACCCATCTCTGAACAGATACCGCGTCTTGCTCTCGGAATC
>DCHU01000016.1:26250-28927 GCA_002314915.1 Caryophanales bacterium UBA1744
AGCATGACGGTCTCGCCTGACGCTACTCCGACGACCGCCATCGAAAAAGGCATCAAAAATTTACCGTCGTCAAAATAGGCGATTCTCCGCCCGTCTGGATTCGATTTGTATCTAATGATCGTGGACAGGAGGTCAGAATCCGTCATCCTGCGTTCCGATTCCGACAGGATGATGTTGGCGTAGTCGTAGTAGCTGGTGTAGAGCCTGATTGCGTCAAGGTCGTCTATGCAGACGGCGGAGCCTTGCCCCTCGATGAACAGCTTCTGGGCCGGCTCGCCTATCGCCCATTGCAGGTTGGCGACATCCGCGTTGAACTCGCTGAGCTCCTCATCGTACACGAAAAGCCTGAACGAGCCGAATGCGACGGGATTGCCGTCGGCGCCCGTTTCCCTCCTGAAGGGTATCTCGAAATACTGCCATACGTCATAGGCTTTCGGGTTAATCTCCACGCCGTCGGAGAGAGTGTGGTCGGCTTCGAACGACACCCTGGCCTTCTCCGGCCTCCCCTTTATTTTGACGTAGCCTATGAGCTTCAGGTCCTTTTCTCCGTTAAGAGACCCGGGCCCGAGGCCGCACCCGACCGTTATGTCGCCGGGCACGGAGAATGCCCTTGAGTCGCTTATGTAATCCTGGCAGTCGCCCTGGAACGGCACCCATTCCCCCCGATCGCGGATGAGGGGCTTGTAATATCCCGAAACCCCACAATCCCTCTCGAGCGTCGAGACGAGCGTCCCTTCGGAATCCATCATATACGACATTTCTATGTCGTTATCGTCGCGGACTATGAGCTCCTGGATTAGGCCGTAGCTCGCAGAAGGGTCGGTTCTCGTCTCGGAGAAATAGGATCCTTCCTGCTGGACGAAATGGCCGTCTTCCATGTACCCCTTCCTGAGGGAGTCGAACCTGTAGTCGTTTATGTCGCTGTCGAAAGCGTATGTGAGCCTGTACGCTTCCTTGGTCAGGCAATCCACGAACCTGTTGACCTTGTTCCTGTCGTTGAAGGCGAATTGGTAGAGGGTCCGCGTCTCGTTCCCGGCCGATTCGTCGATCGACGTTATCTGGCCCATGAAGCCGTAGAGGTTGTACGTCCTCAGAAGCTCGCCCTCGTAGAACACCTTTATCCATCTGAGGCACGAGAACTCGTACGAATACCTTATGTACGTGCCCAGATTCCTCTCGTCGTATACCTTCCTAAGGCCGTCGGAGTTGTATTCGATCCTCTTGACGTCCGATGGGTTGAGCCCGCTCCTGACGGAGATGAGCCTTCCGCTTTGGTCGAATGAGAGGACATTGTTGGCGGTGTCGGTGATGGTTCTAGAAGTTGTATCGAGCAAAAATCCCTTGCCTTCCTTGTCGAAATATGCACCAAACGCCTGATTGTAGACGAATGTGTGGACGTATCCTTCGCCGTCTATGTACTTGTAGAGATCCACGTTGCCCGCGTCCCTGCCGTCCTGCACGAGGAACTGGTGGTAGTTGGTTCTGAATCCCCTCATCATCCCCTTTATAAGGTCAGATTCGCGGTCTGTCATTCTAGAGTTGTAGGAAAGCGAGACGCTCAGCTGGTGGGAGTCCCTCTCGACCGAGAACGGCGAGCATCTGAACCTGAACGACCCGTCTGCGGCGTTGACGTATGGGTTGCCTCCACATACGGCCGAGTCAATGCATTTGTCCATGAAATAGCCTGTTGTTGGCGGGTTTGCCACGACGATGCTCTGGTATGTGGTCTTCCCTTCGAAGGACACGGATATCCTCGTTGCGGAAGCCGTCAGCGCAGACGAAGGCGAAAGGGAATAATTGTCTACGGGCGAGCTCGTGCCGTCCGAGTAGTTCGCCCTCACGACCATCCCGTATCTCTCGAACCTGTCGCCCACTACGTACCTCGTCTTGTTGGGCGCTTGGGTTATGCTCAAAGAAACCAGCTCTGCCATACAATTTCCCTCTTTGGTGTATATTGACTATCTTTGTCTATCTGAGAATATTATACAGCCAACTTGCCTTTTGTTCACGGTTTTTATTTGATCGCGCCCTGATTAATTTCAGGGATTTTTTTGTTTTTCAGTAGATTTTGGTCAATTCAGATTTGAAACCCCATCTAACTAGTAGAAAAGATTAATTTCTTTTCAAAAAGTCAAACATTCGGCCCCAAAGTGCCGCCTTAGAAGCGAGGAAGAAAAAAGTTAAACATTTTTCGGCCAAAAACGACTTATGTGTCCAAGGGGTACTAGAAGGAAATATTTATCAGTTTCCTTTTGGCAAAAACTCGTGGACTTCCCATTTGACTACCAGAAGCTGAAAAAAGCTTCGTCAGGTGAGCACCGTTTGGGCCATTGACCATTGGAGGAAGCGAAAAAGTATTCTTCAAAACCCGAACTTTTGGTCCAAAAGTGCCGCCTAAGACTTGGGCAGGGAAAAAGCTCAAGGAATTTTTGGCAGATTGGCGATACGTTGCCATAAACCTATGAAGGCGAAAAATGTTACGTGATTTGCCGGCAAAAACGGAACCCGCTCGCCATTAAAGGAGCGGGAAGACAAACACCCGACTTTTCGATGAATGCAGTCGCTAAAGAACATTCATAAGGAATAAATGCGCTGGCCAGTCAATTACTCCGCTACTACTCATGAAAGAGAGGATTAAAACATGTATGAAATTTAAAATCAAATTAAGTCCTAGCAA
>DCHU01000016.1:28984-29274 GCA_002314915.1 Caryophanales bacterium UBA1744
CGCTAGATGCATTCAGGGATATATGCATACATGATTACGTATGTGCGTCCTAATAAGGATAATCATAGGTGCAAGGAAAGCTTCCTATCAGCCACCTGCGTTACATTCGATATCGTTCAAAACCTTATGAAAGGACGCGCAAGAACAATAACAACTATGGGCGAAATGCCAGTTCTATCTAGAATGCTTTATCGTGCGGACTGCGGTAAGAAACTCTATGTTTGCAGAACCAAATCTCTAAAGCCAGAAGCCTACTATTATTGCTGTTCTACCTATAGAAAGAGGAAAGG
>DCHU01000054.1:0-22342 GCA_002314915.1 Caryophanales bacterium UBA1744
GTCTTCGCTTCAATCGATCCGGAAGAGATAAAGAGCGAGAGAACGAAGAACGACGGTGCTAAATACCTCAAAGAGTTCTTGCTGTTTGCAAAATACGGTGTCGATGCAATCACAAATTCATATGACAACGCATCTATGCATGATGAGCCGTCTATTGCGGATTTCCTTGCAGAAGATTTAAGGAAGAAAGGCTTTAAGGTTGAAACCAATGTCGGTGCATCCACATTCAAAGTCGACCTTGCCGTCTATAATCCGACAAATCCTGACGACTTCGTTTTAGGCGTATTGCTGGATGGAAGATCATATGAACGCTCGGCTACATGTAGAGATAGAAACATCGTTCAGCCTTCTATGCTTAAGAGGTTGAAGTGGAACCTCTTGAGAGTGTGGTCTGTCGAATATTTCGATCACAAAGAAGAGGTCATCGCCCGAATTGTCAACGCGATTAACGAAAACAAGAACAATGGTGGTTCAAATGGCGGTGAGAACAAAAACTTAACTGGAGAAATCATCTTTGAAAAAGAAATCAAAGAGACCGGAAAGAACGCAATCGGATATAACGCTTACGATATCGAGAACGTTGTTATCGAAGATCCTCGTGACTATGAGGCGGTGGAGTTAATTGCCCCAAAGCTCAGACACGCTATTGAGATTGAGTATCCAGTATCTGAAAAGAGGTTGGAGAGCATTTTCAAGGAGATGATTGGCATAGCGAAATTCGGCGATGTCACAAAGAACCTTTTCTACAAATGTCTTAGATATGTTGAGATGCCTCATGAAATATGCTCAGGTAACAAGTTCTATTGGCCAACAAGCGAACAGATGGCTCAATATCAGTTCTATCGCCCTCTTACAGAGGATGTTGACCGCAAGATAACGGATTACTCGTTTATTGAACTTGGAAACCTCTATTACGACATTTTGCTCATTCAAGGGAAGATATCGATGGATGATCTTGAAAGAACCGCGTTAAACATCCTTGGTTTTAAGGTTCTGAACTCCACCATGGAGAAGTATCTTACAACTGCGTTGAAGTCGAATCTCCGTTGGAGACACAACATCGATATGGACAAAGAAGGGTTCGTGTTTCTCTTTTAAAGATAGCGCGCATTCACAAAAATAAAATAGTGGGTGCGCGTTTAATATCTTTGGTGTATATTATTACGGCACGGAGACATACCCAAGAGGCCGAAGGGGACGGTTTGCTAAACCGTTAGTGGGGGTTACTCCAGCAAGGGTTCAAATCCCTTTGTCTCCGCCAACCTGAAAATTAGCCATGGCGAAAGCTGTGGCTTTTTTCTTTTTAGATAAATCTAAACTTGTTATATAATCTTCACATGGACATTATTGCAAGACTATCAGAAGAACTTGGAATCAAGACAAGTTCAATCACAGCGGCTATCGCGCTTATGGATGAGGGATCAACCGTTCCTTTCATCGCTCGTTATAGAAAAGAGGTAACTGGCTATTTGACAGATACTGAACTTAGAAACATCGAGGAAAGACTCGCTTATCTAAGAAAACTACAGGAAAGAATGGACACAGTCCTTGCCTCTATAGAGGAACAAGGAAAGCTTACCGATGAGTTGAGAAAAGATATCGACAACGCTAAGACATTAACTGAATTAGAAGATATTTATAGACCATTCAAGCCAAAGAAAAAGACTAGAGCCTCTATCGCAAAAGAACGCGGTTTAGAACCTCTTGCCAAATACATCCGCAAAGGAAGGAAGTATCCTGATTTTGAAGTGTATTTGTCATCATTTGTGAATGAGGAAAAAGGCGTTTCTACCAAAGAAATGGCTATGCAAGGAGCATCTGACATACTTGCCGAGGAAATGTCTGATTCGGCCGCTTATCGCAAATATATAAAAGATTCTATAAACAATTACGGTTTTATCGTTTCGAAGGAAATATCCAAAGACGAAAAGGATACATATCACAACTACGCTGATTACAAAGAGAAGGTTAAGACGATACCTCCTCACAGAATTCTCGCGATCAATAGAGGCGAGAACGAGAAATGTTTAAAGGTAAGTTTGGATTACAACGTGGAGCCGATGAAGAAACGCATCGCTTACGATTACACATACCGCAATGACTTTGCTGAATTCTTGGACGGCGTCATCGATGATTCCCTTAATCGTCTGATTCTTCCTTCAGTTGAAAATGAAGTGAGAAACGAGTTGTTTGAAAAAGCGGAAGATTCATCAATCATCACTTTTAAAAAGAATCTCAAATCATTGTTATTGGTTCCTCCTCTTAAAGGAAAAACAATTCTTGGTTTTGACCCTGGTTTTAGAACTGGATGCAAGTATGCCTTAGTTAATAAGAACGGCATTCCAGAAGAAGTTGGTGTTTTCAATATCACTGCCGCTTCAAACGCTGAGAAAGATAGAGCGAGAAGAGAAATTTACTTGCTGCTCAAGAAGCACTCGATTGATTACATTGCTTTGGGAAATGGAACTGCTAGCAGAGAATCTGAAGCAGAGTTATCCAAAATCATTAGAGACAACAACCTTAGTCCAAAAATCTTTATCGTAAACGAGTCCGGAGCGTCTGTTTATAGCGCATCAAAACTCGGTGAAGAAGAATTCCCTGACCTATCAGTCGAGAAGCGTTCAGCTATCTCACTAGCAAGAAGACTTCAGGATCCGTTAAATGAGTTGGTCAAGATAGAGCCAAAAGCGATAGGCGTTGGACAATATCAGCACGACATGGATCAGAAGAAAATCGAAGAAGGGCTTAACGGAGTCGTAGAAGATGCCGTCAACTCTGTAGGTGTTAATCTCAATAACGCAACACCTTCAATTTTGAGGTACGTTTCGGGCATTAATAAGACTTTAGCTGCTAATATTTACGAATATCTAAAGGCCAATGGAGAGTTTGCCACGCGAACCGATTTAAAAAAGGTTGCTAAACTCGGACCAAAAGCATACGAACAGTGTGCTGGATTCTTAAGAATATATGGCGGTAAAGAACCTTTAGATGAAACTTCAATTCATCCTGAGTCCTATAAAGAAGCCAAGCTGATTCTGAAGGAAACAAAAATTGATATTTTAAATGATTCGCTTGAAACAAAAGAGGCGAAACTATCCAATTTCAACAAAGTTGATTTCAAGGCTAAGACCGGAATCGGCGAAGCTACACTTGATGATATTATCGAAGAGATCAAGAGGCCTGGACGCGATATTAGAGAAGATGTGGAAGTTGTGGAGCTCAACAACGATGTGAAGGATATTAAAGATCTCAAGGTTGGAATGGTGCTAAACGGCACAGTTCGTAACATCATGGATTTCGGCATGTTTGTTGACATCAACGTTCATCAGGATGGTCTTGTCCATATCTCCGAAGTATCCAAAACCTTTGTAAGAAACATAGGCGAACTGTTCTCAATTAACGATGTTGTTAAGGTTAAGGTCATTTCAGTTGATGTTGCCAAAAAGAGAATCGGCCTATCCATCAAACAAGTTGATTAATGTTTGTTATAAAACAAATGAGTGTTAGAATTCGCAATGCAAGAAGGTGAACCTATGACAAAAGTATTGATAACGGGAGCATATGGCTTTTTAGGAAAGGCGGTCGTTAAAGAATTCGTGGACAACGGGTACCACGTTATCGCTTTCGGACGCAACGAAGAGAAACTCAATGAACTCAAAAGCGAGAACGTTGATACATTCCTCGGAGATTTCACAGTCCCAGAAGATATTAATAAAGCATGTGAAGGGGTGGATTATGTAATTCACTGTGGAGCATACCTTAAAGCGTGGGGACGCAAAGAAGATTTCATAAAGGGAAACGTTGAAGGAACAAGAAACGTTTTAAACGCATGCAAGTTGAACAATGTTAAGCGTTTGGTGTATTGCTCATCGCCAAGCTGCAATCCTAAGAAGGATAGCCTTGCGTTCAAAGAAGAGGATTACAACGTTAAGAACACAATCAACTTCTATGTTGAATCAAAAATCCAAGCCGAGGCTGTCCTCAAGAATCAGACCGAGATGCCTTACTCGATAATTAGACCTAGAGGTCTTTGCGGAATAGGCGACAAGATGATGGTTCCTACCCTGATCAATATCAATAAGTCAATAGGTATCCCTCTATTCCATAAAGGCACCGTAATCGTTGATTTATGCGCTATCGAGAATGTTGCTTTAGCATTACGTTTATGTATGGAAAAAGACGAGGCTCTATATCAGATTTACAACATCACAAACGGGGAGCCAAGAAACATAAAAGACCTTTGTGAGGAAATGATGCCAAAACTCGACATCACCCCTAAATATTGCAAATTGCCATTTGGTCCTATATATGCATTTGCGTGTGTTGCAGAAGGGTTTTTCAAAACATTCCACATCTATAACAAGGCGCCTATAATCACACGTCATGATTTATGCACAATTGGACGTACTCAGGTATTTGATATTTCAAAGGCTAGACGCGAACTTGGATACGAGCCAAAGGTAACCTTGGCCGAGATGTTCGATGCGTATGCTGCCGATTATAAACAGAATCAACAGAAATCGGATAATAGTAAATAAATAGTACTTATTACAAGTAAACACTATATCGAAGAAAGGACTATCGCTATGAAAAAATCGTTTTTATTAATGATGGCTATTGGCGGAATACTAGCGTCATGTGGTGCCCCAATAGTCGTAGATTCATCTTCTAGCGCAACTAGCAGAAGACCTTTTTCTTATAACACTTCTGAATCCTCTTCAGAGGCAGAATCAGTTAGTGCTTCATCTGAATCTGAAGAGACGGTTAAAACGGTCGAAACAAGTATTTCGGTAGTTGAGAAATCATCATCAGAGCAAGCATCTTCCACCTCCGAGTCCTCATCCACACCTTCTGATGATGTGGTTGATCTTGGTCTCAAGACTATTTCTGAAGTCCGTGAATTATGCAAAAACGTAACTGACTTAAACTCAGCAGGCATCGGTGTGAACATGAAGGCAAAAGTTACCATTCATGGACTCGCACTCTCGAAGTTTTCTTTAGTTAAAACAACATCAAAATTTGGCTTGGATGTCTCAATGCCGTATAAGACGTTCTTTGGAGACGAGACGGGATTCATCGCCTGTGCCTCACCTTCTACTAGTGACGGCAATTCTTTATGGGGCAAGGTTGCTGATTATGCCGGCAAAGATGGTTCCACGTACGAGGTAACCGGATATCTTTCGATGTACCTCGGCCAGCCAGAGTTATATGTCCCATCCAAAACTTATACCTATGACAACACACTAAATGTTAAATGCGATATCCCGTCGTTATCAAACGGGGACATTTCCTTTGACTCATTCTATGAAAAGGCAAAAGCGGTTAACTACAACTGTGCTGGTCATGGATATGGTGATATTTATACCGTTAAAAACGTTTTGTGTTATGAGAAGAGAAATGACGTATACACATTTACAGACGGCCACAAGTTCATGAAAGTGGTGAAGGGCAACTGCACATTCATCGAAGGCAAGACTTACGACATTACTGGATATGTGACAACGCAAAGTTGGAGCCCAGCTATAACTGCATTGAAGTCGTCTTTAAGTGAAGAAGCGGTAGCCGAACCTACTAAGTCTGACGCAACCGAAACAACAATCACCGCTTTCAAAAAGATACAATCGAGTCAGGATGATACTTCATCAAAAATGGATGCTTATATAGATGGATTCAAAAACCTTTACAAGGCATCCGTATATGCGAGTTATTACACGGTTAATGGCAAATACTATGTGACCATTAGCGATAACTATTATTCATCAAAGACAGAACTGAGCAGCAGAACAACCGCACAAAACACATGGGGGATGGTAGATATTGCCAACAACAACTATTGGAATGTTTCTTGGGATCAGTTATGCAATTATTGCCCGGTTGCAGATTACGTAAACGTGGAGACGAAATTCGATCTTTATTTCATGCCTTATCAACAAGAGTATCTTAGCAAAAAACCGGTTTGGAAAGTTTTTGTCTTTGACAATCTTCTCTAGGAGTAAACAACAATGATTAAAGATCCAAATATGCTTTTAAGTCTCATAAATACAAAATTGAGAGACAATTATTCTTCACTCGAAAGCCTTTGTGATGATCTCGATTACAACGAGGATGACGTTAAATCCATTTTGAGTAAGATTGGTTATCACTACGACGAGAAATTAAACCAGTTCAAAACAAATGACTAAGATTGATTTAATCACAGGATTCTTGGGTTCTGGAAAGACCACTTTCCTCAAGAAGTACTTGAAATTTTTGGTAGAACAAGGACAAAGAGTCTGTGTTTTAGAATTTGATTACGGCGCGGTAAATGTCGATATGATGCTTCTTCAAGAGTTCAATGACTCGGTTGATTTGGAAATGGTTGCTGGAGGCTGTGATTATGATTGCCACCTCAGACGTTTCAAAACAAAGCTCATTGCCATGGGCATGAAGAAGTACGACCGAGTAATAATCGAGCCATCTGGTCTTTTTGATACTGATGAATTCTTCGATACCCTTTATGAGGAACCACTGGACAACTGGTATGAAATCGGTTCAGTCATCTCTATAGTGGACGCCGGAATCCAACAGAACTTGTCTAAAGAATCGAGATATGTTCTTTCGTGTCAGCTTGCCTCCTCTGGGCTAATTGTATTAAGCAAAACGCAGAATCATTCCGAACAAGAAATCCTGAAGACCCTCACGTTCTTGAATTTCGTTATGGGTGAGTTTGGAATGACCTTAAACCAGAATAGAGTCATCTCAAAAGATTACGAGTCATTTGATGGAAACGATTTCATGAGCTTTATGAATGCAGGTTATTCAAACCAGTCGCACATCAAGATTGACGTCATGAATAGTAATTCCTACTCATCGGTTTATTTCCTCAATAAATCGCTTACTGTGAACCAATTAGAACAAATAGCAAAAGAACTATTCAACAAAGTTGACTATGGAAAAGTCCTGAGAATTAAGGGCTTCATAAAAGAGAATGAGCAGTGGTTTGAATTTAATATGACTGCTAATGAAACAAACAAAAATCAACTTCAAAATGGGCAAGATGTCGTCATTGTCATTGGAGAGAATCTCAATGAAACGTTAATCAAGTCGTTATTTGGAGAGTAGAAAAGTTACCCAATTACAAATATAATTTGCAACGGAATTACGAAGGAGTAATCAAATTATGAATCACAGACCAGTAATGTTGATCATCATGGATGGCTACGGAATCGCTCCAGCATCCGACACAAACGCTATCAGCTTAGCAAAGAAACCAAACCTCGATCGCATCTTCAGCGAATTCGACACAAAGACCCTCAACGCATCAGGAGATGCTGTTGGACTTCCAGAAGGACAGATGGGTAACTCAGAGGTTGGCCACATGAACATCGGTGCAGGCCGTATTGTTCGCCAGTCACTCTCTAGAATCAATTACTCAATCAAGACCGGAGAGTTCAACTCAAATCCGGTTGTTCTCGCAGCAATAGAGAACGCAAAGAAAAACGGCAAGAAGTTCCACATCTTTGGCTTATGCTCAAACGGTGGAATCCACTCACACGTCGACCACATCTGTGCAATCTCCAAACTTGCTCAGGCAAACGGAATCGAAAACGTTTATTACCACGCATTCCTCGACGGTCGTGATACAGCTCCAACCTCAGGAAAAGGCTTCCTTGAATATGTCATTAAAAACGGAAACGTCAAAGTTGCTACAGTCGGCGGAAGATACTATGGTATGGACCGTGACAAAAACTATGACAGAATCCAGGTCGCATATGACGCAATGACAGTTGCAAAAGGCGAATTCTTTGCAGATCCACTCGTTGGAATCCAGACATCATATGACAACGGAAAGACAGACGAATTCGTCGTCCCATTCGTGTCTGACAAGAGCGGTATGGTTGAAGACGGAGACTCTGTTGTCTTTGCAAACTTCAGACCAGACAGAGCAATTCAGATTGCTACATCAATCTCCAATCCAGAAGGCATTGTCTATAATCCAGAAAAGCCATACAGATTAGATTTCTCTAAAGGACCGAAGAATGTTCACTTTGTCTCTATGATGAAGTACGCTGACTCGGTTGCTGGAGAATTGGCATTCGGTCTTCAGTCATTCGATAATCTCTTTGGAGATGTCATCGCACAGAACGGACTTAAACAGCTCCGTATCGCTGAGACAGAAAAGTATGCTCACGTAACATTCTTCTTCGATGGTGGCGCAGATAGAGAAATCGAAGGCGCTGACAGAATCCTCGTCAACTCACCAAAAGTCGCAACATATGACTTAAAGCCAGAAATGTCTGCATATGAAGTATGCGACAAAGCCGTCGAAGCAATTGAAGCTGAGAAGTATGACACAATCATCCTCAACTTCGCGAACTGCGATATGGTCGGCCACACAGGAATCATCCCAGCTGCTGTTAAAGCGGTTGAGGCAGTCGATACATGCGTCGGCAAAGTCGTTGCAGCGCTCGACAAAGTCGGTGGTGTCGCTCTTATCACAGCAGACCACGGTAACGCCGAGAAGATGGCTGATGAGAACGGAAACGTCTACACAGCTCACACAACAAACCTCGTTCCAGTCGTCATCACAGACAAGAACGTAAAGATTAGAGATGGCATCCTCTCAGACATCGCTCCAACTCTTCTTGAGTTATTAGGTGTTGAGATCCCTACTGACATGACCTCCAAATCATTGATTGTTAAATAAGCATTAAAAGAAAGAAAGGCAGCGATTGTACTGCCTTTTTCTTATGCCTTTTGGCGTTCTATCGTTTGAACTGCCCGTTTCAATGATGAAAGATAAAACGATAAATCGGTAAAAAATGACCGACAATTGATAGTTTTACTAATACATAAATGAAATTTGTGTATAATTAAACCGCTAATCTAAATCAGGAGGATTAAAGCATGTTAGTTTCTGCAACAGAAATAATCAATAAAGCTCACGAAGGCCACTATGCTATCGGAGCATTCAACACAAACAACCTCGAATGGACAAAGAGCCTCTTAAAAGCAGCTCAGGATGCTAAGGCTCCAATCATCATCCAGACATCAGAAGGCGCAGCTAAGTATATGGGCGGCTTCAAGGTTGTCGTCGACATCGTTAGAGATTTACACGATTCAATGGGAATCACAGTTCCAGTCGCATTACACCTCGACCACGGAACATATGAGGGTGCTAAGAAGTGCATCGAACTCGGCTACACATCAGTCATGTTTGACGGCTCACACTACAGCATCGAAGAGAACATCGAAAAGTCAAAAGAGATTCTCGCTCTTGCACACGCTAAAGGCATCTCAGTTGAGTGCGAAGTTGGCGGCATCGGCGGTTCGGAAGATGGCGTCACATCATCAGGCGAATTAGCAGATCCAGCAGAGTGCAAGCAGGTTGCAGCTCTCGGAGTTGACTTCCTCGCATGTGGTATCGGAAACATCCACGGCAAATATCCAGCAAACTGGGCTGGCTTAAACTTCCAGAGACTCGAAGAAATCAACGCTGCAGTTGATGGCAAGCCACTCGTCTTACACGGCGGTTCAGGTATCCCATTCGAACAGACAGACAGAGCAATCAAGAATGGCGTTTCAAAGATCAACGTCAACACAGAGCTCCAGTTAGTCTATGCAGCAGCAATCCGTAAATACATCGAAGAAGGATTAGACCTCCAGGGCAAGGGATTCGACCCACGTAAGCTTATGAAGCCAGGCTTTGATGCAATCACAGAACAGACAATCGCTCTCATGAAGGCATTCGGCTGCGCTGGAAAAGCTGAGTAATTCCCCCCAAACAAAAAATCCTCGGGCAACCGGGGATTTTCTTTTCTCTTATTTTTTATCTTTGAATACGACGGCAATGAGCGATGAGATAAGCGACGAGAAGAGGAATAACACCGTGAGAATACCAAACATGTAACTCATGAAAGGCTTTCCTGGTTCGCTTTGCTTAACGCTTACAAAACCGGCATCCGTATAGTAGTGGAAGAAGAAGTATGTAAGAACGGCAAGTGCGATGGCTATAGCTAACGTTATTGCGGAGAACAGGAATAGTTTCTTTCTTGTTATAACCATATTATTCTAGGAACTCCTTTATTTCTCTTAACGAACCAAATTCAAAGTCCGGAATGATTCCTTTTGTATTGGTCTCCCCGTGTTTGTTGAAATACAAAGTCTTAATGCCTGAGTTTATTCCGCCTTTTATGTCGGACGTTAGAGAGTCTCCGATGATTAAACAGTCTTCCGGTTTAACATCTCCAATCTTCGCCAACGCTTTATCAAAGAACTCTTTGGCAGGTTTCTGCACGCCTAGGTCTTCAGATATGAAGTGATGTGTGAAATACTTTCCCATTCCAGACAACTCCATTCGATGTATTTGCTGCTGATATGGGCCGTTTGAAGCGGTACATAAGGTATATTTACTTTTTAACGATTCAAGGAGCTCAAATGCTCCATCTACCGGTATAACACAATCATATAGATATGTTCTAAACCATTTCTCATATTCGACTCCATCGAAGTCTACACCAAGTTCTTTGAAGACGGCGGCGTATCTTTCTTTTTTCAATTGGGCCAAATCGATTTCACCTTTTTCGAGTCTTTGCCACATTGCCGTGTTGATTCTGTTAAAAACGGTGAACATTTCCTCGGTGAATTCTCCGAGTCCGAACTTTTTGAATCCAACTTGAAGGGACGTTCTAATTGCTTCATCAAAATCAAGCAGTGTATTATCAATATCAACAAGAATTACCTTAACGTTTGCCATAACACAATCATATTGGAAAATCTAAAAATAGAAATTCCTTTTTTGGAAATTAGTACAATAATTATTCATATGTCAAATAAGAAACATGTCGTTAGAAATACGTTAATCACACTTGGAGCTATTATTGGTGTGTGTTTCATTTCCATCAGTGTTGCCATTACGGACTTCACAAACAACACGCCCGATTACATAAGCGAAGTTGAAGGTAAATCAACCGGAGACTATATCGGAGAACTTGCAGATGAGTCTTTTAAAAATTGTGGTATCTTAGACGACTACGAATTCCTTTTGGATGAACATAAACTCAACAACGTTCTCGCCACAATTGTTCCGACCATCGAAATTCCGTGTGTAAATCTGAAATCCATTTACTTAGATATAGATGAAGACGATAACATTCGAGTGGAAGCGCCATTGTGGGCACTGTGTTATCGAACATGTGCAAAGATAGATGGTCATCTGGAGTACGATGATGAATTCCTAACGCTGAGATTAACAAAAATCAGAGTTAACCTTATTTCATCTGGAGGTGGGGTCGTAGACTGGGTTGTTACCGAAGAAATGGTGGAAGGAATAGAAGAAACGCTATTAGAAAATGGCGTACATGCCGACCTTTGGAAAGACGGCACAGATATTATGGCCAAAATGACCATACTCGATATATGCAGAACAATTGCTGATTGTTCAAAAAATGCGGCTGGTTTTATTACCGCAGCATTAGTAGGGGGAGCACTTACTACAAAGACAGTCGATTTGATTGTAAATAAAAATGGCTTAAGTGGCATTATCATTCACAGAAGCCTTCTTAGTTAAGAAAGATACATTTCGTTTGAAATAACCTCGGATACAAATTGAGTTTGTTCCTTTACGGTGATGGTAGGTTCTCCATCACCTTTTTGTATGCCATAGGATCCGAAGTAGGAGTGAATGCCTCCTTCAACCGAATATTCCTTCATGTTCGGAAGGTTAGATTTATATTTCTCATAGCTTTTCCAGTTCAATACTTTATCGTTGGTTGCAGTTATCGAAATTGTCTTCAAATCCGTATGAGACAAATCGGATGTTGAATATGAAGCCAACATGACAAGTCCTTTTATCTTGCTTGTGTTTTTCTCGGCAAAAGATGAAGCGGCAACCCCGCCTAGGGAATGTCCGCCTACGTAGAAGGAAATGCTTGGATTCGCATTGATATAATTCTTTGCGACATTCTTCGAAAAGAATGCAAGATTGCAACTCATGTGTGGAAGCACACAATATATACCGTTCTTGGCGAGGCTCTTCATCAGTGGTGCATATGATTTATCCTGTACCTTTCCGCCCGGATAAAAAATCAATCCTTTTCCAGTCGTTCCATTAGGCTTGAAGATATAGTCTTTGCCGTTTTTGATTACTTCAACATCGGAATCTGATTTCATACATTCCAATGCGTAACTATCGGCATGCTCATACGTTCCGCAATAAATGCCGAAAGCTGCGCCGATCGCAATAATGGATGCACCGCCTATTGTTAGTCCTCGTTTAATTTTCTTCGCCTTATTTTCGTTCATCGGCGTTAATTTTACACAAATAGGTACTTTTATACAAAAAAGTATTCCACTTTTGTTGACGAATATTGTTAAATGTAACTAACCAATTCAAAGGAGCACATATATGAAAGTAGTTTTGGCTGGAGCGTATGGCAAACTCGGAAGCGAGATTTTAAAGTCGCTCGTTAAAGCGGGCCACGAGGTCGTGGCAACAGATATGGTTGAGAGAGAAATCGAAGGACTCGACAAGACCAATGTATCATTTAAGAAACTCGATGTAACAAACAAGGAATCGCTCGTCGGATTATGCGATGGCGCTGATGTTGTCATTACAACCGTCGGTTTAACTGGCGTATCAGCTACAGTTACCAATTACGACATCGACTTAAACGGCAACATCAACATTCTTGAAGAAGCTAAAAGAGCTGGAGTCAAGAATTTCGTCTACATCTCCGTCATCAAGGCTGATGATCCACAGACAAAGGATGTACCGATGGTTCACGCTAAGTTCTTGTTCGAAGAAGAACTCAAGAAGAGCGGACTCACATATGTCATCCACAGACCAACAGGATACTTCTATGATATCGTCAAGGTCTTTAGACCTATGATTGAAAAGGGTACAGTTAACCTCCTTGGAAAAGAAGATCATACATGCAACGTTATCGACACTCCTGAATTCGGAGGCTTTATCGTTGCTCACATGTGCGACGAGAATCAGACATACTCCGTTGGCGGAAAAGAAATATGGTCTTATAAGGAAATCGCAGAAATGTGCTTTGCCGCAGCTGGCAAAGAGCCAAATATCAAACGTGCTCCAACATGGTTATTCTCTGTTCTCGCTTGGTTGCCAAAGAACAAGAAAAACGGCAAATCAGCAATTATCAAATTCTCTAAGTTCACACTTTCAAATGATTTGGTTGGCGATACGGTTGCCGGAGAAAGAAGCTTCAAAGAATACATCAGCGAATGCTTCCGTAAGGAGTAATCTATGGGTGAATGGGTTTTAATGGCGATTTGGCTCGGAGTAGCCTTACTCGCTTGCTGCATTGGATTTAAGAAATTTGTCTGGTTCCTCTCAATCGGATACGGATTTGCAGTTGCGGCATTAGGCATCGGATATGCCATCTACGGTGGAGTCAATGGTACTTTAGATGTCATTGGTCTCATCCAGTGCGTCTTGTTCGTTTTATACGGCGCTAGATTATCTGGTTTCTTACTTGCAAGAGAACTCAAGAACGCAAGCTACCGCAAGGTTCTTGCATCAGCCACAAAAGAAGGCGAGAAGAAGATGCCAATCTTTGTTCTTGTTGTTATGTGGTTATTGGTCGGCGTCCTCTATGTTGGCCAGACCGCTCCTGCATTCTATAGAATGGTCAACCCATATATGGTTGCTTCTTGGAATTTAGAGGCTACATGGAATCATAACCCAGAAGTTATAATTGTTCCTGCAATCGGCGCGGCAATTTCGTTAATTGGCCTTGTTATTGAAACACTCGCTGATATTCAGAAATCCGCTGAAAAGAAAGTCAACCCACATATGGTTGCCACACATAAACTCTATAAGATGGTTAGATGCCCTAACTATTTCGGCGAGATACTCTTCTGGACTGGTGTATTCGTTGGCGGATGCGCAGTCTATGGAGCAAATTGGTGGCAGTGGGTCATCGCTGCATTGTCATGGGTTTGCATTGTCTACATCATGATTAATGGCGCTCAGCGTCTAGATAAGAGACAGGAGAAGAATTACGGTACAAATGAAGAATATCGTGCTTATGCCGATCATACTCCATTGATCTTCCCTCTCTTACCTATCTACCACATCGGCATTTACAAGGTTGAGGATGTTGAAGCCGCAGAAAAGGCTAAAGCCGAAAAGAAAGCGGCTAAGCCGGAAAAGGAATAATTATGCTTAATGCCTCAGATATTTTGATGGGTTTTGTGGACTTGGTTCCTGTTGTGGCATTCCTCGTTGCAGCAATCATGCTCCAAAGAATCATATACAACAAAGTCAGTAAAGGTGCTTTTGCAGTTTTCTCTGCTGGAACCATCATCGTGTTCATTGCGGGATTGTTGAAAGCAATATACAAAATTCTATTAACATTTAGAGTTTGCGCATTTACTCCATTATCGCAACAGTTCTTCCCAATGCAGACGGTTGGTTTCTTCCTTGCTGGTGCTGCGGTTATGGCAATTCTATGCCATCACCAGGGAAAGAATACCGTCGCTTGTTTTGCGGCTCCTGCCTTGTTCGCCGGAATCGCCTATGCATACCAAGGCAACTATGATGATTTGTTGAATAATCCATATGGAGGCACAATGATTTTCGTCGCACTTATGTGCTTAGGCGTCATTGTCTTTGACGGAGGTCTTGCCTTCATCTGCGCAAAGAACAAATGTTGGGTTTCAATGGTCTTGCTTATTGTCTCCTTAATCTTCACACTCGGAATGGGATACCTTTCTACAAAAGATGCCATGAACGACTGGATTAAAGAGTTTGTTAACTCAGTTGGGCAGGTTTCTCTTCTTGTCGCAGCATTCTTCATGAAGAAAAAAAGGATGGATAAACCCGAGGTCAACGTCACCTTCTTCGCTAAATAATTTGTATAAGATGCCGGTTAATATAATCGGCATTTTTCTTTTTCTTTTCGAATGCGCATATGTGCTAAAATACACCGCGTGAAAAGCGTAAGTCTCGACCAACATTTCTCATTCAAACTACTCATCAAGGCGGTTATACCATCGATCTTGATGATGATCTTTACTTCCATTTACTCAATTGTGGATGGTCTTTTCATTTCTAATTTTGCCGGTAAGGCTTCATTTGCCGCCATTAATCTCATCTACCCATTCGTTATGGTTATCGGTGCCATCGGATTCATGATGGGTGCCGGAGGATCTGCTCTCGTATGCAAGACAAGAGGACAGGGTGACCCGGTCAAAGCAAACAAGATATTCTCGCTTGTCATATATTCAACTGTCGTTATCGGAATCTTGGTTTCTGTTGTTTGTATAGTGTTCTTCAAACCAATCGCGCTTGCTATGGGCGCGACTGCTGAGATGCTTCCCTATTGTCTCGTTTACGGAAGAATTCTTCTCGCAAGCATCACTTTCTTTATGCTCCAAAACCTTTTCCAATCGTTCTTGGTCGCAGCCGAAAGAGCTAGGTTCGGTTTATACATCACTCTTTCCTCCGGTTTATTGAACATGATTTTGGATGCCTTGCTTGTAGGCTTGTTCAGATTGGGTGTTACAGGCGCGGGCTTAGCAACGCTTTCGGCCCAAGCTGTTGGTGCGTTGATCCCGTTTTTCTATTTCGTTAGCAAGAAAAACAAATCATGGCTTCATTTGGGAAAAGCCGAAATGGACTTTAAGGCATTGGGAAAAACCATTTGGAATGGTTCATCTGAGCTTATTGCGAATATTGCGATGTCCCTTGTCAGCATTGTTTATAACTATCAACTTTTGAGATTTTATGGCGAGGATGGTGTTGCCGCTTATGGAGTAATTATGTATGTCGGCTTCGTATTCGTCGCTGTCTTTATCGGCTATTCCATGGGTGTTGCTCCAATCGTCTCCTTCCATTTTGGAGCCGACAATAAAAAGGAACTTAACAGCCTTTTAACCAAATCCATGTTGTTTATGCTTGTCGCATCAATTCTAATGGTTGTGTCGGCGGAAGCTCTTGCGAATGTTATAGCGGGATGGTTTGTTGGCTATAGCCCAGAACTTGAAGAACTCACCTCTATGGCGATGAGAATATTCTTTATCGGATATGCCTTCTGTGGATATTCGATATTCACGTCAAACTTCTTCACAGCCTTAAACAATGGCACGATTTCAGCGATTTCATCCGTTTCCAGGTCAATCGTGTTCGAACTTTCATGTGTGCTTATCCTTCCTTCTCTTCTTGGCCCAGAATGGATATTTGCCGCGTATGTTCTTTCCGAGGTTCTTGCTTTAATTGAGAACGTTGTATTCATTTTCGCGTTCAACAAAAAATACGGTTATATTTCTAGTAGAAATTCCTCAAAACTTTAAAAATAGACTCTTTGTACTATAATAATGGCAGATTAAGGAGCATAACTATGGCTAAAAAAGTAATCTCAACCATATTAATTGTTATCGCGTTCGTCGTAACGTTTATCGTCGGCGCTTATTTCCTTGGCGCAACCATATCGATATATACTGATCTCCCAAAATGCTTAGCTCAAGCCGGCGAGGATAGTGAGGCAATTTCCAAATGTAACACAAACTTTGGAGTCGGACTTGTTGTCGTGGCTATGTTCTCGGTTGCAATCGAATGGCCTGTTATGGGAGGCACCACATTGCTCAGCATTATTGCAACGATTCTCAATAGAACGAGAAAAGATTTTAAGTGGAACTTCAGGATGGTCTTTATGGTCATCTGTTGCGTACTTCCAGCAGTCCTCGCTGCAGTTACATATATGATGCTTTTTCTTAACCCAAACAATCATTAATAAAAAAGTCTCCGAGTACGGGGACTATTTTTTTGTGTTTAATGAATAGTATTTTTTCAATTTTGCTTTTCTTACGAAGTGCATTATCGATGAGCCGATAACGAATCCAACCGAGATTCCCATTAACGCGTATAAGCAGTTCAAGCCGTTCTCCGCGAACAACGAGCCGTTCTGCCACCATATGCCGAACATGGTAAATGCGAATAAGTCTCCTGGGATGAGTGGAACGACAAACGGATACAGGTAGTAAGTCGCTGGTCGGTGTTTAAACATTGCCAGCACCTCAGAGAATATTGAAGCCGATAGGGCGGCAAGAGTCATAAAGATGAATCTGTAATCAGGAATTACCAGTAACAAAGCGATATAGATGATACGGACGAGCATTGCGCCAACGCCTGCGTACGAGATCTCTTTCCACGAAATGTTGAAAGTTAAACCGAAACCAAATGAAGCGAGGAACGATAGCACAACAAGCTCGATGTCATAGACGATGTTTGTGTAGTCCGCGACTGCGAATGAATTCTCGAGTAACAGCGAAATGTTGTTTCCGAAGATATAGTATGCAGATGCAAGCCCAGCGCAAATCGTTACTGTTTCCAATATGGTCTTGAACAAATCGATGATGCCATTCATCTCATTTCCGCAAAGCAAGTTTCTGACGGAGTTTACCATTTGGATACCTGGGATGAGGAAGAATGCGTTCGTTAACACGACTACCCAGAAGTTTTGGATGAGGCCAAGTGATGCCATTGCGCCGGCAAAGCATCCGGCGATAAACATGCTAATAAAGTTTGTGATTATCTTGTTAAGGTGAATTCTTGAGAATGCCTTTGACAGGAAGAATAACCCGGCCGTATTAACAGCCACACAAATGAGCTCTTGGTATCCGCCTCCGAATAGTCTTGCCAAGGCAATCATGGCTATTTCAAAAGCGCCAAGAACGATCCAAATATTGTGAGTTTTTATTCCTGAGAGAGCCGTCTCTAACAATTGAGGCAGTTCTGATGGTTCGGGATTATCTCTCACAACCGTTCTTCCGAGTTTATGCAACTCTTTAAGCCACTCCATGTTCAAAGATGATGAGAGCACTCTTACTGTGTTTGAACGCGTGTTTCCATCAGTATCGGATCCGGAGACCGTTATCATTGTGCTCAAAGAATGAATGCCGAGATCCTGGACATTGTAGTGCCTGCAAATCATTTCGATTGTTATGTTTACACGCTCTAAGTTTGCTCCACACGCAAGCATCTCCTGCCCGACGTGAGCAGCGAAATCAATAATGTAATCGATGTTTTTCATATTTTAATTCTACATTTTTCAGCTATTGAAAAAACGACAAATTTACAAATGGCAAATTGACAACTTTAGTAGTCTTGTTGTTTTTTGTTTTTGTTGTTGTATATTATTGCCCGTATGAATTGGTTTGAAAAATTATTAGATATTCTCTCATACAACGTGGAAACTAAACCGACATCCTATGGATGGTTGCACCTTTTGTTCACCGCCATAGTAATTGGAGTTACTGTTTTTTTGTGTGTTAGATACAAAAAGTGTTCTGATAAGAAATTCAGGATTATTATCGGAATATGTTGGGCAATAATGTTCCTGTTTGAAGTTTATAAGCAACTTCAGTACTCATGTAAAACGGATGGAACGACGGCAAATTGGGATTACCAGTGGTATGTTTTCCCGTTCCAATTCTGCTCAACCCCTTTATATGTTCTTCCATTAGTCATTTTCCTTCCTGATGGCAAGGTTCGTAATGCTTGTATCTCCTATACGGCTTTATTTGCTTTATTCGCAGGCATTGCTGTATTTGCCTACCCAGAAGGAATCTTTACTAGAGAAATACTGATAAGCATTCAATCGCTTACGCATCACGGCATTCAGATGGTGACCGGTGTTTTTGCCGCTGTATGGTGCCAACATAAGTACAAAGCGAAGTTCTGGACCAATGAGTTTTATTTCGGCGGATTGATCGTTTTTGCGGTGATGTCCGCAATCGCAATGACATTGAATCTCACAGTTCAGCCTGCTGTTGAACCTAACACATTTAATATGTTTTATATATCTCCATACAGAAACTCATCTTTGCCTGTGTTAAGTTCAATTCAACCGGTCGTTCCGTATGCCGTATTCCTTATTCTTTATTTATTTGGTTTTGCCTTATGCGGACTGATTGTCTACTACGGCGAATACGGCTGCATAAAACTAGCTGAAGTAATACATAGTAAGAAAAATAGAAAAGAGGCAAACTAATTTGCCTTTTTTATTTATAATAAAGATATGAACCTCCTAAATTACATCAAGACATGTGGAAATAAAACGTTTACTCAGCTCCCATTTTGTGATGCTGATGCTTTGGTTTATGCTCGTCTTTCTTATATTAATTGGGAGAATACGCTCGATAATGATGATAATGACAGCCATAAAGTTGTTAAAATGCGCGATTTTGCCGATTCTAAGCGCCGCAAAGAGATAACTCAAGGAGACTTAGACCAAAAGGAAGCAATGGCCTTCCTCGTGGCGGTATCGAATTCTCGCAGGTATAAACACATTAGGGTTGGGCACGTTAAGAAAATATTCTCAAAAGAACATTCAACCCAATTTTGTGCGATGGCCTTCTTTAATAAAGAAGAGGAGCCGATCATCGCTTTTAGAGGCACAGATACGTCATTAGTTGGGTGGAAAGAAGATTTATGCTTGGCTTTCAAAACGAGCCTCCCAAGTCAATATGAAGCCCTAAAATATGTTGAGAAATTCGCAGAAATACACGATGGAAAATTTAAAATAGTAGGCCATTCAAAAGGCGGCAATCTAGCTGCGTATACTTTGTATACTATGAGTGATTCCGCATATGAAAAACTGTCGGTTTTATATAACCTGGACGGACCAGGTTTCTTGGACCCGAATGCGGTTTTTACGCCGGAGCGTATTAATGCGAGAAGTCATATCATGAAAAAATATGTTCCAGTGGACTCTTTGGTTGGGATTCTATTAAAACAAACAAGTGAATATAAAGTCGTGGAATCGTATAAATTTCTTGTCAGTCAACACAACCCGTTAAATTGGAAAATTGATGATAAAACTCACGATCTTAAATGTTCTCAAAAGAGAAATGAAGTATCGAAAACATTTGAAGAATCAACAACCAAATGGGTCGATTCTACTCCTCCCGGTGACATAGATATTGCAAGCACGTACATCATTGAATTCTTGGGTGGATACGACAATAACGTTCTGAACATCCTTTCCGATATTCCGGGAACCTACCGTGCCTTCTCTGACAAGTACAAACAAGAACCGCCTGAGATACAAAATCTTGTAAAGAAGACGTTCCTTGGCCTAATGATCGCGGCAAGAGAAATCGTATTCCCCGTTAAAATGCCGGGCATCAGATTTAAGAAATAGGACTATTAACTGGTCCTATTTTCTTTTTTACGACTGTTATGATACTTCATAATTTAATACTAGGTATTATATAGTAAAAATAACCACAAAAGAAAAAAGTTAGTACGAGTTAGAACAAAAAGAAAAGAGCAAGTTTTTACCTGCTCTATAGATCGCTTTCCTTCAAGATTTGTTTTAAGCTTCTGTTGCTTATTAAACCCATTATGTCATCAAATGACTCTACTTCCGTGGAAGCAGTGGTTCTGTCTATCGCATTGATTAGTTTGTCTGAGAATGAGAGTTCCTCAAATTGTTGTCTTTCTGGATTGTTAATGTATTCATCGATGAGAATTAACATAGCTCTTCTGGCCATGATTAGCATTTCGTTCTCTATCCAATAACTATAACTGGTGCGATCCCTTTCCAACTTCAATAATTTGGAATACATTGGTAGTCCATCTTCAGGAAGGTGCCATAAATCGGCAAATACATAATCGTATTGTTTTGCGTTATTTTTCAAGTATTCAAAAGCGTCAATAGAAATTACTTTTATCTTTTGTTTTTGTTTGAAAAAAGGAAAGATTGCTTCTTTAAAAATCTCTATCGGTTCTCTGGAAATCTCTATAATATCAACACCCTCAACTTCCGGCTTTTGGGATACCATAAACGGGTAATAACCAAGACCTAAACCGAGAACGAGAACTCTTCCGTGTGCCTCTTTAATCGCCTTCCTCATGGTGTTGATTTCATGAGGAGTAATGCTCATCCAATTTGTTTTTCCTTCATCGATTGCGAGATAGTTAAATGGTTTTTCGAAATACCCAAACGGTGTGTGTTCTCTATAGCCGTCGTCTTCGCCTGATTTTATCTCGTCGTAAAGGAACCCTTGATGAGGTACATACTTATTCGTTTTAAGCGACCATTTACCCTTTCTAAGTGGTTTTGGCCTAACATTCTTCATATATGGATCGTTGTAATATGGCTCTGGATTTAGCTTAGAAATCGGGTAGGTTGATGACTCAGAATCTACGAGATATCCATTTTCCAAGATATCGTTATATACTTCGCCAGCTTCTATGTTCTCGTCCAGTTGTGACAATAAAGTGCCAAAGTCCTCTAATTCTTCTTGTGTTAGTTTAATTTTCATAAGTGGATCTCCGGCAATAAACTCATCCCGAAAGCGTCGGATACTCCATCCTTTGTTTTTGAGATTGAGTGTGTAAGCAGCATTATCAATGATTGTTTGATGAATTGCTCGAATTCGACTGAAGAGATAGATGGATAATCGTTTCTTATTGAGATTAAGTTGAAGTTTGGGATATTCTCCAGTTGTCCAATTTCAAAATATTCGCTGAGAACGTACATCAACACATAATTAGTCTCTGCGAGATGGAGGCTCATCGTATCTGTAGCCATTGAAAACTCGTCGAGCCTCAACTCATCCGTTTTCTTTCTATCAATTATCGTATTGAAGGAGAAGTCTCCAAATTGCTCAAAACAGTAAATGAACGTCTTGTTGAGCAAATCCTCTTTTGTAGCAAAACGTTTGAAAATAACGGTTTCGGAAACCCTCATCCTGTATGCGATATCAACGGTTGCTATTTTCCTTATCGCATGAGATTTTGATAGGCTAACGACTTCTCTATATATTTTAAGTTCTGCGTTTGGTATTGCTCTTCTGCCCATATGCAATATCTTACCCCATTTATTTCATTCTGTCCTGCTCTATTCACTTGAGAATACGACTGTTTCACACGAATTATTAATATGATTCTGTTATCAAAGATAAAAAACAATTATTGTGTTATACTTTGTGTCATGGAAAACAACGACCTATTCGAAAAGATATTCAAACACACTCTTAATAACGAAATAGAGATTCTCACATCCGAGAATTGTTCGTGTGTTTTTTGTCGTCACACATATTCTGCAAGGCTTGTAAAAGACTGGGTTTCAGATAACAAAGGAACAAATGCCATCTGCCCTAATTGTGGAATCGATTCCGTCATAGGCGATTCTTCCGGCTATAAGTTTGACAAGGATGAATTGAAACAGATTAATCTTTATTTTTTCGGCGAGGAGTATATGAAGAAGAATCCTCGCTGCTTGGTTACATATGTAAATAGGTTTAAGGCGGGAAAGATAACTTACAACGGAAAGAACGAGACACTCTTCAAAGAGTATTGCAACACCTTAGCCGGCTTTGGTAATGT
>DCHU01000054.1:22409-36818 GCA_002314915.1 Caryophanales bacterium UBA1744
GAGAGAGATGCGCTTAAGGCATTGGAGTTTTATTCAAATCCAGATCTAATATGCGAACCGGCAACACTTGTGAGAGCGGGTTTGTTGTATAAATCCGGACGTTTGGGTTCGGTCTACGATAAGAAGGCATATGAATGCTTTGCAAAATCATCAGCGTTAGGGTCAATGGAAGGCGCTATTCATTATTTCGACTGTTATCTAGATGGTACATATGTTGATAAGGATGAGTATTTTGCCTTTGTCGGGTATAGCAAGTTGTGGGGTGAGTCTTACAGGCGTTTTATCATGACAACAGGCCGCGATACCTCGTTCTTACCGCAGATTTCATACAGAATTGGAATTATGTTCATGGATGCCAAAGGTGTTCCTCATGATGATTTCTCGGCATTAAAGATGTTCCTATTATCCGAATACTCTTTCGGAATCATCAAAGGAGACAAGCCATTTTCCAAACATGAAGATGCTGAGGATTATGATGATGTCTGCCAAAGGATTGAAATCTTGTCCAGAAAGTATGCGTTTGCAAAAGCTGATCCTGTCTTTGATGACGACACTTTCTTCGATTCATTCACTGATGCAAAAGCTGCGGACTTCCATCTCCTTAGAAAATGCAAATTCATCCCTAAGAGACTCGATGAAGATGAGGCAACGTTTACATTCGTTACAGAAGCGGCTTCACCATTTCTGATTATTGACCATAAATCTTTGTTCTGTTCTTTCGTTAACTCGCCTATTACATGGACGTTTTCATCTATCGCGGAAGCAGTGTATGGCGATGCTGAACCGTTCGACTTCGCTGCTGGCGATTTAGAGAACGGTTGGTTTTTCACGCACGGCGAGGGTGCTGATATGGTCCATGTTGCAACAATTATTTATCAGCAAAACGAGCAAGAGAAAAACGAAGAAACATTGGAGGATAACGGCTCTGACAGCCTTTCATAAACTATGGCAAAACATGCACTAGAACCTTTGAAAAAATACGCACTTCAAGTTACTTTGGGTCCAGCCCTAAAGTTATTTGAGGTTGTTACGGAATTAGTAATACCGGTACTTACCAAGAAGATAATAGATCAGTACATTCCTGCTTCAGATATGAAGAATACTTTAATTTTCGGAGCAATAATCCTTGGACTTGGTTTCTTGGCGTTCATTGTTACTATGTGTGCTCAGTATTTAGCCGCCAGGGTTTCTGCGGATTTTGGATATGACATCAAGAAGGAAATATTCCATAAGATGTCCACTTTGTCTGAAAAACAATTGAATGACTATGGCAAGCAGAAAGCGTTAACTTTAGTTAATAATGATGCCTTCTCTCTCCAGAACGGCGTAATGATGTTCATGCGTCTTATATTCCGTCCTCCGTTCCTGATTGTCGGCGCTTTGATTATGTCGTTCATAATTCATTTATATGCCGGACTAATTTTCGCTGGAGTCGTTTTGATCTCTGCTTTGACCGTCGGTTTGGTTATGGCCTTGTCACCAAAGAGATATGCTGCCATCCAGTCCAACCTTGATGAAATAAACCTAATCGCCAGTGATTCGCTTAAAGGTGCTAGACCGGTAAGGGCCTTCAATATGCAAGAGGATGAAGAGTCTGAGTTTGGCGCATCAGTCGATACATATAAAAAGAAGAGCATGAATATGGCCGCGCTGAACGCAATCATCAATCCGCTCACGTTCTGCGCAATCAATTTAGGAATGATTCTTATAGTTTATCTCGGAAATGTTAGAGTCGGAGGTGAATCGCTTTTAACCACGGGCGAAATCGTTTCCCTTATCTCATATTCCACATCATCGCTTGCAGCTTTGATCATGTTCTCAAGATTGAGCGTGTCTTTAAACAAGGCCTCGGCTTCCAAAAAGAGAATTGACGCTTTCTTGCAAATGGAGCCTTCAATCATCAACAATCCTAAAGGAGAAGCGATTGAAGATTCGACATACATCCAGTTTAAAGATGTGTCTTTTGCTTATGGAAAAGGCAATGGAAAGAATACCCTGAGCAATATCAACATTTCTATAAATAAAGGACAATGGATAGGCTTTATTGGCGGTACAGGTTCAGGTAAATCAACAGTAATATCCTTGCTCGAAAGGCTATACGAGCCAAAAGAAGGAGAGATTCTTTATAGAGGTATCAATATCAAAGACTATGACTTAAACTCTCTGAGAGACGAGATTTCTTTGGTTTCCCAGAAGCCATCGATATTCAAAGGGACCATTAGAAGCAATGTAACATTAGGCAAGCCTGACGCAACTGAAGAGGAAATTGAATGGGCTTTAAAACAGTCATTGGCTTATGAATATGTATCAAAATACTCAGATTTCATAGATCACGAAGTAGAAGAAGGAGGAGCCAACCTTTCTGGTGGACAAAAGCAGCGACTTTTGATCGCCAGAGCCATTCTAAAAGGTGGATCGTTACTTATTCTTGACGATTCAACAAGCGCACTCGATTTCCTTAGTGATTTAAACGTAAGGAATAATATCTCCAAAATAGATGGTCTAACTAAAATTATAGTTTCTCAAAGAGCGGGTTCTTTGAGAGATTGCGATCAAATATATGTCTTTGACAAAGGCAACATAGTCGAATGTGGCAAGCATGATGAACTTGTTGAATCCTGTGATATTTATCGCGAGATTTACGATATGCAGAGGGCTAAATAATTATGGCAACGTTCAAGAGATTAAAACCATACTTAAAAGGCTCAATTGGTCTATTTGCCATCTCGCTTCTATTTGCCCTTCTTGCCACGGGTTCAAAATTAGCGATTCCTCTTTTAGCGGGTCGTGCTGTTAATAAGATTATCGACCCATCATCAAGCTCTCTTCAGTTTGTTGATTTTATCACAATGATGGTTGTGTTCCTGGTTGTTGGAACGATCTTCCGTTATATCTTTGATTATGTTATTTCCCTTATTGGGCAAAGAGTTATCAAAAACATCAGAAACGCTGTCTTCCACAAATACACGACTGCGCCTATTTCCTATATCGACAGTTCAAGAAAAGGAGACATGATTTCACGCCTTATTAACGACGTCGAAAATGTTCAGACGGGTTTGGTATCTGGCTTCGCTGCATTCTATGATGGAATCATTGCCATTGGTTTTACCCTCGTATTCATGTTTATGCTTAACTGGGCTCTTGCCTTAATAGTCGTGTTTTTAACTCCTATTTCAATCTTCGTTTCGAGATTCGTTTCCAAGTTCAACTCCAGCAACTTCAAAAAACAGGCAAAGGATTCGGGCCTTTTGGCATCATTCGCTCTTGAGGGTTTGAACAACTCAGAATCTGTTAACACGCTTAACATAGCCGAAAGAAGAGAAAAGGAATTCGATAAGTTAAACGATTCCTTTAGGAAATCGGTCTTTAAGGCTAATTTAGGTGCCAGTTTGATTAATCCTTCAACCAGATTAGTAAACGCCCTTATCAACGGCATTTTGATTGCCGTTGGCGCTCTTCTCGTCATCAAGAACGGATCCCTTAATTACGGCGTGGCCGTATTCATGGTTGGAGACCTTTCAGCGTTCTTGACATATGCGGCTAGCTATATGACGCCATTCAATGAAATCAGCAACGTTGTCACAGAAATCTCATATGCAACTTCCTCGCTTAAGAGAATAGACGACGTCATTAATTCTCCTGCCGATATCAACGACGGGAAGGAAGTTATTAATGGTGAAGTGAACGATCTTAAAGCAAACCATGTCACTTTCTCGTACGACGGCACCAGAACGATCATCAAAGACTTTGACCTTGATATATATAAAGGACACAAGATTGCATTCGTTGGCCCTACAGGCTGTGGTAAAACGACTCTCATTAATATCCTTATGAGATTCTATGACCCTCAATCTGGATGCTTTGAGGCCAATAACATTTCGACATTCGAACTTGAGAAGAGGGCATTCAGAGAACATATTGGAATGGTCCTCCAAGAAACGTGGATATTTACCGGTACAGTCTTTGAAAATATTGCATATTCCAAGAAAGGCGCAACTCTTGAAGAAGTTAAACTTGCTGCTGAAAAGGCTCAAGCCTCCTCATTTATCGAACGTCTCCCAAATGGCTATGAAACAATGATTTCTGATTCATCAGGATTATCCGTTGGCGAAAAACAATTAATATGCGTTGCTCGCGTAATGCTCATGGAACCTGAGATCGTCATCTTGGATGAGGCCACATCCAACATCGACGTCCGCACCGAAGCGTTGCTTTCTAAGAGCTTTGATGCCTTGATGAAGGGGAAGACCTCGCTTGTCGTTGCCCATCGCTTATCGACAATCGTATCCAGTGACCTTATCGTGGTTCTTAAAGATGGGGAGATCATTGAAACCGGCAATCACCAAGAACTCATGGCCAAGAATGGCTTCTACAACAAGCTTTATAATTCTCAATTTAACTAATATGAAAAAGTCAGTCAGGAATACAACTTTGCTAATGCTGTCATTGGGGCTTGTAACCTCATGTTCTTTCACGTTATCTGCAAGATCTATTTCCAAAGGGATATCTGTGCTTGATTCCTTCGTTGAATCATTGAGCGAAAAGTCGAGCAATCTATTGCTTGCGACAAACAATACGACCATATCGATAAACGCACATGAAAGATGCATGGGCGACAAGAGGAAATATATCACCGTCTCCTCTTTCAGTCTGGACGCCTCTTTGTCAAAGACCGATGAGTTCGATTCAATCTCTTATTCAGCGGATTGGGGCGATAGCAAGAAAAGTTGGATGACGAAAACCGAAAACTACAACACGACATATATTGATGAAGAAGGGGAAAGAAGCATTTCTCCATCCGACCCTTTTTACGCAATGCGAGATATGAACTCCTATTTGGTAGATTATCTTAATTATTCGGTAGGATTCATGTTTAGAGCCTATTTTAACTGTGTATACAAAAATGATGATTCGATTAGAAGCGCTCTTATTACGGGCCTCAATGTCGATTCAACATCATCTTCATCCTGGACATTTGAGATTTGGTCTGATTATAGAGAGGCTGACGAAAGTTCACTTGGTATTTTTGAAAAGGACTATAAGAAATTCTTCACCTATACAGGGATTGAAGCGGTGCCTGCCTACTTCCTAAAAATGAAAATTGATTCAGGCAGAATAACTCAGTTTTTCGCAAACTACTCATATCAGGATTCTGAGGATGAGGAAAAGACGATTGAGGGCTCTTTGGAGATAAAGGTTTCATATGGCGGATAAAGTTAGAAAACCAAGATCGAAAGAAACAATCTCATACACAATGTCTCGCATCAGGGGCAAAGATACAGGTATTGAGATGCTTCTTAGGAAAGAACTGACGAAGAGGGGGTACCACTATAGGTGCAACACCAAACACGTCTTTGGGCACCCCGATGTTTCTTTCAAATCCGCAAAAGTGGTGGTGTTCTGCGATTCGGAATTCTGGCACGGATATCATTTTGAAGAAAACAAAGGAAAGCTTCACACAAATCTGGATTATTGGATCCCGAAGATTGAGCACAACATAGAACGAGATAAAGAGGTAAACGCCAGGTTGAAAAGAGAAGGATATACCGTCCTTAGATATTGGGGTGAAGAAATCAATAAAGACCTCGATAGAGTCATAAAAGAAGTTACCGAAGTAGTTGATAAGAAAATGGCTATAGAGAGCCTTAGAAACGGCGAAAAGGAATTAACCACGCTCATTTACCTTGAACAAAATGAGAAATATCTCATGCTTCTTAGAAACAAAAAGAAAAATGACGAGAATGCGAACAAGTATATTGGTGTCGGCGGACATCTGGAAGATGGCGAGACTCCATTAGAATGTGTTAAGCGAGAGGTGCTTGAAGAAACTGGATTAACTGTCAACAAAGCGACATATAAAGGTTTCGTTGATTTCTGTAAGGTTGGAAGAACCTCTGTCGAGAGGATGTACCTATACACATGCAGTGATTTCTCGGGAGATTTAATCCAATGCAATGAAGGCACTCTTGAATGGGTTCCAGTCAACAAGATTAATGAGTTACCGCTTTGGGAAGGCGATAGAGTTTTCCTTCCTTTACTTAAAGAAGATGACAAGCCTTTCCATATCACTCTCGTTTATTCTGAATCCGATGAGTTGATTGATGTTTACGGACCTTCATACGAGGAAACTACGAAACGCAAAAAGAAGAAAAAGAAAGCAACGAAAAAACCGGCTTAACAACCGGTTCTTTTTTTGCTGTTAAATTATTCAGCTTCGCCTTTGTAAACGAGGGAGAATAAATCAATGAGGATTGCAAGTCCGCAGAAGACTGCAACACAGATTGGAGCGGCGCCGATATATGTGGTGCCTGTTGTTTCTAATGCAACTCCGTTTGCTGCTTCGTAGAACTGGCATTCAAACATTGTTAATGCGATTGTTGCACCGTTGCAGACAAGAGCACCTGCAAGAGCGCCTTTCTTAGCTGCGCCGTTGAGAACTGTTGCGCTGAGAGCGACCAATACAGCGATGATTGCCAATGCGAATGCAATGATTAAAGGCCAAATTGGATTGTAGATTCCAGGATTTGTTTTCCATGAATCTCCAAACATGATTTTGAATAATGATCCACGTGCATTGCCGTCTTCTTCGTTGAATGCAGATGCAAACATTGTGAAGATTGCAACTAATGAGAAGAGAGCGCTTGCTGCTCCAGCAATCTTGCCGGATGCGCTAAATGTTGATTTCTTTGATTTCTTCATATTGATAGTCCGTTTCCTAATACGCGAGTATAACTATACGCATAAATTTCGATTTGGGCAATAAAACTTATTATCCAACACATAAAGTTAATGGCTTTTTCCTTGCTTAAGCAAGTTTTTTGTTTTTCTTTTCTTTGATTTCTCTCATAATTGTTGCATGCAGAAAAAAAGATTCGCGACAACATTGGTATTGATATGTGGAAGTGCACTTTTAAGTGCTTGTTCTTTCTCAAAAGGAACTGCTGAGTCCAATGTTTTCACCGTCTCTTATTATGACGATTCTGCTGAACCGGTCCTTGTTGGATACGCTTATGTGATAAAGGGCAAGGAAGCAAATATGCGTTCGGTTGAGGGTGTTGATTATGACAAACTTTCGCACTCAGGAGCCTTGCCTTCAGCTATCGGAAAACACTTTGTCTTTGATGGCTTTGCAGGAACATACGAAGATGGTACGCAAATCGATCTAAAATCTATCCAAGCAAGCTGCTCTGTTTATGCTCAGTTTGTTGAAGCTGAGTATTCATTAACATACACATTCAAAAATGGCGCTATCTCTTTAAGAGATGCAGACAATAATTTGATTAAAGGAACCGCTAAGTTTGGCGACCCTTTCGTGTTTGCCGATCTGGGTATTGATTCCAGCTCACTCGAGTATACTGTTCCGCGTTATGGGTATCAGTATGGTCTAACTGGTTTCACTATCGATGCCGATTCATCTAAAACAACCATTACCGACTCAATGTTGAAATGGGAAAGCGGTGACGCTGTTCCAGAAACCCCAAGTCCTGTTGGAACGATTTTTGTATCAACCAACAATATGAATAACAATCCGTCATACGAGACCTACTTTAGCACTCAAACCCAATGGGTCAGCCTTGGTAAACTATCCGAAAATCTTAAAATCTCATTTTCTTGTTCATTCGAGGAAGAAGAAAAGGATTTCCAAGTATCGGTTGTTAAAAATGGTACATTAATAGGGACTGTACCAGCAAAATATGCGGTAGAAGAGATTACGGTGTCACAGATTGGAGAAGATATTGTTGTTTCCAATTCGCGCGGGATTTCCGTGTCTTGTTCAGGTGATAAGTATTCCGCCAAATATATTAAGTTCAATTCAGAAACAGCTGATCGAATCCAAGAGAATTACAGTGAACGCGATGTTGAATTAAAGCATATCATGGGAGACTGCGTTATAACGATAGAATAAGAGGTTAGTCCTCTTTTTCTTTATTTAGTATATTATATAGGTACTTATGTTCCCTTTTGCGTTCTCAAAGGTTGTATTCATTGTTTTCATAGCCCTTTTTGGTGTTGTCTCATTGGCACACCTTGTTTTTAGTTTTGTCGAAAATGAAATCGCTCGTAAATTCACAAAGCCATTCTGCCTCGTGTTTTTGGCTGTTGCCGTTATCTTTGCATCCCCTAAAGAATTCCTGGTCTATTTAGGCCTTATATTTGGCTTAATCGGTGACATTGCCCTCATTTGGAAGCGTAACAAGTTGTGTTTCATCTTGGGGTTGTTGGCTTTTATGATCGGCCACTTCCTATATCTTACTGAATCGTTAATTATCATTTTCGCTTACGAGAATCTAGATTCTATTTGGTGGGCATTCTATGCTCTCGTATTCTTGGGTTTCATCGGAGTGTTGTTCCTTCCGATGAAAAGATTTACAAAGAAAAACAGGGGCTTCGTTTTGGCTTGCTCCCTGTATGGTTCTTCTTTGGGGATTAACCTAATCACCGCAATAAGTGGTATTGCTTTTGGTTATCCAAAGTATTTCGTTTTAGTTTCCGTTGGTTACTTCTTGTTCATTGTCAGCGACATAACTCTTAGCTATACGATTTTTAAGAAAGAGATCAAGAGACGTGATTTCTTTATTATGATCACTTATCTTGTTGCCCAACTTCTAATCTGTCTAGGTTTCTTATTAACCGCGAGTCTTTAGATACTCTAAGAATTTCTCCAACGCTTTCTTCCTGTGAGAGACGGCGTTTTTTTCATCTTCGGAGCAAACCCCGAAGTCCTTGTCATTTTCGTAACAATGGAACATAGGGTCATAACCGAATCCTCCATGACCATTAGGAATATCGAGCATATATCCGGCACAAACGCCATCAAATATGACCGGTTCAGCGTCTTTGTTTTCGAGATAGCAAATAGAGCAGTGGTATTCGGCACCTCTATCTTTTCCGCCCTTGAGCCTCTCGTTTATCACTACAAATGCATTCTCGTAGGATCCCTCGCATTCTTCGATTACAAAACGGGAGGAGTAAATACCAGGGAATCTTCCAAGACCGAGCAATTCAATGCCAGAATCGTCTGAAATTACGGGATATGAGCATAATTCGGCTACCGCTTTGCATTTGATATAGGCATTCTCGCCATATGTTGTTCCGTTCTCTTCTGGATCAACAGAAATTCCTATGTCTTTCATTGTGAGGACTTTGTAACCAATTGGTTCGAGCATTTCCTGGAACTCTCTTAATTTGTGTTTGTTGCCTGTTGCAAGTACTAGTGTTTTGTTCATGACGTTATCTTAATACAATTAGATTTATATCTAAATAAGAAAGAAAAAAAGAAACCCTCGATTTCTCGAGGGCGTTTTTGCTAATGGAGCAGGTGATGGGAATCGAACCCACGTGACCAGCTTGGAGGGCTGGAGTTCTACCATTGAACTACACCTGCATCCCTAATGGCGGACCATACGAGATTCGAACTCGCGATCTCCTCCGTGACAGGGAGGCATGTTAGGCCGCTACACCAATGGTCCATCGGTTAGCGTTGCATACTATATCACACCTTTAGGCAAATAGTAAATATTTCTTATTTATTTTTTATATCTTCCAACATCATGGAGCGAATCTCGTCGCCAAGCTTGTTTGGATCGATATCTTTATAGTCGTCGTAATAATAGACCTTGAGGCAATTAACCTTCACCTTATGGACTTTCAAGAGGAGGTTATTGTTTACTCCGTGAGCGTTATGGAGCGTTGTGACCACGATTGGAGCTTTTGCTTTGATAGCAGCCATGAATGCGCCATTGTGGAATGGGCCCATATCGCCTTCGACTTTTCCTCTAGTTCCTTCAGGGAAGATGCCGACGCATACTCCTTCGCCAAGAAGTCTCTGAGAGTTTCTCATCATCTCGAATCCTGACGATAAATCAGATCTATCGAGTTTGAGATATCCTGATTTGTACATGAGTGGTGCTGCAAAAGGGACTTTGAACAAAGAGTTTTTTGCAACAAAGACCAATTTGTGTTTTCTAAGTATTTTGTCCAAAACGAATGAATCAATGTTTGAACGGTGATTTCCAACGACTAAGAACGACTGGTCTTGAGGAATCTTGTCAAACCCGTTTGCTTCTATCTTTACCGTGAAAAGGGTTAAAACAAAGTCGGTTAAACCGGATAAGCTCATTCTATCTTTATGAGAGTATTCTGGAACGCAGTCCTTCTTATATCCGATTCCCTCGATTGAGGCGACGATGATAAGGACCAAGAAACCCACAATGATAAATCCGATTGTTAATAGTGGGGTGTAGATCGCGTTTAGCCAAGCTGGGTCAGGGTTAATCGCGAAGAAAGAAATACAGAAGCTTGCTGCTATTGCGACAAGCAGTAGTGGAATTGTTAAAAACATGTCGATTATCCGCGAGCCTTGTAACTCGTGACTCCTAAGACAGTCTCGCCGTCAATCTGGAGAGCGCAAGGTCTTTCGAACGATACCTCAATTTCGTGTCCTACCAATGTGGTGCATTTCTTTGTGTGCTTCTGGAGCTGTCCTTTGAAGATATCAGGGAAAGCGATTAGGGAACCCAATTTTGATTTACCACAATAGATTACTGTTGTGAGAGTTCTGTCTTCACTTAATCTGTCCTGATTTGGAGCGACCATCATTCCGCCTCCGTAGAATCTGCCTTTCATTGCAGGTGCTAACCAGGCGTGTTTGAAGACTCTTGTTTCACCGTCTACTGTTACCGTTGCTGTAACTCTCTTGAATTTGAAGAGCAAGCCCATGATTGCGATTGAAGTGTAGTTGACCTTCTTGTCGCTCTTTGCTCTTTGTCTGTCGCCTTCTTCACAACACCATCCATCGATACCGAATCCGATGCCGTTGATGAACTTCTTAGTCTCACCATTGATTTCGACAGTTGGAAGATTCTTGATGTATTTGTTGATCTGGATGAGCTTTGTTTCCTTGCCTGCAACGTCATTCATGAAATCGTTGCCGGTTCCAGCAGCATAGTACCATACTTCATTTTCTAAAGCGTCGCAGTCTACATCATTAATGAAGTGCTGTATTGTTCCGTCGCCTCCGACAAGAACTAAGACGTCTTCAGCCTTAAGAGTTGGCAAAAAAGAGGAATAGTCTAAACCGATGACGTTTACCGCCTGAAATGGCTCCGTCAATGATTTGGTATATTCCTCGATAGCTGCCTTTGCAGCTTTGTTGTTTGAAAGTTCGTTAAAGAGAACGTATTTCATATGGTTCCTCGCTTTCGCTACTCGATATTTTACAATGTGTGCGAGCGCAAAGAAACGAAAAATATTTTGGCTTTATAAGCCAAGCCAACGCTGTAATGCAGCTGCTGGCATATAACCAGCTCTCTGTTCGATCATTTTTCCATCCTGGAATTTGATCAATGTAGGTACTGCGCTAACTCTAAATTCTGCTGAGAGAAGTGGAGCCTCTTCCGCGTCGACCTTTATGACTGTGAGCTGAGGGTATTCCTCTGCTAAATCCTCAAGAATTGGAGCGAGCATTTTGCATGGTCCGCACCATGTTGTGAAAAAATCTACAAGCACAAGACCATCCTTGATGGAATCGTGGAATTCGTCGTAATCCGAAATGTGTTTAAGCATATAAACGCCTCCTTACATCCAAAACAATAACATGAATATCCCGTAAATGATAATCATATGCACCGGGTAATAAAGATAATTAAAGATTCTAAACCACTTTTTGTCATATCCTCGCTTGCCGTTATATAAAGCAAAGAACACAACGCATATGACTGCGTATGTCTGAACGTGGTATTGATAGAAATATGAAGCTGTGTTCTGTCCAAGGAAATAGGCGAGCACCCAGAATATAACGTTCACTAGGACTAATAGGGCAATGCTCATGGAGTTAGACAATTTTCTGTAATCGTCAGACTGTTTGTACTCCACAAAATTTGTATCTGTGTTTCTTAGCGAGCGGGTCACAATCAAATCCACGATTGGATAAGCAAAATAGAATGCTAGGAATAGCGAAAAACCGTAAATGTCGTAGTCAGCCCACAAGAACTGAGGGAACCAATCTAAACCAACAAAGCCAGACTTGGTGAATAAGTCCGCAAGAAAACTGAGAATAATGTAGCCAATAGGAAGAACTGATAGAGTCTTTTGCCACCATTTACCTTTCCAAAGGCACGCAATCAATGCAAAAAGCATGAGTTCAGTAAAAGCGTGGGCAGGCATTATAGTCATATCTTTCAGGGCTATGCCGGCTATCAATTCAAACACGGTTATCGGAAGGCCAATCATCGCGATTCTACCGCAATATTTCCATCTATTTGATGTGTGTCTCAATCCCTCGACAAGCATGAAAATATAAAGCGGAAGTGCAAGTCTGCCGACGATTCTTAATACATATCCGACGTTATAACCAACAGAGTTTGAATCGAAATAAACCATCCACAGGAAAACTCCGAGATGATCGCAGGTCATGGTGATAATCGCCGCTATTTTTAGAACTGTTTCGTTGAATATTCTTCTCATAAATTAAGCGCGTTCACTCATCCAATAAATGATGGTGAGCATGACTGAAATGCCGTTGTTTGTCATGTGGGCTATCACAGAGCCACCAAATCCAAGCCAATCATAGATTGCAG
This sequence comes from Caryophanales bacterium UBA1744, assembly GCA_002314915.1. GTDB lineage: Bacteria > Bacillota_I > Bacilli_A > RFN20 > CAG-826 > UBA4951. The sequence goes on from DCHU01000054.1 coordinate 34,988, forward strand.
CAAGCGCAATTCCACCAAATGCATATCCAGGGAAGTGTAACCATTCGACAGGGTCTGTGAAACTTTGCATATGAATCATGCCAAAAACCAGGCCAACCCCTATGTAAGCGACAACTGGATGAATTCTTTTGAGGAATGTGAAAAGGCCGACACGATACATGATTTCCTCGACTATTGGAGCAAGGATAACGGCAAACAGGAAATAACCTGCAGGAGAGTAGTCGAGAATGGTTAATAAACCCAACGAATTTCCATTTGATTCGCCTGGCATTATCTGACTTGCAAATGAACTGTAGATAGTTGTGATTATTAGCATTGCTATTCCTAAAGGAATTCCAAGCAAAACTTTTGGGTTTTTAAACGATTTCCACAAAGGCAAGAAGTCTCGTCTTAAGATGATAATTGCGTATACCAAAATCAGCAGGTCTGCACCAAAACTCAGCCAGAAGTTTAATGCTCCGTAATTCGCCTGGATCCACGCTGATGCCGACTCTCTGTCGCCAAGTTTCGCCAATAGTATCGAAACCAAGACGCTCTCGAATATATAGACAAGCACCTTAATGAATACGAGTTGTCCCAATGCCAGTAACAATTCTCTTATGTGCCCGACCGTATAAATTCGGTCGAAAGAAAAACTTCTCTTGTCTCTGGACTCATTTTTTGATCCACAGTGAGGGCAAGAACCTTTGACGGAATCGAACTTTTTTCCGCATTGAGGGCATACTTTTGACTTGAATAAATTAACCATACGCTTTTGTATAACAAACATTCTAATTGATTTTCAAAATAAATCTATCCCATAATTTAATTATGTCAGCCAACATTCTTACTTATTTAAATTACGGCCTTCTCGGGGCCACCATTGCAATTGTCGCCATTTTGGCATTCTTTTTCTTTAGGGGATTGATGAGAGGATGGAGATACGGAACCTATCGTGTCATCGTTTTCGCAATCTTCTTTGCGGTTGCCTTTTTATCGCTCAAACAACTTAGTGCTGTGTTGGCTAACTTAGATCTTTCGAGTTTTAGTATCCCTGATTTTTCCGTCACTTTCGCGGTCGGAGAAGATCCTGTTACTCTAAATGTCCACGTTACAACATTTGCTGAAACGGTTTCTGATGTTCTTCAGCAGTTATTTAAAGCGTATAACATCAAGGCTGATCCTCAACAATTGGCCTCATATTCAACAGCATTGGCCTATTCAATTGCTGCATTGCTTTTGATGATGGTCGAATCCCTCCTTATCTGCACTCTTGGAAACTTATTCTCCGGCGTCCTATGGCACCTTATTGTGAAGAGATTCATTAAAAAGGAAAAACGCAAGGCTAAGCTCCAAAAAGGGAAATTTATCAGTGCATTCGAAGAATTGGTTATTGCCACCGTATGTCTAGCGATGTTCATCTCGCCTCTAACATCCATGGTTAATACGATGGTTGCATCTCTTAAAACGGAATCTGAAGAAGGAACTTCCAAAACCATTCAAGCGGATAATTCAACAGCTCAGTTGATTAACGATGTGGTCGATACTTACGAGAATTCCTTGTTCTCCCAATTGTTCTTCAACTGGACAAAAAACCAGGAAGGAAAAACTTTTGATGTTGCTTTCACCGAGTACGTCTCAACCATGGAGTTTGGCGAGACATCAGTCAGTTTCTTAAACGAATTAACATCCCTTACAAAAACTGCCTCATGCGCAATACAGGGCGGTCTTTTGAGTGAGCAGGGACTGCAGAAGCAAAACATTGGCGCTTTCATTTCCTCTGAATTCGCCCCTCAACTAATCAGGTCTTTAGGCTCGTCTAAATTATTTACAACCGTCTTCCCGTACGCCG
>DCHU01000054.1:36826-47889 GCA_002314915.1 Caryophanales bacterium UBA1744
ACGCCGTCGCCGTCGCAACAAACATGGATCAGGTTTCCAAGTACATCCAAACTGATGAAGGCTTGGACATTGATTTCACCTACGATTATGCGAAAACGTTTGATCAATTGGCTGACCTCTATCAGGTAGTGATTGAGTCTGGAATCATAAATGACATTTTGAATGATGACTTATCTTTGAAACCTACCGATGAGATTATCACAACTGAGTTTGTTACCGAAAATAGGGGCGTCCTTTCGACGGTTCTTACCGCTTTGGATGATGAATCGCTCCACCTCTTTGACAGCATTGTTGAAGCGGCGGTTTTCGTCTATTGCGCAAACGAAGCCAAGGCAGAAAAAGAAAACCCAGAAGAGTACAAGACAAAAATCATGGTCAAGGACTTTATGCCTAACTTTGATGAAACCGATACCGATAACAACGGAATCCCTGACCGTGTTCCGGCATCATATAGAGACATTAAATGGGGAGATGCATTGTGCGACATAGTTGATCCAATCATCGACCTTATGACAATCGATCCAAAAGTCATAGGAATGGTCTTGTCTGCAACCCAAGGTGGCGAAATTGACTATAACGAACTCATTGGTATCACCGTCGACAATTATGATGCAGTCGTGAGTGTTGTTTGTGGTGAAGACGCTGTGTCAGAATCGGGAATTAAAACCGCAAGACAATCAACAAAAGGACTTTTAGAATCTCCATTCGTTCAACGAGGAATGAGTAAGTTGCTCACCATCCTTGCCTCTCAGTTGAATTCAATGCTCAGTGTATCTGGAGATTTCGAAATCGATTTAAACGATGTCGTTGAAAAATTAACTGACGACGATGCCGAAAAACAGACAAAGAAGATGGTCGCTGAATTCAGGTGCATGTTCGATGTAGTTGGAGAATTCCTCACATCTGAAGCTGGCTCAAATTTCTTGAAGAACCTTGATACAATGCCTGGAATCTATTTTGACGAGAAGGGCAGTTTCCTTGGCGTTAACGACGATTTGTTAGCATCTCTATCGTCAGCTCTTACTAAACTCGACAATTCTCTTATTGTTGAGGAAGTTATGCCTAAGGCTCTTGGAAGTTTCCTTACTGGCGATAAATCTCCAATCAAATCAATGAACATTGGCGATATTCATTTTGATTTTAATGTTGATAACATCGGTACAGAACTCTCAGAACTTATCACTCAATTCTCGAAATCTCAGGATTTGGTCTCATATCTCCTTTCCGTCGGAACTATTTCCACAAGCGACCCTGCCAAGGCCGCAAGTGCACTTTCTGGACTTGTCAAATACAGCGATCAATTACTCGATTTCTTACTATTCGTAGCTGACAGCAAGATTATTAATCCGACGGTCGATGGTAAACAAAATTACAACATCGCTGAGATCCTTAAAACACTGCTCTCATCTTTATTCGAAGACGCAGAAGCGACCATTAACGATGTAGTTTTCTCCACTGACTTCGATATCGACAGCGAATTGACATCCGTAGTTAACCTCTTAGTTGATTTGGATAGATACAACGTTGTTCAACTTGCTCTCGGCCTTGATAAATCAAATATCGATTTGGGCTCATTCGCTTCAATTGACTTTGCTCAGCTGTTCTCTAATATCGACGGTTCAAAGATCATGTCTAAGCTCATGGGCAATTACCTTGATGAGATTTTATTCAAGGATGGAGGCGCTCTTCACGTTGACGGAGCCGACGTGTCTTTCTCTAATATCACGTCATGGAGCTCTGAGGGCGGAACAATCAACACATTGGTGCGTGCTGTGAATGAAATCGGCGACTTATCAAACATTGATTTCTTTAACTCTGATCCTTATGCGATTGAGAGTATCATCAAATCCCTTTCTCAATCCTCCTTATTCGACGCTGAAAGTGGATATCAGTTCTCCAAATACCTATCAGGCTTGCTCATCGACAACATCGAAAAGATGGGTTCAAGCGTTTCCACCTTGTTTGGCGACAAAGAGGGAACGGGATATACGGAGCTTGAATATGCCATCAACCATGTCACAAAAGAAGAATGGGTAGATGAAGCTTATTCTCTTTCACAAATCATCAAGTATCTCTCGCCATGCAAAGACGTTATTTCTGGAGGAAACATCAATCTAAAAGAATTGAACCTCAATGCAATTGAGAGCCTTTTGGGAATAGTTACAGAATCAAAAGCATTTGGTTCAACACTCATCCCTAATATGTACAACTTGGTTGTTGATACAATCGCCGATTCCGGAATGGATGCTTTCAACAACGCCAACAAAGATTACATCTATACCGCCAACAAGGATGATATCAGATACGAGAATAGACAACTCATTAAGATTCTTGAAGCGGCCGCCGATCCGGTTTACGGAATCGTGGCTGACGACGGCTCGGTTAAGAACATTTCAATCTCCGATGTAGATGCTTACTATTTAGTAAATCCTCTTCTTAAGGCCCTCGCAGGCTCTCACGTCTTTAATTCCCTGTCAGATGGACAGATTGCTTCAGGCATCACCATGACGGCCTTAGAAAAGGAATTTGCCACACTTCTCGGCTCTGCTTCATTATTTGAGAATCAAACATCGGCCGACAAAGCTGTATTAAGCGTCACGAAAGGCGTTACGATCTTCGAAAACCGTGTTTCAGCGTGGTCAGATGAAATTGACAACGTCACAGAAGTTTTGACTTCCATCCAAGCGCTTGACATCGATATAGACCATTTCTCACTTGATGGTATTTTCGGCAGTGGAAAAGATGAGTCAAAGAGACAGAAGCTTGAGAACTTGCTTCTCGATATAAACGACTCGCAGATACTCCATTCAGTGTTACCATACCAAATCGATAAATCAATCGACTCATTGTCAGGGAGCTTAGGCTCATCAATAACAATCGAAAATGTTAACGCCTACTATAACGGTTTTGACGAAGATGGTTTGGCAAACAGATATGACGAGGAAGAAATCGTTAACCTATCACACATCATCCAGGAAGGTTACTCAATGGGTGACATCAATCTTAATACTTTAGATTCAGGAAAGACGGATGACCTTGTCTCACTCTTAAAGAGACTTGCAAGCAGCAACGTCTTCAATACAATTTCCAATCAGACAAGCGAATATGAGATGACCGCCTTTGAAGGAGTGTATTATTCTGCAGTTGAGAGTGCGAATGTCTACACAGATAATAACCAATTAAAAGCTGTCGTTTTCCAGGTAACAAACGGAGCAAGAGGCGATTTATCCATCCTTGGAACTCGTTCAGCCTCTTGGGGAGATGAAATCGATTTATTGCATCAGGCATTCCTTGATTTCGATGCCATGGGGCTTGAGATCAACGGCTTTGATTTCAAATCTTTCGATGTCTCTCACGAATCGCAGTTAACCACGCTTTTGGCAGATATTGATCAGAGCACAACATTACATGCAGTACTTCCTTCAAAGATTGAAGATGCCGTTAAGGACGTAGACTCTACTCTCGGAGAAGGCGTTTCACTCGGAACTGCAAACTCAAGATACACAGGAACAACTTCGCTTACATATGGAGATGGCTTAACGGTTGAGGTGCCTAACAAGTACAATGACCCATCTGAATATGAGTGCATTTCAAAAATCGTCGTTAAAGGACTGCATCTTGGAACGATTGATTTAAGCGCTGGCGCAACGGATACGAACTTCATTGATCTCTTGATCGAGATGAGCCATTCAAACATCTTCAACACATTGCCTGAGTCATCGGAGTATGGCTTAGATTTGACTTCGCTTGAATCGGTTTATTCAACGGCTGTCACAAAGTCAGGCATTTACACCGATACCCAATCCAAAGCGGCAGCATTCATGGTTACCAACGAAGAACCATCCCTCTTAATAAGAGGACAACTTTGGGAAGAAGAACTAGGACACGTTCGTGATGTAATCGATGCTCTTTCAGCGATCGAAGTCGATATTGATTCATTTGACCTATCGCACCTCTTTGACGGAACTGCCCATGATGAAGTGGTTAGACAATCATTAGAAGACTTGTTGAATAGACTCCGTGACTCCGCAACTCTTCATTCTGTTGTTCCTAATAAACTCAGAAGCACAATCGATTCATATAAATCTTCATTATCCGCAGATCAGGTTTCCTTTGAGAACGCAAATTATGATTACAATGGTAAGACTACATACGTTTTCAAGGACACATCCCTCGGAAGCACATCGTTATCCAACGCTTATGGATATGATGAAAACAAGACGCTCTCATACATCATCATGGAATCAACAAACCTTGAAGATGTTGATATGAGCGATTTAACAACAATCGACAGAGCCCCATTCATCTCCGTATTGAAGAAATTATCTTCAAGCCATGTATTCAATACGCTCGAAGAAGGACTAACGCATTCGCCAACAACCCTCACGGCATTCGAGAACACATTTGTCTCCATCATTGATGAAGGCGATGTCTACCACAGTTACGGTGCTCGCGAACTTGAAGTTGATCGCGTTGCTACATTTGAGGCTACAAAAGGTATTTCGTCATTTGATGCAATCAAGTTACTTTGGGATGATGAACTTGATATGGTTGATCAAGTAATATCCGATTACCAGAAATGTGGATTTACATTCAATTCGATTAACTTAGCCACACTGTTCTCCACATCATTGACAGAAGAACAGGCGGAAGCCAACAGAGTGGATTTCGAGAACCTCATGCTTGATATCAATTCATCGCTTACGCTTCACTCCGCTATGCACAATACAGTTACCGAATCAATTGACAAAATTTCCGGTAGAATCGGCGGTGCATCACTCGACAATGCAAACGTTTATTACTCCGGGTACGAAGTTGTTGAGCAACAGCTTGGCAACCGTTACTCAGAAATGGAAATCGGAATCCTTTCCTATATCGTCAAGGACACGATGAGAATGTCTGAAGTCGACAAATCCGACATCTCAACAATCGATGCCGAGAGAGTTACGACAATCTTGGCGGAACTTGCCAAGAGCCAGATTTTCAATTCGATTAAGACTGGAGAGGAATACACATCATTTGATAGAGCCTTTGCTACAATCATGACAACAGGTGGTATCGATGACCTTTACTACTATGCAAATAGCCCAGTTGACAAAGATGCCGCTTACACATCATCTGAAGAGAAGGCTTATGTTATTGCTAAAGCAACATGGGCTCCTCTCACTCTAACAACGGATATCGATCTCTATGATGTCTCATTAATCAACGGTGACACCGAATCGCTCAAGTACGTATTGTCATATTTTGTTGATCCAGCTAATTCTAGCGTTATCGACGCACTCAACGGCAATACTGATTCTTTGGCAGGAGATGTCATCTACGATTCTCTCTCGAGATTAAATGCGTGCTCTATTACCTGTGACATGGTTCCGAATGTAATCGATAAGACCATCAACAGTTCTTCGTTCTCATTCGGATCAATAAACATGAAGAGGGCAAACCCATTCTATTGCTACAGCGATATCTGGGGCTACCAGTATGATGACGATGAAATCGAGTCCATCTCATCAATCATCACCCACAACAACAATATGAAAGACGACAGTGGTCATAGCATCTTCTCAAATCTCGGAAGCGCGACTATCACCCATTCAACAGTCACTGACTTGAAGGGAATCCTCAATTCTCTCCATGACAGCAAAGTATTTAACCTCTCAGGAGCAAGAACTGGAGCGGCTTACTATGATTCATCAGTGGCCTCATGGAAAGAGTCCTGGACGGTATTTGAGCAGGTCCTTGGCACCATCTATGACGAGTCGAATCTCTCATCATTGGCTTATAACCCATCAGTGGATACAACATTTGCATCTGCAACCGAAAAACTCGTCTATAACATGGAACACTTCAAAGCTGGCGACCTTGACTCATTGCATTCTTCCACTTCGAACAAATACGAAATCGAAATCGATGCGTTATGTGATTCGCTAGATCTCTCACTCGATCTCGGTCTCTTATCCGGTGGAGTCGGAATGTCATCGTTCTCACTCACAACATTAACTCCAGAAGACGTAAGGGCTATTTCCTACTCGTTCAACGGAATGGATATCGTCTCAGATGTTCTTCCTAACAAGATTGCCTCCTTCGTTTCATCAACCGGAATTGAGAAATACAACCAGATTGACGTTAACGGAACGAAAGTCAGCACAGCCAATTTCTATGTCTCCCAGGAAGAGATGAGAGATGGCGCAATTGAATCCATTTACAAATTGGCAAAGGCCGTTTATGAACCGGCAGAATACGATGAACATGGAACCAAGACAAAGGATGCCAAGTATTTGACATTCTCGGGCGAAGGCGCAACTGATATGAGCGAATTCGTCTTAAGAGACGGTAAGTTCTCCACGGTTCTTGAATTCATTGATGAGCCACACGGTTTCTATGCGACATCCAAGTACAACGGCATTAATCAGAACGGCACGTCACTCGCATCTATCTCAAATGCCACGGATACATACGACTTCACCGCAAGAGACGTATTCTTCTATAACATCTCGACATTCAATAACAGCGGAGAGTCGGTCAACCTTGGCTCATATCTCGGAAGTGGAGATTCTCTCCTGCTCGACCTCAAGGGTTCAAAAGTTGCATTCGACAATATCGAAAAGACAAGCGAAGCATACTTGGCGGAAGAAACCGCAATTCACGATACATTATCAAATCTCGGAATCGTTTATGCCGCACACAAAGCCTCTGCTTCATTGTCCTCTCTCCCAGAGCATCTTGCCGAGTTTGAGGTGTTGTCAAACTCAACTCCTTCAGCAAGTGTTGAATCGCTCTTCGACTACTTCTCCGCAAACGATGTTGCTATCTCTAAGAGATATGCAGGAGGGTTACTTGAAGAACCGCTCACAAAGGCGAATACATACATTAACGGCGATGCTTACTTCACAACAATGTTTGATGCCACATCAATGCCATACCCAACGAGTTTCTATGATGCCGGCGATATTAGAGTGCGTGCGACATACGACACTGAATCGGTTCTCGATGGATTCTCGCTATTCGAGGATATGAGTAGTTCAGATGTAAAAACCGCGTACCTGAATATGCTCACGGTAACACGTGAAATCGGCATCAGCGCAACTACATCCTCCCACGCCGTTGATACAACCGAGTTGTCATCCGCGTTTGCGTCAATCGACAGCCTTGTATCAAACCCACGAGTCAGCGCACTCACAAAACTGTTCTATCTCTCATCCACATATGACTACCTCCTCAACAGGGGCGCATTCCACGGCGAATATCTCGGAATGCCAGAAAAGGATGTCCCAAACCCATTTGTCTCATCCTTCACTTATAGTGGATTATCCACATATGTCGCTTAATATGAACCAGTTATTGCCATATCAGGAATACATAAGCGAGATAAAAATTCTAGGATCGCGCTTTATCGCCGTTTTAGAGCCGATTCTAGATGAGAGTGAGATAGATGCTCATCTTGAACGTTTAAAGGCCTTATACCCAAAAGCAACGCATTATTGCTATGCATCAAGATTTGGCCCGAATGAGAGAATGAGCGATGATGGTGAACCATCACGAAGTGCCGGAATGCCTTTGCTTACAATTCTCAGGCAACACGGTATCACCCAAGCCCTTGTCTTGGTCATCAGATATTTCGGCGGAACAAAGCTTGGCTTGCCACGCTTGACAAGGACTTATAGAGATGCGGCGGAAGACGTTATCGCAAAAGCAAAATTCGCAACCATTATTGAAGGTTGTACCCAAAATTTAACCATGAGTTATGCGAATTATGAATACGTCAAGAAACTCGTCGCAAAGACAAACCTCGAAATGTATGGCGAAGTATATTCCGAGGAAGTGACCGTCACCGTAAAAGGCGAAAGCGAGTCACTCAACAAATTCGTATCCTCCCTACCTTATGAGATCAGCAGGGGAGAGATTCAAACAGTCAAACTATTAAAGGAGGCACAACAATGATCCCTTCAAATGAATACGCAACTAGACGTCAGAGAATTATCTCGGTCATGGAAGAAGACAGCATTATGGTCTTGTTCTCAGGAGTCGAGAAAGTATCCAGCGCTGACGAATTCTACCCATTCGAAGTCAACCGTAACTTCTATTACCTCACTGGTATCGACCAGCCTGACTCAAGCTTAATCTTGGTCAACACTGATGGCGAAATCAGAGAATTCCTCTTCGTCTCGCCATTCGATCCAGTTAAAGAGAAATGGTACGGAAAGAGACTCACGCTTCAGGAAGCGACAAAGATTTCTGGAATTTCAAACGCTCAGATCAACACAACCGTCATGGATAAGGTTGCAGCGATTCTTGACCCAGGACTTGCTCAGTTTGGAGCAGTCAGTCACGTTTATCTCGATTTAGAACCTGAAATCAAGATCGCAGACGAGATGACAACAAAAGACTATAGAGACACCATCAGCAAGTTATTCCCTTCTGTTGAAATCCTTGACGCATACCCACTAATCACAACATTGAGACTTAGAAAGTCTTCGAGAGAAGTCGAGGAATTTAGAAGCGCAATCCGCACAACAAAACTCGGTATTTACTCAGTCTTCAATGCAATGGCTGACGGTAAGAGAGAATATGAAATGGCAGATCTCTTCCTTCACACAATCAATGATGACAATGGTTATCAGGGACTTGCTTTCCCAACCATTATGGCAGCAGGAAAGAATGGCACATGCTTACACTACAGAACACTTCAGGCAGGCATGCGTGATGGCGACCTCCTCCTCATGGATTTAGGCGCTAGATGCGGTTACTACTGTGCCGATGTTACGCGTACAGTCCCAGTTAACGGCAAATTTACAAAGGAGCAGAAAGAGGTCTACAACATAGTCCTCGGCGCTAACAAATTGGTCGCAAAAATGCTCAAGCCAGGCGTTACGATTGAGGAACTTCAGCAGGCAACAATCATGTATCTTGCTGATGAGTGTTTGGCAAAAGGCTTCATCAAGAAAAAAGAAGACATCATGAATTACTATTACCATGGAGTCTCTCATCTCATCGGTCTCGACACTCATGATGCATACTTTGCCCCATGCTCCCGAGAATATAAGAAATTGAAACTTATGCCAGGAATGATTATCTCTGATGAGCCAGGATTATATATGGCCGACAGAGGTATCGGAATCCGTATCGAAGATGATCTTCTTGTCACTGAAGATGGATGCGAAGTCTTAACCGCTGAAATCATCAAGGAAGTCGATGATATCGAGGCATATTTAGCGACAAAGAACAAATAATCATCAAGCCCGCATCAATGTGGGCTTTTTCTTTTGCTTATAGAGTTTATAATAAACTCATATGAAGAAATATATCTTGGCTGTAGACCAGGGCACCACATCGACGCGTGCCATTTTAATCAACAAAAAGGGCGAGGAAGTTTATAAGGCTCAGCGCCCAGTCGATTGCTATTTCCCAAAAGCGGGATGGGTAGAACAAAGCGCGGATAACATTTGGGTATCCGTTGTTGACGTCATCAATGAACTTATGATTGTCAGTAGCGCAAAATGGGAGGAGATTGCCGGTATCGGCATAACCAACCAACGTGAGACGACAATCGTTTGGGATAAAACAACAGGAAGAGCGATTCACAACGCTATCGTCTGGCAGTCCAAACAGACTCAGAAGATTTGCGATCGCTATGAAAAAAAGAAATCATTTATCGCGGATAGAACCGGTTTAAGACTTAATCCTTATTTCTCCGCATCAAAGATTAGATTCATCCTTGAAGCCGTTCCAGGAGCGGAAGAGAAGGCTAAAAAAGGCGAGCTTATGTTTGGCACAATCGAAACATGGCTCATTTATAAGATGACTAATGGAGCGGTTCATGCAACAGATGTTTCAAACGCATCTCGTACCGCGATTTTCAACATCTATGATATGAAATGGGACGAGGATCTTTGCAAACTTTGGAAAGTTCCAACCGCAATGCTTCCGGAAGTCAAAGATTCTTCATGTGACTTTGGAGAGGCTTCATTCTTCCCTGGACATGTGCATATCTATGGCGTGGCAGGTGACCAGCAATCTGCATTATTCGGACAGTGCTGTTTCAAAGAAGGCGAATCAAAGAATACCTATGGAACTGGCTGCTTCATGCTCATGAACACAGGTTCTAATCCGATTAAGACCAAGTCTGGTTTATTAACCACGGTCGCTTGGAGAATTAATGGTAAGACAACCTATGCTCTTGAAGGATCTGTCTTCATTGGCGGTGCAGTAGTGCAATGGGTCCGTGACCAGACAAGATGGATCGAAGACTCAAAGGATTCCGAATACTATGCATCAAAAGTACCAGATACAGCAGGTGTTTACTTTGTTCCTGCATTCGTTGGTCTTGGAACGCCATATTGGGATGATGATGCAAGAGGCGCAATCTTTGGTTTAACGCGTGGCGCTGATAGACACCACATCACAAGAGCTGCCATCTATTCCATCGCATACCAGTCAAAAGATGTTATTGATACGATGAGAAAAGACGCAAATCTCGACCTCCCTGTTCTTAAGGTAGACGGCGGTGCTTCTGCTAACGCAATGCTTATGCAGTTCCAGTCAGATATCCTCCAGTGTGAGGTTCGCATTCCTAAGAACGTTGAAACAACCGCATTAGGTGCGGGTTACCTAGCTGGTCTTGCCTGCGGATTCTGGAAAGACCTAGCAGAAATTGAGAAGAACATGGGTATCCAGAAGAGGTTCTTCCCAACAATGGATCCAGATGAAGCTGACAAACTTTGTCGCGGATGGGCGAAAGCTGTCACCGCAACGCGTGCATTCAAGACAAAGTAAGTTTAGAATCACCCTATAATTAAGGTGTATGGCAGAAAGAAAGGTTTTAGAAAAACTAAAAAACGCAGTCGTGATTGCTCCTCGTGAACTTCACGACTCTTTCTTATGCATCAAAAACGAACATCCCGACTACGACTTCCAAGTTATGGATATCGAATCCTTTATTTCGATGTTCACATATCAGTACGACGATAGAGCTGTCCAAGATTTGCTTCAAAGAGAGATTCCGTATAGACGTGCGCTTGAGATGCTTAAGCTCATGTCATCAAAGAATTGCCTCTCGCTTTTGA
>DCHU01000044.1:0-338 GCA_002314915.1 Caryophanales bacterium UBA1744
CTGCCACCCTCTCTTTTTCTAATGTAGATATATTTATCTTCATTGATTGTTTTGATTTCTACACTTCCGTCAAAAGGAGTGACGTTAATCTCTGATTGCAAGTCCGCTTTGTCACTCAGCAATTTCTGTATTACTTCAATCTCATTCATGAGTGATTCCTCCTTTTAGGGTGCATTTTCAACGCTAATCATATACTTTTGCACCCTAAAATCAATGAAATGGAGTACTTTTAGGGTACATTTATGCAAGTGTTTACTAAAATCTGCACCCTAAAACGGATGATTATTCCATTTTCTAGACAAAAGAAAACACAGCCGTATCTATTGGCTGTGCTTTGT
>DCHU01000044.1:496-5083 GCA_002314915.1 Caryophanales bacterium UBA1744
ACTTTTTCGCCATTCTGGTCGGCGATAAAGCTTGAACCGTAGAATTTCATGCTTGAGTTGCCATATGACTCAGGACCGACTCTATTGGAGGCTACAAGCGGCATTATGTTTGCTGCTGCATGTCCCTTCATTGTGTTCTGCCAATGATTCTTGGAATCGATGGTCATGACAGGCTCGCTTCCGATAGCGGTTGGGAAGAGGAGAATCTCCGCTCCCTTGAGAGCCATGCATCTTGCGGTTTCTGGGAACCACTGATCCCAGCAGATGCCAACGCCGATTCTTCCGAACTTTGTTTTCCAGACCTTGAATCCTGTATCGCCTGGAGTGAAGTAGAACTTCTCTTCATAGCACTCTCCGGTTGGAATGTGTGACTTTCTGTATTTGCCAAGAACTGTTCCATCCGCATCGACGATTGCGATTGTGTTGTAGAAGCAGTTGCCTGATCTCTCAAAGAATGAGATTGGGAGAACGACTCCTAATTCTTTTGCTACGCCCTGGAAGTGCTTGATGGTCTTGGAGTCATCATAGTCTTCAGCGAGTAAGTAGTGGGAATAATCCTCGATTTGGCAGAAATACTGATTCTCGAATAATTCCGGCAAAAGAATGATATTTGCACCTTCTTTCGCTGCTTTTCTTACCATTTGCTCGGCTTTTGCGATGTTTTCCTCATAGACTTTGGTCATTGAGAACTGGGTGGCTGCTACTTTAACCTTCATGGTTTATTCTCCTTCTGCGTATGGCATATTCATTGTTATGCAGTGGATGTTTCCGCCGCCTAACAATATTTCTCTTGTGTTGAGTTGATGTATTTTTCTTGTTGGGAAGAGTTTGCTCATTATATCGTATGCGATCTTATCTTCCTTGACTCCGAATGCTGGGAGAATGATGAATGTGTCTCCCATATAGAAGTTGACGTAAGATGCTGCAAGTCTTCTTCCTCCGCATCTCTGGTCGAGTGTTGTTGCGGACTTTGATAATGTCTTAGCCTCATCATCAGTTAAGTATAGAGCGGGGCTTGGCACTGGGACTTTGTGGATGATGAACTTTCTTCCTTTTGCGTCTGTTGCTTCGCTCAATGCTTTGTATGTTTGCTGACAGTAATCGTACTGTGGGTCATCTTTATCTTCTGACCACGCCATGACGACTTCGCCAGGTTTTACGAACGCGACCATGTTGTCGATATGTTCATTTGTTTCGTCTTCATATATTCCGTGTGGGACCCAAACGATCTTCTTCGCTCCGGTTCCTTCTTTTAAGACGTCCTCGATTTCTTCTCTTGAGCAACCTGGGTTTCTGCCTTTGGATAACAAGCAGGCCTCTGTTGTGATGAGTGTGCCTTCTCCATCGACATGGATTGAGCCACCTTCGAGGATGAAGTCTGTGTTGTGATAGCAGGCAACGCCCATTCTCTTGGCGATGATGCCTGAGAGCTTATCGTCATCACGATAGTTCTTGTATAAACCATCGACTTCGCCACCCCATGAGTTGAAGCGGAAGTCAACCGCTCTAACACTCTTGCCGTTGGTGACGAATAAAGGCATGTTGTCTCTTGCCCAGGAGTCGTTATATCTGACTGAGATTGTCTTTACGTTGTTCATTCCCTGGAACATAGGGGCGAGCTTTCTATAGTGGGATGGATGGATTCCGACTACGACTTCCTCATGTTCTGCGATTGCGGAAATGACCTCAAAGAAGTTATTTTGACCAGGTTTTGCGTTATTTCTCCATGTATCTAAGCGGAATGGCATCAAAATGAAAGTTCTTGAATGCTTATCGCCTTCAAATGGTAAGTAATATCCGTCGTTCTCTGGGTATGTTCTTCTATTCATGTGATAATCGCTCAACTTTCTCTCATATGCGAAGTATCTCTTCCAGCGTTTCCTATCAATGATTTCAAAACCATTGTCGTATGCGCTGATGAGTCTTCCGCCTGACTTGGAAATCTTCTTAAGTTTCCTGATCAAATCCTTTGTCCAGACTTCTCCTGGAACGATAAGCGGGATGCCTGGAGGGTACATCATGACCTGCTCTTTGGAGATTTCTCCATCGAGTTCGCTGATTGGGACGATTTTGCTTGGTGCGTTAAACGCAACACGCGGTCTTGCGAGCATGTATGGGAATCCGGTATCAGGTTCTTTGCTCTGATATGTGATTGATGGATCGTAGTAGAGTTTGGATAACTCTTTCAACCCTTCAATAAGATGGTCAATGTGTTCTTTCTTAGTTCCGATTGCAAGGATACCTAAGACCGCATAGGTTTCCGCTAATTCCATTTGGACATTAGCAACCTTTTTGAGTTCTCTATAAACTCCAAATCCATCGATTGTTAATTTATTAAGGCCGATGACCAATTTGGTTCTATCAAACCCGTATGATCCATATTTCTTGAAGTGCTTATCCGCATCAATGGAGAATCCAGGGATTTTATCTATTTCTTTCTTTGCGTAATCCGCGAGTTCATAGACAGATTCCATTTCATCATGACCCTCTTTCGAACCCATATAAGCCGCAGCTGCTTCAAGCGAAGCGATGAGGATATGGGAAGGGGAAGTTGTGTTTACGGTGTTGAGGGATTTCTGGATATCACCTCTAGAGAATCTATCGCCCTTCATGAGGAGAATTGAGCTCTGGGTTAAACTGCCTGCCGTTTTATGGAATGAGACGGAAGACATATCCGCTCCAGCATCCATAGCGTTCATAGGGCTATTCTTGCATCTGAAGTAGAGGTGGGCACCGTGTGCTTCATCAACTAAGACTGCAACGTTGTGTGCGTGTGCGAATTCAACGAGTTCTTTAAGATTTCCTACTGAACCAAAGTATGTTGGATTAATGACAAATATTGCTTTGGCGGAGCTGTTTCTAACGATTGCTCTCTTCCAAACCTCAAGCGATGGCTGGTTGACAATCTCAAGGTCATCATCAAAATCAGGCATGACATATACTGGGATAGCGCCGCAAAGAATGAGCGCATTAATGACTGATTTGTGGACGTTTCTTGGCAAAAGCACCTTTTCTCCTGCTTTAACTGCAGCGAGGAACATGGCGATGATTCCGCTGGAAGTGCCGTTGATCAAATAGAATGCCTCATCAGCGCCGCATACTTTAGCGGCCATTTTCTCAGACTCTAAAACAACGCCGTCTGGATGGGCGAGGTTATCTAATCCAATTGGGGAGTTGACGTCGCAACGGTACAGTTTTTCACCGAATAAATCGGTTGCCTTGTTCTGTACGTTGCCCATGTGATGTCCCGGGACATCAAAAGGAGAGACATCATCCTCAATGTACTTTGCTAATGCATCAATAAAAGGAGTATCAAATGTGTTGTCGTATTTCATATCGGTTAGAATTATAACAAAGAGTGACAGTTTGAAAACTAGTTTCAAATGTAGAAGTGTTTCATAAATGGACAACACTGGGCAAACCATTTAAAATTCAAGGCATGAGCGAACAGGCAAAAGTTAAAAGTGTTAAGAGCAGATTCTATACCGCTTTGATGTATTTATGCATTTATCTAATCATCGTTTCTTTGCCATACCATTATTTCTTAAATGAGAATTATCAATATCTATTGATTACAATTGGAAAGGTTATCTTATCCATTGTCATTCTCATCCTGTTCAAGAAGGATGGATTCACATTCGAGAAGTTTGATTTGAAGAGGGTTGTTTTCTTTATTCCTCTCTTGCTCTTATGCTGTTCAAACTTTGGAATTCTGCTTTTCGATAAATCTATACTCATTGAGAATCCAAACTATCTTACCTTAGTGAATTCCGCTTGTTTCTGCTTGGTCACCGCTTTGGCTGAGGAACTGATTTTCAGAGGCATGGCAGTGGATGTCATCAAAACCAAGTTCAATAAGCCTTTAACTCTTCTCATCAGTGCAGCAGTGTTCGGCGCAGTCCATTTGATCGCCGGTATATTCTCTAATCCATTAGGCGCATTGATTCAGGCTGGTTATACATTCTTCTTGGGATTGATTGTTGGCTTCGCTTATCTCTATGGCGGAAGCATCTACCTAGCCGTATTCATCCACTTCATGTTTAACTTCCTGAATGACAGTTTATTCGAGGTTATGTGCAACGCCGATTACAACGCAACCTATTTCCTGGTTAACATTGGAGTGGGGGCAGTTGTTGCGATATATGCAGGATTAGCAATGTTCCTGTTTGAGAAGAAAAAACCTGAGAATTAAAAAAATCGCCACTATTCGGCGATTTTTTCTTGGTTTTGATTGAATTTTACTTTCTTCACTATCAAGTAGATTATGTATCCGGCGCCAGCTAGAACCGCAACGATTGACCAGAATTGTGAAGGGGTGATTCCCGGGATTAATGAGCCTCTATGATCGTCTCTAACGTACTCGATCAAGAATCTCCAAACACCATATGAGATTGCATATATTCCAAGGGTGTAGTCACTCTCGAACTTCATTGCGAGGAAGAGGAATAATCCAGATATGACAAGCAAGAATATTGCTTCGAATAAGTTGGTTGGAACAACTTTGGTGACTACTCCATCGATTGTGAGATTGATACCGTACCAAGCACTTGTCTCCGCTCCATAGCAGCATCCAGCGAAGAAACATCC
>DCHU01000047.1:0-160 GCA_002314915.1 Caryophanales bacterium UBA1744
CAGTGGCGGCATCTTGCGGAAAAGCTCCAACAGTCAACTCATCAAGCAGTGACGCAAAGGGATCAGAGATAACCACAAGCGAAACTAAAACAGAATCAAAATCAGAGACAACAAGCGAATCAACCGTAACAAGTTCAAGCGCAGCGTCATCTTTAAGAAC
>DCHU01000047.1:233-4300 GCA_002314915.1 Caryophanales bacterium UBA1744
AAAGACGTTGAAGCTGGCACGATGCCTGAATATAACGGCGCAACCCCAACAAGGGCAAAAGATAAGCAATTCACATACGATTTCTCGGGATGGACCCCAGAATTAACACCTGTTGCAACAGATGTCACATACACTGCTGAATACAGCAAAACTCTTTTCGCTGCCTATGTCACATTCGACTTAGACGGTGGAATGGCCTGGGATGAGGATGTACAGCCAATGTATGTCACCTCTATCAAAGCAGAGGATTTCCCATTCGATATTGGCCATGAGTCAAAGTTATTCATCGGTTGGGAATATAACGGCACCAAGGTATTTGACGAAGAAGGCAATCAGTTAGCGTTCCCAGAAATCGCTGAGACCATGGTGTTCAAAGCACTCTATAAAGATACGTTTGAAGTAACTGTCACCTCTAACTACGAAGGTATTGCAACTATCAAAGGCGATGGAACATATCCTTTCTTCTCTTCCGTCGAGTTCAGTGTCACCGATATCAAAGAAGGATACATCTTCGAATCATGGAAGATCAGCTACTACCACGATGGAATATCTTCAACTTACACCGTCTATGACTCAACATTTGTGTTCAAAGCCGAATACTACGATTTGGATGTTAAGGTTAACTTCACAACCGCACACCGTTCGCTTTATGTTATGTCATATCAGACTCAATACGGAGACGTTTATATCGGTGAGAACCCTGCAACTGTGGGAACGCAGGATTCTAAAACCGTTCACTACGCCGACACAGTCACAGTTAACGCCGTTGCTAAAGCGGATTACTCATTCGCTGGCTGGTTTGACTCGGAAGGCACATTAGTCTCGCCATTAGAAACTTACGAGTTCACGATGCCTAATAAGGACTACACCTTATTCGCAAAGTGGAACCATTTTTAGGTCAGAGTTTCGAATAACGGTGGAGGTTATTATGGCAATACCTCAGGCGCCGGATTCTATTCTTATGGAGAAACGGTTACCTTACGCGCAACCCCAGTTGGTATATGTGAGTTCTTGGGTTGGTTTGATGCAACGACAGGTGAACTATATTCAATGGATTTAGACTACACGTTCTCAATGCCAGCCGAAAACATCAGAATTGAGGGCAAATTTAAGGGATTATTCGCTGTAAATATCATAGACGAAGATAGACGTGGCGAAATATCTGGTTCAGGCGCATACGAACCATTCTCAACCGTTACCTTAACGGCAAAACCATGCGAAGGATATGAGTTTGCGGGATGGTATAGAGATGGCGTCTTAGCGGAAGACGCTCTTGAATACTCTTTCAAAATGCCAGCCGAAGAAGTGAACATCACCGTAAAATGGAAAGCAGCACAATACAATCTCACTCTCGAATGCGATCCAACCCAAGGAACTGTCACGGGCTCTGGAACATACGATTACCATAGTCATGCTACAATCGAGGCTATCCCAAATGAAGGATACGAATTTATGTGTTGGGCCTACGATTCTGAAAATATGTACTCATGGTATGCAAAAAACTCTGTTTATATTACATCTAGCCTGACACTAACGGCGATATTTAGTGCTTTGCCACAAACCCTCACCGTCAACGGTGATACAACCAAAGGAACATTCACCGAAAGTGGAACATACAACACAGGTGAGACCGTTCAGTTAGAAGCCGCCCCAAACGAAGGCTATGAGTTTGCTTATTGGCTCATCGACGGCAAAGAAGTGACCGGCGCAAAAACGACATTCACAATGCCTGGCCACGCAGCAACAATTGAAGCGGTCTTTGTGCCAGTGGATGTCTCAATCGAACTCGTTCAGACCGAGACTGACAAGGGACTCTGCTCAATAACAGGGTCATGTAAGTACGGTGAGACGGTTACAGTCAGCTGCACAGCAGAATATAACGGTTATGAGTTCAACTGCTGGGTCAACGCTGACACGGACGAAGTCTTGAGCTATGAGAAGTCATATCAGTTTAAAGCTCCTCTCAACGGACTCAGAATCAAGCCAACATATTACGATCCTAAGCATAACCTCAAGGTGTCAACCGATCAGACCTATAGAGGAACCGTTACATCAACCGGAGTTAGCTTCAGAGAAAACGATGAAGTGACGGTGACAGCAACCCCATACGAACACTATAAGTTTGAAGGTTGGTATATGGATGGCGAAAAGGTTTCAGACAACCCAACATGCACGCTTTCAATGCCGAATGAGGACCTTGAGATAAAGGCAAAGTTCGGACTCGATAACATCGAATGTGCAACAAATCCAACATACATCGATGACGGAAGCCTCTTAACCTATGGTTTATGGCCAAAGTCAATCGTGTCTGATTATGGAATTATCTCAACACTCGATTATTATGCATCTCTATCTTCAAGCGAATATTACACATTCGAAGGAGAGCGCTACGTTAAAGCGACAGTCAAATCAACTTCAACTGATGCTTGGTTCAAGTGTGAGGCAATCACTTGGAAAGTCCTCGCTACCGAAGACAATAAACTCCTTCTCTTATCAGAAAACATCCTCGATCAGTCAATCTATAACGAAGATGGAGAAGAAAAGGATAATGCCGGAGCGATGTCCATCCATCCAACCAACCACAATCCTGAAACCGGTAAAGACACAAAGTACGGTAATTCCAACTGGTGGTTCGGATCATTTGTCCGCAACTGGTGCTACACAACCTTCTACAACTCAGCGTTCTCTCTTGGTGACGACAATATCTTGGTCACAGAAGTAACGAACAATGTGGAAGATACATATATTGCGCCAGACAACACATTTACTGATTACTGCCAATCAGGCGCTTCAAACGACAAAGTGTTCCTCCCAAGCTATGCCCAGTTAGTTAGTGAAGCATACGGATTCTCCATCGATGACTACTCAACCAGAGCGGCCGAAGCAACAGACTACGCAGAAGCAATGGGCGTTGAAGATGGTCGTTACTGGACCAGAAGTGGTGGCCAGTCCAGCGGATGCGATGTCGTATCTGTATATAGCAACGGCGCTTTCGTGTACCACACCTATACAGGCAACACCGCTATCGGATGCCGCCCAGCAATGTGGATCACACTCGCTGATTAAAAATTAATATAAGGACGACCAACCATCGTCCTTTTTTCTTTGCAATCACAATTTACAACATATTTACAATGTAAACCAAAAAGATATAATTATGATGTATTGTAAAGGAGAATTCTTATGACAGTACCAACCCAAGTTAGAATAGATTCAGAAGTTAAGAAAAACGCGACAATCATCTTTGATAGTCTTGGACTAGACATGTCTAGTGCTATTAACTTGTTCCTTCATCAATGCGTATTGAGAGGAGGTCTTCCTTTTTCAGTGGAAGTGCCTAACTACTCACCTGAGACTCTTGCGGCTATGGAAGAGGCGAGAAAGATCGCAAAAGACCCTAATACAAAGGGTTATTCTTCAATGGCAGACTTGAAGAAAGGCTTAGAGAAATAATAAGGACGACCAACCATCGTCCTTTTTTATTGCATTTAAAAACGGGCCGTTTGAGACCCGTTAATAAATTAAGCCTTAACTAATTCGACCACTATCTCGAACATCCTAGAGAAGTCTCTAACCGATAGATATTCGAATCTTCCGTGGTGGTTGTAGCTTCCTGTTCCAAGATTTGGAGTAGGGCATCCTAAGAATGAGAATGTCGCTCCATCTGTGCCGCCTCTAACAGGCTTATGGATTGGAGTGATGCCAAGTGACTTATAAACACGTAATGCATGTTCAACTGCACGAGGGTCTTTCTCTAAGACCTCACCCATGTTTCTATAGTCATCGCCGATTGTTAATGTAAACTTGCACTTAGGATATTTCTTCATCATCTCATCTTTAGCGACAAGGAACTCAGCTTTCTGAGCTTCAAGAAGCGCTCTATTGTGGTTGCGGATGATGTAGTAAGAAGTGACTTCTGCATTAGATCCCTCAATTCCGTTCCAGTGGTTGAATCCATCATATCCATCAGTCAATTCAGGTTTCTCATTCTGATTGAGCAATGAATTGAACTCATAAGCAAGAGGGATGGCGTTGATCATCTTTCCTTTTGCCTCACCTGGGTGGAT
>DCHU01000029.1:0-2028 GCA_002314915.1 Caryophanales bacterium UBA1744
AGATTAAAGA
This sequence comes from Caryophanales bacterium UBA1744, assembly GCA_002314915.1. Classification (GTDB taxonomy): domain Bacteria; phylum Bacillota_I; class Bacilli_A; order RFN20; family CAG-826; genus UBA4951. Next base: position 11 of record DCHU01000029.1, read on the forward strand.
AAAACACCAACGATTAGGCCTCGTTGATGTCATGCACTTCCACTTCAATCGCATCATCGTTTGATGTTGATTGCTGAGTAGTTGGTTGCTCGTAAGATGATGACTGTTTAGTTGTGTAGACGACGTCATCATTTTCTTTTGTCTTCTTTGTCTTTTTCTTCTTTGGGTTTGGCTCATCAGGAATTGATGCGACGGTGACCACGGATAGATGGAAGATGCTCCATAGGAACATTGGGAATCCGATGAGTATGGAGATTACGCCATATACGCATTCGATGACTGCGACGGCGAACATTGAGGCGTATCCAGTTCCGAGGAGCGCACTATAAACGATAAGAGCGATGCCCACCAAAAAACCGGATAACCTTGCAATTGACTTGAATATTCCCGCTTTAAAGTTGTTTTCTGCAGTGGTTTTCTTCACTACTTTGAGTATTGCGGATGTTATGACTGATGCGAGTTCAAGGACCAATAAACCCAGGATTGCCCATGATGCGATGAGGAGTTTAGCGGAATCAAGAGATAAGGCTGCGACCAATGCGATCGTGTAGAAAATCGCGTTGAAGATAAGGGTCAGGATAACGCCAAAATAGGTTACGGAGAACCAACCGCCCTTAACCACTTGCTCTGTTTTCTTGTCTACATATTCTTCTGTCTCGTACATACTATGCCCCATCTATATGGTCCTTGTAGTCAGGTGAGTCTGACTTAAGGTCATTCTTTTTCTCTGTTTTCTGTTTTTGCTCTCTAAGCATGTCAATGTCTTCACCTGTTCTAACAGGGCGTTCATCTCTCCATGTTGGTTTGTCTTTCTTAAATGGCATGGCTTTATTCTATGGGCGGTAAATAAAAAAGAAAAGAGCATAGTGCTCTATAGTTCGTAGACTTAATTGTCCTTTGTCGGCTTCGTCATGATCGGAGCCAACAGTGAACAATTATTCCTTACGCTAACTTATTTACCATGAACAGGTATTCAGCGGGGCTCAATATCCGAGGCTTATCACACTCTAATACGAACAAATCTTTATCACCAGTCATAAGTATGTCGACATCTAGAACCTTTGCGCTTAAGTAAACTGGCACGTCCTTAATGTCTCTGATGGACACATCCAGTTCAACCTTAAGGTACTCCGGATTCGCTTGCTCAAAGATATCTGAATTAATCAATTCGTTTACTTCGTCTATCCTTTCCGGGAATTTAAGTTCAGCAACGCGTATTACCTCGGCTTTAACGTATGCCGTGACAATTACAACGTTGTCGCTCAAGGCTTCCCTGAGAGCAGACCAAACAACACCATGGTGATATAAAGCAGCTGAGATAAGGACATTGGAATCAACCATTATCTTCATCTTCTTTTCTGATCGCTTTTATCATATCCACTACATCATCGTCGGTTTTCAGATTCAGTCGATCGGCAATACCCTCAAATTTAGAAGTAAGCATTTCGTATGTTATGAGTTTTGCATTAGCAATGACCATCTGACCGCATTCATCTGTAACAAACGCGATTTTGTCACCTGCCTTAAGATTCAGAGCTTTTCTGATCTCCTTTGGCAAAGTGATTTGACCTTTTGTTGTCATAGTAGCTATTTCAATCATAATAACCTCCTTTCTGGAATTGGTAAGTTTTTCCTTACTTATTATATCAAATAAAAACCGGACTTCAACATCCGGTCACATGTTACACAATCCACATGAACGCGTAGCCCGAGGCTATTGCAACGAGGATTACTATACCTAATACCAAAAAGGCATTTTTGACGTTTTCTTTGTGTTTAAAGAGCATTAAGGTTCCAAGTCCAGCATTAGCCATTAACCCCGCTAAAAGTGCGCCAAATGGGATTATTTGCTCAATATAGAGGTTTGATATAAGTACGCTGGATGCGCAGTTAGGGATTAAACCAACGAGTGTGGAGAATACAGGTGTGAACCAATATGCAACTCCATCCTGAGCGAGGAATGCAGCGATGTTCTCTTCTCCGATGAGGAGTATCAATGCACCGAATGCGTAAGATAC
>DCHU01000029.1:2198-6024 GCA_002314915.1 Caryophanales bacterium UBA1744
ACATGCTCATTGTGTTTTCTGAATATGAGGTCGACGAGTAAGCCGATGAGCATACCGATGACAATCTTTATTCCGAGTAACGGGAATGTCATCCACCACTTTCCGTGGATGTTGCCAAGAAGGACAGGGATTGCCTCATCTGAGCAGGCGATGAAGATGGCGATGATGGTGCCGATTGTTAAATGACCTTTGTTGTAGAGGTCCGCACCGACAACAGAGATGCCGCATTGTGGGATGATGCCCGCTATAGAGCCGAATACAGGTGCTACGCCTTTCTTCTTTTCTAGTAGCTTTGCGATTTTGCTCTCAAAGAAAGATAAGGAAAAGTTAATCACGAACGCGATTGCGAGGATGATTGCGCTGTCTTTAAGGGTGTCTAACAAGAGGTCTAAATATTCCATTGCCGCATAATAATATAGTTATTATTCGATTTTTAATAATGAAATGTTGTTCACATAACATTATTTTTGGTATTTCCATTCAAAGACCACTATAATCTCAACCGAGGAAACAACTATGTCAGAATGCACACACAACTGTGAGAGCTGCGGCGTTAAGGGCTGCGGTTCACGCACAATAACAAAATTAAAGACAAACGATAAGTCACACATCAAGAAAGTTATCGCTGTCATGTCCGGTAAGGGCGGTGTCGGCAAGTCAATGGTCACATCATTGCTTGCGGCATCACTTGCAAACAAAGGACATTCAGTCGCTATCCTTGATGCAGACGTCACCGGCCCATCCATTCCAAAGGCTTTTGGAGTTGAGGGCACCGAGTTATATGGAGATGAGGAAAACCACATCTATCCAGCTGAGACACCTAACGGAATCAAGATCATCTCTGCTAACTTATTAACAGAGTCATCCACTTCTCCAATCGTCTGGAGAGGCTCGCTTATCTCATCAATGGTATCCCAGTTCTTCACCGATGTTATCTACGGCGATATTGAATACTTGATGATCGATATGCCTCCAGGAACAGGAGATGTCCCATTAACAGTATTCCAGTCAATCCCAGTCGATGGAGCGATTGTTGTCGCTTCACCTCAGGACTTGGTATCCATGATTGTTGAGAAATCAATCAACATGGCAAACATGATGAACATCAACATCCTCGGTCTCGTTGAGAACATGGCATACACAGTGTGCCCATGCTGCGGAGAGAAGTTCAGAGTGTTCGGCAATGCGAACATCGAAGAGGTTGCCGATAGAAACGGAATCGAGTTCTTAGCAGAGTGCCCAATCGATCCACAGTTAGCCGCGATGGCAGATGCCGGAAAGATGTATGGTTACTGCGGTGACTTGATGGATAAGGCAGTCGCTGCAATCGAAGCGTTATAAACAAAAAAAACACAGGAATCCTCGAAAATTCCTGTTTTTTTATGCAATTTTTCACTTTTTAGGGAAAAAATCTCAATTTCGCCTCTATTACTTAGTGGAGGCATGTTTTTATGAATGTGTCGCCCCGCGTCCATCGAGCAAGGATCTTGAGGTTATGTAATGATACTCATCGCTATTGCAGCGGTGCTGGTTATTACAATAGTTGCTAGGTTTAAAAAATAAAAAGGTCCCCCCAAAGAGGACCAAACCTACAACTACATTATACGCCTAGTTTCGAAAGAGGCAAGGCGGTAACCTTCTAGCGTTCAAGCTCGATGGACGCTTCGTTATTGGCTCAAACGAAAACAAAAAAGGGAATTCAATCCCTTTTCTTTACTTGTATATGTCACGGCGATGTCCGACCGCAATGACCAGAATGATTAATCTGCCATCCTCTATTTTGGCGATAATCCTGTAGTCTCCAACGCGATATCTCCATTGACCCACTCTATTCGCGCTTAATGGTTTACCGTGTACCCTCGGATTCTCACAACCTTCAAGATTCTTCTCAATCCAGTTTACAATCATCCTTTGGGTGTACTTATCAAACCCCTCTAAAGTTTTTTGCACCGACTTTAAAATTTCAACGTGATACATATCAGAGGCCAAGTTCCTTTTTCAACTCTTCGAGTGACAATGTCTCCGGATTCTCTTCATATTCCTTTAATGCAGAGTCCGCAAGAGCGATATCGTATTCTTCTTCGATTGCATCGAAATACGCCCTTTTAATTGCCTCGCTTAAACTTACCCCTTTTAGTTTTGCGTATGCATCAGCTAATGAACGTTCTTCATCGGTCATTCTAATTGAAACAACCATAAACAACTCCTTTCATTAAGTTGTGTCATACATTGTAATACAAGACGGTGAATTATTCAATAATCGCACATTCCTTACTTAATAAAACCGGATGCAGTGTGTCTATTAGCAACGCTCCAATAGGCGCAGTTACCATGATTGCTAAGACGGATACGGTGAGGATAATGCCTCCACATGGGAGCATCAGACTTGCGGCTATTCCACCGATTGAGGCCTGCACTGTAGCCTTTGGTAAATAGGATATAATCGCGAATAAACGCTCTTTCCACGTCAGTTTTGTGCCGATAATGCAGATTATTACACCGATTGAACGGCATAAGAGACCGATTAGGAGGACCACTAAAGCAAGCCATCCGTCGTTGCGGAGGTATGAGAGGTCCACTGATGCACCGACTAATACAAATAAGAGTATCTCAAACGCTTTCCAAAGTTTGTTGTAGCCATTCGATATTTGTTTGGCCTTTTCTTTAATGCGGAATAACAGGATCATTCCCATGACCATTATTCCGAGAAGTGATGATATCGATATCCACTCCTTCAACCAGTTCTCTAAACCGATCATGAGGAATGATAAAGAGAGGGTGATTATTATCTCTGCCCATACGGGTAGGTTGGTTCTCTTAAAGACTTCGGATACGGCAAATCCGATACCTATGCCTAAAGCGATACCCAGGATAATTGATACCGGGATTAGAGATACGGATAAGACGTTGAACTCACCGGTTTGGACTAAGCCAAGGAAGGCATAGAAGAGAACGATGACAAAGACATCGTCGACTGAGGCTCCAGCAAGGATGAGTTCTGGGACGTGATGTTCTTTGCCATATCCGTTGTCGATGAGTTTAATCATTCGAGGTGATACGACTGCAGGAGATACCGCTGCAAGGACAGAGCCAAGGAGCATTGATTCAAATATTGATAGGTTCAAAAGGAAATGGGCCGCTAAGGTGATACCTGCGATTTCAAGACATGCAGGTAAGAAACACATGAGGATTGCACTCCTTCCAACTTTCTTGAGGTCATCAAGATTTAGATTGAGTCCGCTTCTTGTGAGAATTATGACTAACGCTATCTGTCTTAACTCACTTGAAATGTTCAGTAAATCAGGGCTGATTATGTTCAAGAAATATGGTCCAAAAAATAGACCGATAAGTATCATTCCAACAAGTCCGGGAATGTGTATTTTATCCAATATCCATCCAAGGATAAATCCTAGGATGAGTATGAGTCCAAGTGAGTAAATCATTGAGGGTTCCTCCAAAAAAATAAAGCCATGAAATCTACGCCAAAAAAGAGGCATAGACGTCATCAGCTTAGTAAGGCGGTTCGAGCATTGCTCCGGGAGACATCATTCCCGATGTGGGTATTATAAACTAATCCTTGTTTTTAGAGTAGGAAAATCAGTTGTCTACAAATTGTAGTCAACTCACCTTTTTGGGTGATAATAGCAAAGTTGTCTTCAATAAATTGCAATAAAATGGACCATTAGGTCCGATATTTATTGATTTACATTTTCACAATTTCTATATTTGTATTCGTATAAGGAGGTTAAACACATGGGTTTAATCAAAGCAGTCGGCAATGCAATTTCCGGCACATTAGCTGACCAGTGGAAAGAGTTTTTCTACT
>DCHU01000029.1:6037-10971 GCA_002314915.1 Caryophanales bacterium UBA1744
GAAGCACTTCCAGTAGACGTTTTATGCGTCAAAGGACAGAAACAGACATCTAAGCGTTCTGTCAACAACAAGGGTGAAGACAACATCATCTCCTCAGGTTCAGGCATCGCTGTCGCAGACGGCCAGTGCATGATCATCGTCGAGCAGGGAAGAATCGTTGAAATCTGCTCAGAGCCAGGTCAGTTCACTTGGGACGCTTCAACAGAGCCATCATGCTTCTCAGAGAATCTCTTCAAGGGCATCGGTGACATCATCAAAACAGCATGGAGACGTATCGGATACGCAGGCATGGCTGGAAAAGACCAGAGAGTCTACTACTTCAACACAAAAGAGTTATTGGATAACAAGTTCGGAACAATGAATCCAGTTCCATTCAGAGTTGTTGATTCAAACATCGGTATGGATATCGACGTCAGCATCAAGTGCTGCGGCACATTCTCATACAGAATCTCCAACCCAATCCTCTTCTATCAGAATGTTTGCGGAAACGTCACACAGGCATACAGACGTTCACAGATCGACGCTCAGCTTAAGTCGGAGTTCATGTCTGCATTACAGCCAGGCTTCGGCGCATTATCAGATTTAGAAATCAGACCTAACCAGGTCGTGAGACACACAAAGGAACTCGAGAAGGGCATGAATGATGCACTCGCAGACCTTTGGGCAAACAAGAGAGGCCTTGAGATCGTTTCTATCGCAATCTCCTCAATCACACTCCCACAGGAAGACCAGGAGATGATCAAGAACGCTCAGCGTCAGGCCATCTACAGAAATCCAGGTATGGCAGGCGCTATGCTCGCAGAACAGCAGGGCAAAGCAATGGAAGCTGCTGCAAACAACTCAGGCGGCGCTATGCAGGGATTCTATGGAATGGGCATGGCACAGAACATGGGCGGTATGAACGCTAATGCAATGTTCGCTATGGACCAGCAGAACCAGCAGGCACAGGCAGCCCAGAGAGCACAGCAGCAGGCAGCTCAGCCAGCACCAGCTCCAGCAGGCGGATGGAAGTGTCCATCATGCGGCGCTTCAGCAACAGGCAAGTTCTGCCCAGAGTGCGGAACAAAGAAGCCAGAGGAAGCAACTGGTTGGACATGCTCATGCGGAGCTGTCAACAAAGGCAGATTCTGCGCAGAATGCGGCGCTAAGAAACCAGAAGGCGCTCCACTCTACAGATGCGACAAGTGCGGATGGGAGCCAGAAGATCCAAAGAACCCACCAAAGTTCTGCCCAGAATGCGGTGATATTTTCGACGCTAACGACATCAAGAAATAATCTTTATGGCAAGCATTGATAAATACAGATGTCCTTGCTGTGACGGCACACTAGCTTTTACGCCGGGCACAGCAAAGGTCACTTGCGAATACTGCGGATCTGAGTTCGACCCAAAAATCTTTGATGAGTTGAAGTCAGATTTCAAAGAAGACACAACATGGGACGAAATCGACCATGAGATTTGGTCTGAGGAAGAAGCTAAGGGTTTAGGCGTTTTCCACTGCGAATCATGCGGTGGCGAACTCGTCACAGACCCTAATACCGCTTCAACCTTCTGCCCTTACTGCGGATCACCTGTCGTCTCTATGGGTAACTTATCCGGCGGCGTTAAGCCAAAGTACGTCATCCCATTCAAGAAGTCAGAGGAAGAGGCAAAGGCCGCTTTAGCAGGTTACTTCAAAGGAAAAATCTTCCTTCCTTCATCATTCAAGAAATCAATTGAGGTCAAAGAGGCACAGGGTGTCTATGTCCCTTATTGGTTATTCGACGCTGACGTTGATGGACGTGTCGAGTTCAAGGCTGACAAGGAAGAGAGATACAAACGTGGTGATGACACAATCGTCAAGACCCACTACTACAAGATCATCCGTGAGGGTGCTGTAGGATTCGACCACGTTCCAGTCGATGGCTCAACCAAGATGGATGACGCCATGATGGAATCACTCGAACCATATAACTATGTAGACGACAGAAAGGAATTCCAGTCCGTCTATTTAACAGGATTCGCTGCAGATAAGTACGACGTCACAGCAGAAGATGCTATGCCACGTGCTACCGAGCGCGTCCGCGAAGGAACAGTCAACAAGTTCGCTGAGACAATCAGCGGATATGATCACGTCTCCGCTTCAAACGTCCAGTTAGGATTGAAGAAAACCAGCCATGAATATGCTTTCTTCCCAACTTGGCTCGTCAACACAAAGTGGAACGGCAAGACATTCCTCTTTGCAGTCAACGGTGAGACAGGCTTAGTCAAAGCTGACCTCCCTTGCTCAACAGGCAAGATGCTCATCTGGTTCTTCTCATGGTTGCTCGGCATCACCGCTATCGGCGCCGGTGTCGGTGCGCTTATGCTCGGAGGAAGCGATCCTGATTGGACAGCATTCTTCGCCGCAATCGTTTTGGGATTCATCATCGGCTTGATCGTTTCAATCACAACAACCATCAAGAACAAGAAGAAACTCAAAGGCTTCGTCAAGCAGCGTGGCGCTGGTGCATACTACCGCAACAACTCACTCAACTTGAGAATCAAGAAGGATATCTACCTCTACACCAAGACAAGAGTCATCAAAGGCTCATCTTCCAAGAAGAGATAAATATATAAAGATATAAGCGGATTCTTCGGAACCCGCTTTTCTTTTGCCTTTATTTATTAACAACAATGGTCAATAATCTATCTAGCATTTAGGAGACTATCATGAAGACTGTTGTTATCACAGGTTCCGCTAGAGGACTCGGCTTTGAGATGGCCAAGTGTTTCAGAGCTAGCGGATATAATGTTGTTTTATCTGATTTAAACGTGGAGAAGCTCGAAGCTAGCAAAGCTACACTTCTCGAACTCCCAGGAGAGGGCTCGGTTGAATACGCCGTATGCAATGTCACGAAAATCGAGGATATCGAAGCGTTGTGCGCATTCTCGGTCGAGAAGTTCGGCACGGTTGATTGCTGGATTAACAATGCGGGCGTAAATCAGCCAAATAAGGCCGTTTACGAGTTATCAAGCAAGGAGATTGACTTGATGATAGACGTTGACCTCAAAGGGGCTATTTACGGTGCGAAAGTTGCATACGCTCAGATGAAGAAGCAGGGATTTGGACAGGTATACGCGATCGATGGCTATGGTTCAAACGATGCGATGATGTTAGGACTTACTTTATATGGAACCTCTAAAAGAGGACTTACGTATTTTATGAATGCGTTAGCGAAAGAATCAGAGACGATGGGAGACAACATCCAAGTCGGTAGATTATCCCCTGGCATCATGATCACGGACTTCCTCGTCAACGCGAATAACGATTCCACGAAAGTTGAATTATCTGAGAAGACCAAAAAGGTTTACAACATCCTTGGCGATTACCCGGATGTCATCGCTCAGTTCTTGGTCAAGAAAGTGGTCGCGAATAAGAAGAACGGAGTCGTCTTCTCATGGCTCACAAACGGCAAGGCATTCAGAAGATTTATGTGTGCCGGATTCAATAAGAGAGACTTCTTCAAAAAGGACTAAAAGAAAAGAAATAACCGCGTTTTGCGGTTTTTCTTATGCAATTTTAAAAGTTTTAGGGAAAAAATCTAAGTTTCGCCTCTATTAATTAGTGGAGGGTCTCTTATGAATGAGATTTTCCGCATCCGCTGGACGCCGTGTAGGAGATCGGATGATGATTCTCGTAGCAATTGCCGCGACTCTCATTATAACGACACTAGTTAGGTTGCTGAAATAACAAAAAAGGTCCCTTAGCGGGACCAAATCCAACAACTTAATTATAGTGTCTTGTTGTTCCGGCGACAAGACATTAATAGTACGGCATTCGAGTCCAGCGGATGCCCGGAGAAAGACGTTATCAAATCGTTTTTCCTTTGCTTATTAAACCGCTAAATACATTAATTAATTGACATTAAGTCATTAATTGTTTAAATTAGGGCGTTTATATGGCAAAGTATACCGGTATGAAAATAACGAAATTCCTTGTCGCTAGAGTGATTCTAACTGTTTGTTACGTCATATCTGGCGGCGTTTTGATTTTCGAGTCATGCATGGAAGGCCCAAGTTCCGCGAATCAGTCGAACGCTGTCGGTGGCACTTTGGCAGGCATCATCAATGGCATGGGCGGAGACCAGACAGAAGAGGTTTTGCCTACATCCTTAACCGTCAATAATAAGGTTGGTGAGGCTAAAGTCGGTGACACTTTGACCCTTACGACCACCACTCTTCCTGAGGATGCGACATACCAGTCAGTCGACTATAAGAGCAGCAATCCAGATGTTGCGACAATCACATCTGGTGGATATATCGAATTTAAGAAAGCTGGAGCGACCATCCTTACCGCATTCAACATCAACTATCCAAAAATCAAAGATACATTCGCGGTTAACGTCACCAACGTTGAGGTTGAATCGATCACTTCAAAGATCAACGCTCCGTTGAGTGGGGATGTGTACACTTTGACCGTTGGTAATACATACACAATCTCAAATACAATCACCCCTGATAATGCGACGATTAAAACCGTCTCATATGAGATGGATGAGAACCCATATGTGAGCTTAAATCAGAACGGAAGAATAACTCCTCTTGATTCAAGTGAGGGATCCGTCATCGACATCACCGTAAAATGCGGTGCTCAATCATCTGCGTTGAAGGTTGTTACAGAGGTCTATAAGGTTGAGGAAGTCCCGTTAACCAATATCAGCGCATCCACCACTTCTCAGAACATCTATGTCACTCAGTCATGGACGCCTTCATTCACGTTCACCCCTGCTAATGCAACAGACAAGAACTACACATTGAGTTCTAGCGACTCATCCGTCGCATCAATATCCGGCAAATCCGTTAAGGGTGTTAAGGCTGGATCAGCGACAATCACGGCAACCTCAACCAAGTATCCAGGAATCAAAGCAACGATAAACGTAACAGTTCAGGCGCAGCCAGCAGTTACCGATTTCAC
>DCHU01000029.1:11061-33375 GCA_002314915.1 Caryophanales bacterium UBA1744
TCTAAGTCATACACCAGTGATAACACCGCGATCGCTAAGGTAAGCAGCGCAGGAAAAATCACAGCAGTCGCTCCAGGCACTGCTCACATTACCGTTAAGGTCGGTTCAGTTACAAAGACAGTAACCGTAACAGTCACCGCAAAACCAGCGCCAGAAGTTGATAAAACAAGCGATTTCACCGTTGAAAACGTTGCAAATCCAGTAGTTTATGCAGGAAAATCCGCAAATATCACCTCTTACTATAAGGTAACGGGATTCCTTTCTGATGGAGTTTCGTACAACCCACCTAACAAGAGTGTCACATACTCGGTTGCAGATGATTCTATCGCAACGGTGTCAGGTTCCAGCATCACACCTAAGTGCGTTGGAGAGTTCACCGTCTACATCACTCATACGGCATCCGGTATCACAAAAGAAGTAACCATGCTCGCGCTCGATGACTTCCATATCGATGGCGGCAAAGGCCAGGTGAGTAAGAACATCAAGTACTCTGAGTCATTCGAATTCGAAGTTGGAACATCGGGCGATGAGTTCACAAGAGTCGATGGCGCATTAGAAGAGACGTGGTCCATCAAAAATAGCGATGACTCAATCATCACAGTTAAAGAGAATGGCGGCAAATATTCGGTCACCGGTGTTGGTGAAGGTAATGCCACTATCACAATCGTTCCGCATTACGGTTCAGAGGCTTATGAGTCTATGAGCAAGACCGTTAAGGTAAAGGTCGATCATGTGAGAACCACCGCATTCAACGTTTCGATGACTAGAACCAAATACAACGGCGATGTCATTGATATCAATCCTGATTTGGAGAATAACTGCTACCGCAATGACCAGTTAAGTCTTTCAACATCAATTGATGAGGGAACAACATTAAAAGATATCGAATACACATCAAGCGACAAGGATGTTGTTATTATCAACAATGAGGGTCGCATGTGGGTCATGGGTATTGGCAAGGTCACAATCACTGCCACAGAGAAGATCACAGGCAAATCCCAGGAATTCAGATTAAATATCCAAAATAGAATCTCCTTAGTCGAGGACAATCCATTCTCCGTATCCGGTGTTGATTGCACTTATGATGAGGCAACCGGATTCTATGGAATCGAGAACGGCCACCCAGGAAGAATCGCCCTCAACTTCGCTGAAGGCACAACCTATAGGACCGTTGAATGGACAACAAGCAACGACAAGGTTGCCACAATGGGTGGTGACGGCGTTATTTCACCTCTTAAAGCTGGAAAGATAAAAATCACAGCGACGATCGATGACGGATACTCAACCGAAAAGGTTATCTGCACAATTAATCTCACGATTAACAAACAACCTGTCATTAAGGATTTAGCTGAGTTCTTTGTCCTTGTTAGAAAAGCATTGGGTCACTTCGGCGCATTCTTGGTGTTCGGCGTGTTCTCCGCTTTAACATATATGTTATGGTTCAGAGGCAAACACTGGTTCTGGTCCACTCCATTAACAATCGCTCAAGGATTCGGCTTGGCCGCATTAACTGAATACATCCAGCTTAGCGTTCCTGGACGCTGCGGACTGTTCTCCGATGTCTTAATCGATTCGGCGGGCTGCGGAATCGGCATATTAGTTACGGGTATCTTGATTATCCTCATCACGCTCCTATCTTGGAGAAAGAAAAAGAAACAAAAATAAAAAGTGTCACCTGATTGGGTGGCACTTCTTTTTTTATTCAAGAATGAGGATCATCGAACTGATGAGTGGTCTCTTTCCGCCCTCGCCAAGGATCTCTAGTTTCTTGGCTGGAGTATCGAGGTTTATCGTATGGTGCTGATATTCGACCAATGTGCCTTGGGCTGCGGTTGTGGCCTCAGTATCCAAGAGGGATTGTCCGTTGACAGTAGCATACATTCCATCGATATAAAGATTTGTGTCTCCATAACGGATGCTGGAGTATGGCTTTGCCCAAACCGATACGGACTTTACGTTAGAGTCAAAAGTGAGGTTCCAAGTTGCTCCAACCTTTCCAGATGAGAGCTTGACTCCACCTTCGTCTGCATAGACACAGTCGGTGGTCATATTGACTAAATGTTCGCCAAAAGCGGCTTTAACTGTGTCAAAAACCCCTGAATTGCTAGATAAATCAATTGCAATCTTGTCAGTTGGGAAGTTTGCGGTGATTGTCTTTACGCCAGTTGAAGGCGTATCTGGTGAGGTCTTCTGCTCAGATGACGATGTCCTTGTCTGAGATGATGATCTTTTCTGCTCAGAAGAGGTCTTTGTCTCGCTTGTTTTTGACTCCGATGTCTTCTCTTCGCTTGAAGATGATGGCTTTGTCTCAGATGTGGTTGGTGTTTCTTCTGATGTTGACTCCACAACCGATGATTTGTTTACGTGAGGACCTTCTCCTCTTGCGGAGTTTGGGGTTGATGAGACATTGATGGTTCCGCATGATGCAAGCAATGATGCCGCAACGATGAGCAATGATAGTCTCTTCATTATTTGATGTCCTTGCCGTCCTGGAATGCTTTGCCGACCACTTCACCTAAAGCGATGTAGAAATGGTGAACTGAATCATAGGTGATTGGGGCGATCTTCTTAACGTCTGGCATGCCGTCTTCACCCAAGACCGATTCGTCTACCGAGATATTGACGATTGAGCCGATGAGAGTGCCGTTCTCAAATGAGTCCACTGTGCACTCAAGGGTCATTGGCAATTCGTTGATTATTGGAGCGTTTACGAATTCGGACTTTGTGACGGTCCAACCGCATTTAGCGACTTTATCAGGAACCTGTGTGCCTGAGACGATTCCGACATAGTCAGCCTGTTTAACGTTCTTGACGTCTGCGACTCCGATTGTGAAGGCGCCTGTCTTTGCAAAGTTCTCTGTTGTCTTATGGTCTCCTAATGAGACTGTGATTTTGTTGTAGTCATATATGCCGCCCCATGCAGCGTTCATCGCATTTGGAACGCCGTTCTCATCATAGGTGGCAAGAATTAATACTGGCATTGGATATAGCCATGTTTTTGGTCCGAAGTTTTTACGCATAAGTAATCTCCTTATATTATCTATAATATAGCCATTTTAAGGGATATTTTCATTCCTCACTAGCAAATACTCATTATTGATGGTGAGTAACCTTAAATCGGCTGTTTTATCCTTATTTATAGAATTCTAAGAACAGTTTTGGGTTCTTAAGTGTCTCAATCGATTCTTTGATGTTAGTCAAGAAGCTTAAAGCGAAGAATACGCTTAAAGCAATGATTGAGAACAAGATGGCGGTTGGCACGACTGGTAATCCGAAATCGAGTGTTGTCTTAAGGAATACGTAGTCTTTTACATACACTCCATCTACATAGTTAATCGAGAAGAGTCTAGCAATGCCTTCTCCATTTATGACCTGAATGACACATCCGATGAATAAGAGAGGGAATTGTCTGACTGAAGGTCTGAACTTCCCCATAGCGTATTCCATCGTTGGGATGAGTAGCAATCCCGTGTGTTGGAGCATTGATTTCAAGATAGGGAATACGAAGATGGTGTTGGAGAAGATCGGTCCAGGCTGGACGAATGTTAACACCGCACCGGTGAAACCGAATAAATAGAATATGCCCTTGCCTGGTTTCCAGTTCAATATGCACATGAGCGGGACGAGTATGCCGCCCAAGTTGCATGGGTACATAGGCCAGAGCATGTCAGGCATATCCGCAAAATGCATGCAAAAGCATACGTAGATGATTCTCCAAGCCACCTCAAATGTGAGCTGGAAAATAGCAACTGCCTTAAGAGTGATTTCTTTTGTCTTCTGAGGGATGTTTTTAAGAGCTGAGAACGCTGAGAATCCTGCGACGACAACGATGATAACCGCAAGAGTTATCCAATACATAGGCGGGAACTCTTCGGTAACCGGGGTTCCCATGTTTCCTGTAATCCAATCGATCATAATAATCTTGTCCTTATTTTAGAAAAGAGGAGCGATTTGCACTCCTCTATTAGTTATTTGTAGAGATAAATGCCAACAGATGGGGCTGATTTATAACCGCACCATGAGCCGTTGTAATATTCGAGATATACACCTGTTTCGCCTTTGAATGTACAAGCGCCAGTTGCATCCATCGTAATTTCCCAAATGTCTGATTTAGCAGTTACTGTTGATGCGCTTGGAGCATCCCAACAGATTGAGTTATAGGTCTTAGAATTCTTTGACTCAGTGTAGTTATAGAGAGAGCCTCTAGTTTCGTCGATGATCTTGTATTTGCCTTCGCTAGCCTTCTCGACTTTGAACCAACCAAGCGATGTTGAGTCACATGACATCTTTGACATGTTGTTTTCCGTTGTAACTGAAACGCCTGTGATATACCAAGGGAGGTCCGCTGACTTATCGATGTTCGTTAAGCCGTATAACTCAGTTGTAGATGGTCCTGAGACGATTGCGCGTGATGCGCCTTCGATATCGGATAATGCATTGATGAGATCGTACTTAACCTGTGGAACGACTTCGACATCTCCTCCGCCGGTTGAACCGCCGCCTGATGTTCCATCAAATGATGTTTTTCTAACACCACTTTCATCCCAGATATAATCTGCGTATTCAGGATGGTCAACGAATGGGTTTCTTCCAAAGCCGTTGCTTGAAAGGTATTCGTTAATCTGTTTTTCAATTGTGGTTGGGGCATATGCTGCATTCCATTTTAAGAGGGTCTTTAAAGTTCCCATCGTCTTAAGAGATGTTGCATCGCCTGGATTATTTGATAATTCAAATCCTTTTGCTGTGTGATATGCGGTTGCGGCATAGAGGATGACTCTTGCTGCTTCTCCGCGGGCGCCTTCGAATCCGCATGATGCTGGATCCCATTCATTTGATTTTTCATTTCCGTAGAAATAGTTGCCGCGTGAGCTGTTCTCGCTTGAGAGGGTTGGCCTGATGATGAATGGATCTGCACCAGGTCCTGTTTCACCTGAGCCACGGGAGTTTGGCCATGTGTGTTCTCTATTACAAGCGGACTGGGTTGTGGTCTTTGATTCGTCATGATAGAAAGGGACAAAAGTTGATGAGCCTGCTGGGTATGCTGCTGCCTTAGCACCAGTAGCAAGGCACTCCTTATAAGTGATTTTTTTGGTGCGTTTTGCAGTTATTAAGCTCTCTAAAGTGCTTCTAAAATCATTACCATACTGGCTGAAGTTAACATTCCATTTGCTATCTGCAGGAGGAGTTACTGTTGAGGTTGAAGACTTCTGCTCAGAGGACGTCTTTTGTTCCGAAGTTGCTGTAGATTCGGATACGCTCTCATTGCCATTTTCACTTGTTGTGTCTGTGATATGGCTTCTAGGAGGTAATGAAGATGAGCTGGTGGATGTGACGGTAGGCGCGCATGATGCAACGAGTAACGCTCCAGCTGTGATTATTAATGTAAGTAGTCTCTTTTTCATGAGTTTGCTCCCAAGTAACACTTAATTATCCTTGTGTGCATACGCGAATGCAAACAAAAAAGCCCATCTATACAGATTGGGCTAATTTGTTTCTTTAATTACTTAATTTCTTGGACTACCGGTTCTGTAGATGCGTAGTGTTCATCTTTCATGCAAAGCATCAGGATTCCTGCAACAGCAGCGAACTCTGTTGAAAGAGCGCCTGTGACGATGGTTGCGACCGCAATCTTCTTAGCCTCCGCTTTGGTCTTAGCGGTCTGAAGTGTATTTGTCGCTTTTCTAGCAAATACAAAACCGACAATGCAGCAAGGCAGTGTGATCGCGCATGTCAATGCGAGACCAGCA
The DNA here is from genome assembly GCA_002314915.1 of Caryophanales bacterium UBA1744. GTDB lineage: Bacteria > Bacillota_I > Bacilli_A > RFN20 > CAG-826 > UBA4951. The sequence continues at coordinate 16,809 of DCHU01000029.1, forward strand.
AATGTTCCAATTGCTGCTGCGGTGATTGCGAGGTCCTCTTCTGAGACACCACTTGCGGCATTCTCCTGTAAAAGAATTGCATTTTCAAATGCAGTGATAACGAAAAGCACGAATAGCAAAGCACAGATAACGATAGCAACGATATCGAGAACCCTAGCTACTTTTAAGAAAGTTAATGCTGTTTTCTTCATGGTTATTCAATAACCTTTGCTTCAACAATATTTGAAGCATAGTCCTCGTCTTTCATGCAAAGCATCAGGATTCCTGCAACTGCAGCAAATGCCGTTGAAAGAGCGCCTGTGACAATTGCGACAATTGCCATTTTCTTTGCTTCCGCTTTTGATTTGGCTGTGTTGAGCGTGTTCTTGCATTTGCCAACTAAAACTAATGCAACGATGCATAATGCCAAGAAGACAACTGTAGTGATAACCGATACAACTGAGTACGCAACTAAGAGTACTCCCTCTTGAATGATGTATTCCTCAGCGCCGCTTGCCTGCTTAGCAAGTAATTGGTCGACTTCATTGACAAAGCCAATAATGTTAACCACAGTCAAGAATGCGTAACCGACAATTGCAACGATGTCTAAAATCTTTGCGACTTTGAAAAATGTGTTTGCGAGTTTTTTCATATTCATTTCCTCCGGGAATGATTATATACCATTATTGGTAATAAAAAATCCCCGGTTAACCAGGGATAATTTATTTCGTCTGGGGCGGTTAACGAGACTTGAACTCGCGAGTGACCGGTTCACAGCCGGTTGTGTTAACCACTTCACCATAACCGCCAGGCGCTGAACTATTATAGTTAATGGATATACTTTTGGCAAAGACTAATTTACTTATTTAGTAACTCTTTTACATAACGCCAGACCGGCAGTTCTCTGGTCTTGACGATTTTTGAGAGCATTGTGTCAGGAGAAGCCTCATATTTTTGGATTACTTCATCAATAGGAATGAAGAGAGTTTCTGCGATTAATGCGTCTCCTTCGCTAGCGAAATGAGTGCCTTGAAATGGTGATTTTGTTTTGCAGAGATAGTAGTAACTGATGTTCTTTCTAGCGAGGCAATTGTAGAAATCCGTTACTTTTCCCAGGTATTCCACCACTTCAACCTCATATCCCGTTTCTTCATAACACTCACGAATTACGGCGATTTCTGGCGTTTCACCATCATCTACCCCTCCTCCAGGTGTCTCAAAGTAGTTGCGGTCTCCGAATCTATCTATGCCATGCAATCTATGCAGACCAAAATTACCGTTGTCATCCATTATGATGGCGCGGGCAACGTCTCTAGTGTCTTTAACCCCGATATATGGGTATTGATCGTCTTCGAAGTATAGGTCTAAAGGCATGAGGTGATTATACTACACAATCACGCCTTCTAGTCCTTCGAATATACTGTATTTGGTTTTGTCATTTAAGACGTACATTTTGGCGAAATAGAATTGTCCCTGTTTGTTGAGGGAAACTCCAACGATGTTGAAACACTCATTGACGAAATAGAGTTTGACGAGATGGATGACTTTCTTCTCTTTGCTGTAGAAGACAATGTCAGGCTTCTGAATGATGATTGATGCCTCGTGTATTTTGTTTAAGTAGCCATCAGGATCGCTATTTGCGATGGCATTGAGTTCATTCTCAAGGATATAGACTTTGTCTTTATCTCCGAAATCAACTCCCAATTTCCTTTGAATGTCCTTGGTTATTTTCCCAAGTTTGACTGTGGTAGATGTGTTCATAAAAATATCTCCTTACTAATAAATAGAGGAGTTATTCAAGTTTTTTCCCAAAAAGTTATAATATTCGTATGCAAAAATACGATAAAAGAGAAAATATCTCCTACACATTAGGAACAACCCTTACATTCGAGCTCTTATTAAGAAAGCCAGAATGCGCAACAAAGATCTACATCTCGCCAAAGCAGAAAAGAGATGAGACATATGAGAAACTCGTCAAGCTGGCACGTTCAAACAGCGTTAAGGTTATCGAGAATAATGAGAAGATTTTCGGTTTAGCCGACAAAGACAACGTCATGGTAATCGGAGAGTTCAACAAGTTCTCTTGCGAATTGCCTGAGGGAAAATCACATATCGTATTAAACTACCCTTCTAACATGGGTAACTTAGGAACGATTGTTAGAGCGTCCGCTGCATTCGATATCGGTGGCATCGCAATCATTAGACCTGCCGCAGATATATTCGACCCAAAGACCATCAGAAGCACGATGGGTGCCATATTCTCAACGCCATTCAAGTACTACAACTCATTTGCCGATTACGAAAAAGAGTTCCCTACGCATAACGCATATCCATTTATGTTAAAGGCAAAGGTGACACTTCCTGAGGTTAAGTTCAAAGAACCATGCACATTGGTCTTTGGAAACGAGGCAACAGGACTTCCAGATGATTTCTTGAACGTTGGCACACCTGTAATCATTCCTCAGTCATCCAAGGTAGATTCGCTCAATCTTGATAACGCCGTATCAATAGCCTTATATACCTACACAATCAACAAATAAGGTACGTTTTACGAAGATTTTGCATAAGAAAACCCCGGTTTTACTACAATTCCGGGGTTTTTAATACTTATTTCTTGCTGTTTAATCTGTGGGATAAGACTGCCAATGATGATGCTAAGTTAACTGTCTCAACAATGATTCCTGTTGGAGCGTTGAGGTGGCATGGAGCAAAGTTCCAAATAGCTGTAGCGCCATTCTTGACCGCAAGGTTAAGTGATGACTGGGCAATTTCAGCTGGGACGCAGAGAACAACGATCTTTGCGTCTAATGTTGGGAACACTGTCTCGAAATCGTCGAGGTGATAGATGTGCTTTCCACCCATATCACGTCCAACTTTATTTGGGCTGATATCGAATCCTGCGACAATGGTCAATCCCATATCATCGAAGTTAGGATAGTTGAGCAATGCTGAACCGAGGTGACCACAACCGATGAGGGCTGCATTCACTGAGTTTCTGTAACCGAGGAACGATTCAAGTGTTTCGATTAACTTGGCGACGCTTCTTCCCTTCTTAGGACGTCCTGGCTCATTTGAAATGGCCTGAAGGTCTTTTCTAATCTGCTCCTCGCTGTAACCGAGTTCAGCAGCGATTTTTGGAGAAGAGATTTCTGTAATTCCTTCTTCCTGTAATTCTTTGAAGAACTTTAAGTATATTGGGTATCTTTGTAACTGATTTTTTGAGTAAACTTTCATAACGGATTTTCTCCCGAGAACAAAAGATACACTTAAAAATGTTATTTGTCTATAAATCGGTATCTTTTATCGGTAAAAATTATCGGAAGATTACAAAAACCCTTATAAAGTACACTTATAGTCAGCTTCAGTTACAGCTTTAATCACATCTTCAGGATCAAATGTTCCTGTAACTGTAGCGGAATTGTTCTGAAGAGAGACTTCCACCGCTTTTACGCCCACAACTGCCTGGATTGCACTTGTTACGTGTGCGACACAATGCTTGCACATCATGCCTTCAACTTTAAATGTTAATGTCTTGTCCATAGGTATTTCCTCCTCTTTTTTGGTTGACACATATTTCATTGGTTTCCATAAATTAAGTAATAATGCGTTCGTGACTACGCAAACGCTTGATATAGACATTGCCGCTGCGCCTATCATTGGGTTGATGGTTAGACCTAATGGTGCAAACGCTCCCGTCGCGATCAATATGCAAACGCAGTTATAGAAGAACGCCCAGAATAATCCGATCTTAATGGTTCTCATAGTAGCCTTGGATAGTGATATTGCATTGGCAACATCAGCGAGGTCATTATGCATAAGGACTATATCTGATGATTCAAGAGCAATATCGGAACCTGCGCCAATCGCAATACCGACATCTGCGCTAGTTAGTGCGATTGCGTCATTAACACCATCGCCAACCATTGCAACGTAACCTTTATCTGATGTCAGTCCTTTGATGACGTTAGCTTTATCTACTGGCAACACCTGAGCGATCACATCGCTAATGCCGACCTCGTCGGCGATAACCCTAGCGGTCTTTTCGTTGTCTCCGGTCAACATGACAGTCTTGATTCCCATCGCAGTCAAACGAGAGATAGCATACTTTGATGATTCTTTAACGACATCCTTAATTGCGATTATTCCATGTACGGTATTTTCGGAAACGATATATAGAACGGTTTTCCCTTCAGAAGAAAGTTTTGCGCCGATTTCTATTGCATTTGCTTTGTTATTTGACTCTTTAATCGCGTTTTCATTGCCAATTGTAATGATTCTGTCAGCCACTATTCCCCTTACGCCGACTCCATCGATAGCCTCAAATGAATTTACGATTGAGGTGATTGCAACATCTTTTCTAAACTCACAAATAGCATTCGATAATGGGTGTTCACTCATGCCTTCAATTTGAATGACGCTTTTAATAAGGTCATCGCCCAAAACAATGTAATCTGTAACTACTGGTTTGCCCTCTGTAATTGTTCCTGTCTTGTCAAATACAACGGTTCCAATTGAGTGTGCTTTTTCAAGAATCTCGGCATTTTTGATCAATAAGCCGTTCTGAGCGCCTTTACCGCAGCCAACCATAATGGCTACTGGAGTAGCAAGTCCCAGTGCGCACGGACAAGCAATAACTAATACAGTAATTGGCACCTCGTACATATATTGCCAATCCCTCGTAACCGCAACCCAGATTAGGCCGGAAATAATAGCAATTCCAAAAACAGCTGGAACAAAATACAACGATATCTTATCAACCATCTTAGAGATAGGCGCCTTTGAGTTTGAGGCTTCCTCAACTAGTCTGATGATTGTATTAATTGAAGTGTCATTACCGACTCTCTCTGCTCTAAATTTTATAAACCCAGTTGTTAAAATCGTAGAAGAAAACACTTTATTGTTGACATACTTTTGAACAGGAATTGACTCACCTGTAATGGATGATTCATCAAAAGATGCGGTTCCTTCAACAACCACACCATCAACCGGCACTCTATCGCCTTTTCTACAAACAACGATATCACCAACGACGACTTCTTCTATTGGAACAACTATTTCGATTCCTTCTCTTTCCACTGTCGCTTCCTGCGGAGCGAGTCCAATCAAACCTTCGATTGCTTTAGTTGTCCTCTTTTTCGAGAGCGATTCAAAGTATTTTCCCAAACTTACTAAAGTAAATATCATTGATGCCGATTCGAAATATAGATTGTGGCTATATGACATCATCTGTTCTTTTATGGATTCTTCAGCACCTGCGCTACCACCAACAAGAACTCTGCATAGATTAAAAACTCTAACAATTACAACAATGCCGTAAATCAGGGACGCTAAGGCTCCGACTGAAATCAATGAGTTCATATTAGGCTTTCCCTTAAAAAGCTTCTTAAAACCGTCAATAACGTACTGATTGAAGTAAATAGCTATGACAGGGACGGTCAAAATGAACTGGACTACGCAGAACCAAAGTGTTCCTTCTCTGTAGTTCATCATAGGATCCATGAATCCTGGGATTGGCCAACCCCACATATGACCCATGGACACATACATAAACGTGAGCATTAAAACCAAAGACAGTATTAGCTTTGCTAATGAATAGTCTTTCTTCTTTGTTTTTTCTTTCGTTTTAATCGATGCAGAATAACCTGCATCTTTTACGGCCTTCTCGATTGTTTTGGAGTTGGTTTTATTCTCGTCCCACTCGACTTCCATCGAATTGGAAAGGAGATTAACATTGCACTTGATAACTCCAGGAAGTGAAGAGACCGCTTTATCAACATGAGCCTGGCAAGCTGCACAGGACATGCCTTGAACGTCAAATTTCTCTTTCATTACTGGAACCTCTTGAACATTAAGACGATTTCATCGAGAACTTCATCGTTGCCATCTTTTACGGCTTTCTCGACACATGTATGCAAATGCTTATCCAAGATGACATTGGAAAGCGATTTTATAGATTTATCTATAGCAGATAGCTGAATGATAATATCTCCACAGTATCTATCATCCTCGATCATCTTGGAAATACCATTCATCTGACCAACTATTCTATTAACCCTAGCGACTAAATCTTTCTTATCAGCATCAGTTCTTTTGGTGCTCTTTTTTGTATCACAACAGCAATTTGACATACCATTTACCTCGCCATATTTATATACCCCCCTCCGGTATATTTCAATGTATTTGCTCATCTATTTTGTTGCACTTTATTGTGCAATAAATTTGATACGTAGAGTTTTGATAGTATAATCAAGTGGCGAAATTAGGAGGAATTAGAAAATATGGCAAAAAGAATTGTCCCTATTACATTACTCACTGGTTATCTCGGCGCTGGTAAAACAACCTTATTGAACCACGTCTTAACAAACCAGGAAGGATTAAAGGTCGCAGTCATCGTCAACGACATTGGCGAAGTTAATATCGATGCAGACTTAATCGCATCAGGCGGTTTGGTCAACGTCACAGACAACAGCTTAGTTCCACTTCAGAACGGCTGCATCTGCTGCACACTCAAAGAAGATTTAATGAAGCAGATCATCAATCTTGCACAGGATGGAAGATATGACTACATCCTCATCGAGGCTTCAGGTATCTGCGAACCAGTACCAATTGTTAATACAATTGAATACATTGCAGGAGTCACAGAGCAGAAAGACTTCGGATTCCAGGTTATCCTTGATAACTTAGTCTCAGTTGTCGACGCAGCAAGACTCGTCGATGAATTCGGCTCAGGAAGAGACCTCATGAAGGAAGACATTGAGGAAGACGATATCGAGAACCTCATCATCCAGCAGGTCGAATTCTGCACAAAGATCGTCGTTAACAAGTGCGACTTAGTCTCTACAGACGAATTAAAGGAAGTCGAGACAGTCATCAGAGCACTTCAGCCAGAGGCAGAAATCCTTGAGGCAGTCGACGGCAAGGTCGCGTTGAACAAGGTCTTCAACACAGGTTCATTCGACTTCGAAAAGGCAGCATCATCCCCAGCTTGGATCAAAGGACTTGAGGAAATCGAGGAAGAGGAAGATGAGCCAGAGGGCGAAGTTCTTGAATATAACATCATGACTTTCGTCTACAAGAGAAGAAAACCATTCGACACCGCTTTATTCTACAAGTGGGTTGAGGAGAACTATCACAAGACAATCATCCGTTCAAAAGGCGTCATCTGGATGAGCGAGAACCGCAAGCATATGTTCATGTTTGAGCAGGCTGGCAAGCAGAAGAGATTAGGCGATGCAGGCTTATGGGTCTCATGCATGTCTCCAAACAAGCAGGCTCAGATTCTCAAAGCAAACCCAGACGTCGTTGCTGAGTGGGATAAAGAAGTCGGCGATAAGATGAACAAAATCGTCTTCATCGGCAAAGACATGGATAGAAAAGCAATCGAGGCAGAACTCGACGCTTGCTTATTAGCTAAGTAATCCAAAAACAAATAACGCTTCAGTTAAATCAAATTTGGTGTACTGAGGCGTTTTTCTTTTCTATACTTTATGTGCTCACCTGTATGGGTAGGAGATTTATATGAAATTCTTTGAGAAAAAGATTGGACCATTCAAGTTATGGTGGTTCGTTGCGTCATGGGCCGTGTTATTGATTTTGATTATCGTTGGCTCATTCGCTGATTTAGCAATATCCGAAGCAATCGTAAATCCTAACAATTTCCTCGGAAAAACCTGCGAATCGTTTGGATATTTGTTCGGATTTAGTGCTTTACCAGCCATTGGTTCCATGATTTTCGTGGCCTTGGTCAAGAAAGAAAACAAATGGTGGCAGAAGCTCCTCGGCATCGGAATCCCAGCCTTCTTCATCATCGTTGCAATCTATTTCTGCGCGGATGAGGCTGCAGGCCATGCAGGCTATTCGTGGGCATTGCCTACATGGGCAGGATACTTAATCGCATCCGTTTTTGAGATCGGCGCTTTCGTCGGATACACCGCATTGATTGATAAATCCATCAAGTCCAAAGAGTTAATCGTTAAATCAATCGCGATGTTCGCAGGTGTCTTCGTCTGTATGATTCTCATCACCTTCATCTTAAAGAAGATCGCTTATAGACCTAGATATAGAGCAATGGTCTATGACAACGCTCAAAATGGCACTTTAGCAATCGGTTTGAATAAATACCAGAACTGGTGGGAATGGAACTTCTTCCACAAGCCAGCATGGTGGGATACAGAAATCACAATGGGTCACATCACCGCTGAATCAAAAGACCTCATCAAGTCATGGCCATCTGGACACACAAACACAGCATCGCTCATCATCGTTCTTCCAACATTCATGTCTGTCAGCTTGGCCAGAAACAAGAAGCACGTCTATGGCATCGCATTCGGCGCAACTATGTTCTATACAGCAGTCGTTGCATACTTACGTATTAGAATTGGCGCTCACTTCTTAACAGACGTCGCTTGGGCTATGCTCTTAACAACACTTATGGTTCCAGCATCCCATTACATCGTAGGACTCATCTTTAAGAATCCAAGTTTAGAGTATCGCGAGGCCGCTTTAGAGGCTAATGGCGAGGAATTGCAGTAATTTCCAAGCACTTGAACATATAACGGGTAGATTTGTCTTAAATCACCCGTTTTTTCATATATAATAGCCGGGTATGAATACGATAGCTTTCTTCAATGTAGCGGATTACGCTAAACCAATAATTGAAAACAACTTGGCCAAATATGGCCTTGAGGCAGACTTGTTCGAGTTCGAACTCGCCAATGCCCCAAAAGATTTGGATATCTCTAAATATGAGATTGTGTCTCTTGCCCCAATGTATAACGTCAGCAACGAGACAATCGATAGTTTAAAGAACTGCAAACTCATCGCCTTAAGAACGGTTGGATACCAGTACATCGATACTAAGTATGCTGCATCAAAAGGCATTGCCGTCACCAATGCAAGATATGAATCCACGAATGTCGCGGATTTCACCATCATGCTCATGCTTATCGCCATGCGAAAGGCAAAGATTTCCATCTGTAAGGCCCTTGTTAATGACTTCTCGCTCGGAGGTGTCATGGGCAAAGAACTTCATAATATGAAGGTCGGAATCATCGGAACCGGTAAAATCGGTTCACAGGTGGTTAGAGAATTATCCGGATTCGGATGTGAGATAGTCTGTTACGACTTGTACGAGAATGAGTCCGTTAAGGGATATGCTAAATACACATCTTTAGAGGATATCTATAAGACTTGTGACATCATCTCATTCCACTGCCCACTAACCAAAGACAACTACCATATGGTCTCATTCGAGGAAATCCAGATGATGAAGAAAGGTGTCATCATCGTCAACACCGCAAGAGGACCATTACTTGACGTCGAAGCCTTGATTGATGGCATTGAGTCATTACATATCGGTTCACTTGCTTTGGACACAATCGAAGGCGAGGATGGAGTTAGCCACATCGCTATTGGAACTGAGGTTGATGGACTTGCTAGAAAAAAGAGCATCATGTACCTCAAACAGTTCGCGAATGTCCTTATCACTCAGCACTATGCATTCTTCACTGAGGAAGCGGTCACCGCTATGGTTGATTGTGCATTTGATGCAATTGACCAGTATAAAAAGGGAACTCAAATAGTAAACAAAGTTAACTAAAGACAGCCGATTGGCTGTTTTTTTATACAACATGTCTAACAAACTGGCCATTTTTGTAAATTCTCAGTTAAATAGTCATTTAATACTTTTCATATTGTCAATTAGTGCTAAATTAGACGCGACTAACAATCACTTTAAGGAGAAAAGAGATGAAAAAATCACGTTTATTAATGGTGTCAACATCACTCGTTCTTTTGCTTTCCGCCTGCAACTTTGGCGGAAAGGGAAACAAGTCTGACTATAAGACAGATCTTGGAAAAGCACTTAACGATTTTGGCACGAACTACACAGCGGTATTCAGCACGAATGACGGTGATGATTACTGCCCAACCTTATTAGTTTCTGATAACTACTTTGCCAATCAATATGTTTATCAGACTGTAGGTTATGCAAAGATCGCGAAGGATAAGGATACTTATCACTATTTCGATCATTATGTCGAAGGCAGAATCAACGAAGATGAAGGCGAATATATCTATTTGAGGGGAAGAAGAGATTTCACAGATGAGGACCTAAAGGAGGCAGCTTCTCTAACCACATATTTCGATGAGACAAAATTCGAGAAAGTCGAAAAGGGCGTATACCACTCGGATGACGAAGAGCAGATCCTCGGATTCCTAAGCGTAGTCAACACCACAATGGGCTACTTCATGTTCGGTTACGGAACCGGCGGCATCGATATCACACTTGATGACGGTGTCATTTCTGGAATCACATACTATGGTATGTCAGAAGAGGAGGAAGGACCGATCGATAAAGACGCTATTTGGGCAACCGTCGAATTCAAAGATGTCGGCACAACAAAAGACTCAATCCTCGAGAACTACATCAACGAATTAGATGAAATACCAACTCCAGGATACGATGACATCAAGTTGGTCAGCAGAACAGGACACAACTTATACGAGGGAGAGACATATAACTTTACAGATATGGCTATCTCAAGCGTCGTTGGTGAGAACTGCAATAGCATCGGTTTAACTGCTTCAGTATCACCTTACATTGGTTTCGAAACAACAGAGGTTTCTGCATTCGGAACTATCGCTGAGCATTATGCACAGTTAGTGGATTTCACTGCAACTATAGACTCAAAAGATGGACACACCATCTTAAAAGATATCAAGAACGTCGAATATAAAGACGATTGGAACTACGACACCGCTGTTGAAATCTGTGATGCTGAATCATATTTCTATGACTTTGGCGATCCAGAATACGCAAAGAACAACAACGGCGTAAAACTCGCACTTATGGGCGCTACATTCACCGGCGGAACAGTTAGTGAGCAGCCTGGAAAAGAAGAGACCATCAATCTCACTTATACATACTGTGGCAAGAACTACGAACTTCCAATCGTATTCACCGCTGATTGCTCTCAGGATGTCAGATCTTGCTGGGTTGATATGGTAGGCGAAGGATTATCCGCAGGCAGCGTCGTCAACGTCTGTGACATCATGTTCAGATACGTTAATGGCAAAGCCTCAGCTTATATCACAGAATCAAGTAGCTTTGAGAAGGGCGTTTCCTTAGCGGATGCATGCCTTGAAGTAGCCGGCGAAGAAGTGCCACTCTATACAGGAAACCTTGGCGTTGAATTCTTCTATGAGATGCAGGTCCCTGGAGATGATGACAAGTGGTACAAAGGACTTCTTGCAATCATCGACTTAGTTGAAGGAAAAGAAGAGACAATGGAGGCTGAATACAAGACTCAGTTGACCAACGCGGGATACAAATTGGATTACTCCGATAAGGAAGACGACACTACAATCTACCAATACAGCAAAGGCGATATCGTTGTCATCTTCACATCCCCAATAACCGAAGAAGGATATAGCTACTACCAGTTGCAAATCGCAAACCTTGGGGCAGAGATTGTCGAAGAGGAAGATGAATACTATTGGGCTGGGACCTGGGAAATCGTCTTGGAGGATGACACAACATTCACATTCATTCTTGATGAGGATGGCAACGTCATGGTCGATGGAGAAGATGATACCTACTCTTATGCCTCGAGCGGCAACACTATGAACTTCAGCTACAAAGAATATTGGTTCAGCATCACAAACAACGGTGATGGAACATATTCTGGTTATGGAAGCAAAGATGATAGTGATGTCGAGTTCAAGAGCATAACAAGAATCGACGCTGAAGAAGAATAAACAGAAAAGAATGGGTGAGCAATCGCCCATTTTTTATTGCAAATCATAAGAAAAAGCCCCATTCGCTGGGACTTTTATTATTGATTAGAGAACAACCGTCTGATCTGTGTAGAGGTACTGGTTTGAGTATGAGTGATTGTAGCAATCCGCTTCATATGCGACTCCATCAACTGTGAAGCTGACTTTACCGCTGCGAGTCTTAGATGTGTTGGATGATTTGACGCTGCCGCTTGTCTTGACTGTTCCTCCAGGTCTTCCGAAGACAATGAGGGTTCCAGCTGAGACTGTTGCTGAGTTGTTGTTGTCACCCCAGTCGAGAGCGGACATCATTGTGTTGTTTGGACCTTTTGTGACGACGATTCCGCCAGACTGCTTATAGTCGCCGTTTGAGTCGATGCCGTCTGTGTCACCGCTTGGATTGACTGCAACATCGAGGAATCCGCCTGTGATGTTGACCGATGGTGTGAGGTTAGCCTTATTTGCTGCGTTAAGTCCATCATCTGTTGCATAGACTTTTGTGACACCGCCAGAGACGTTGATGACGCTTCCTTCGATTCCTTCATATGCGCTTTCGATTGTGACGTTACCACCTTTGATATTCATATATCCATCTGCGTGGAGTCCGTCATCCGATGCGTAGACTTTGAGGGTTCCGCCTGTGATGTTAACATCACCGGTTCCCTTTTCTCCATTCTCTAAGAGAACGCTGTCCTGATAGTAGTTAGCGTGGAGTCCATCATCATATGCTTTGATGTATGTGACGCCGCCGTTGATTGCGATTGCGTTGTTGGCTTTGATTCCTTTTGCGGAGTCTGTTGCTTTGTCAGTGTTTCCTTCGCCTCCAAAGCCACCACCGCCTGGGCCACCCCAGCCGCCACCGCCACCAGGGCCATTTTTAACAGTTGAGGCATTTACTGAGGTCGTGTAATCACACCATCCGCCCTCAGTGATCGTATTTCCCGATTCAGAGAATGTGAATGTGTTGTAGAAAGAGTTCTTTGTGGCGAAATCAGTCATTGCACACTCGTAGCTTGTGTCACTGTTTTGTGCACCTGCTTTGAATTTGAAGACCTTGAATGAAATCGCATTTTCTGGGAATTCGCAGGTATAGTAAGCATATGAGTTTGCAGAGACGCTGTATGTTGTGTTTGCCCAAGATGTCTTTTCGGATGAATCCTTGAACTGGATTGCGTATCTATAATCTGCTGAGTATGCTGCCGACTTTGTTCTAATGTAGAATCCTTCAGCCTCTGGAATCACGCTGGTTGAGAGATCTGCGAACTTGTTTGTGTAGATATTGAGTGTAGGGATTGTGGTCTCGCCGGTATCCTCATCTGTGCCATTTTCAACGATTGCATCGTATGAGGCATCTATGCCGTCTCCCCATGAATAAATGTTGGTTTCACCGCCAAGAATCTTAACAATTCCTCTCTGATTTCCCTTTGATGAGATATCTGAGTCGTCTGTTTTGATTCCGTCGCCACCTATTGCGTATAAGGTGATGTTTCCGGATGTGATGGTAACTGAGTCGTTGCCTTTAAGAGCGTGGTTTGCTGACTGGACATTGATTGTCGATGTCTTAACCTTGAGGTCTTTTGTGACATGGATTCCGTTGTTGTATGAGCCTAAGACATTAAGTGTTCCTGAGCCTGTGAAGTTGGTGTCGCACTTGGAATAGATAGCGCCACCACCCTGAGCATCGTCATCAACGGTCTTTTCCGCACGTCCGTCGATGATGTAGTTGACTGATGTCTTCTGTGATTTGATCTTGAGGGCTTCTGCCTTCAAACAGTAGATTGGGGAGTTCTCGCTTGAGCCGATGTAGCAGTTCTTGAGTTCCAAGACGACATCTTCAACATCGTCTGTCTCAATGATGATTCTTCCTTCGGTGAGGGTTCCTGCAATCTTATATGTTCCCGCTTTATGGATTGTGTATGTGTTGCCGGATTGTGTATAGCCACCGACGACTTCAGTAGCGATCTGGAATGTTCCGTAATCCAAGTCTTCAGCGAAATCCGATTCAGATGTTGAAGAGAGATCGGCTGATGATCCAACAGGGCTTGATTCGCTTGTTGTCTGAGAAGTGGTTTCTTGGACTGATGTTTTGGTGTCACCTGTCTGTGATGTTCCAGGCACAACAACCTTGCCACAAGAAGCGATAAACAATGCTGAGAGAGCAAAAATAGGTAAAACTCTATTTTTCATAATGTCCTCCTAAAAAAGGTAAAGGAATAATACTACAAATTGTTCTTATATGTAAAATAATGCAACAAATTGCTTATTTTAATTCTCAACCGGTTTTCTATGGGCCGCAACAGAGGTCATTGCCCATTGGGCGGCGAGGATGATGCAGTAGATTAAAGTGAATCCTCCAACTCTAGTTCCCATGGGGATATTGGAGATTGAAAAGACGGCTGGAAGGATGGATACGAATGAGGCCACATCTCTAAAAACAGGGAACCATGTCTTCTTTTTCCAGAATGATAGATTGAGCACTGTCATGAGGGCGATTCCGCCTCCGCATATCATCGTGCAGCAATATGCTGAGAGGTTCGATGAATCCGACCAGCAGATGGTTCCGTAGATGGATACTCCAAGCAGGTATAGTGAGCTCGCTAGGGCAAATGTGTTTATTGCGATCTGGAGGTTCTCGTATTCAGTGAACTTAGGTTTGACCTTAGGCTCTTTCTTTATCTTCCCTTCCTGCAAGTCATCAATGAAGAGCTTTGATGATTTGAGATTCTTCTTTTTGATGTACCAGGCGGAGAAGAAAACTGAGGCTCCAAAAAGGATATCGAGGGCAACAAGTCCGCATTTTGCCCAGAAATTCCAGTCTGTGTAGATGTTTAGAAGAATGATGATCACAACAGAAAAAGCGCAGATAACGAGTCCGAATATCTTCATGAACAGGAGTCCGAGAGTTCTCTCTTTTTTGTCTTTGATTACTGGTTCTTCCATATTTAAAGATTATCACATTAATAGTGACTTGTTCACTATTTTGAAATAAAGAAAAGGAGACCGATTGGGTCCCCTTTAAAGTTGATTGTTAAATATCGTACTTCGCTTTGATCTGAGCTGGTGTTCTTAAGAACAACGTCATGATTGGGAGAGTTCCGATGAATGTTGATACAGCGAATATCGCGAGTCCGATGAGGAGGAACACAGGGACGCTTGTCATCGCGACAACAGTGCCGAATACGCTATTGATGAGCGTTGACAGTCCGCTATAGACGACGCAGCCGATGATGTATCCGGTGATTGTGAACACAGTCGTGAGTATCATGGATTCGAGCATGTACTTTCCAACGATACCTGCTCTCTTGGAGCCAAGCGAACGGTAGACGCCGATTGTGTAGATATCAGCCAGTGTGCGGCTTCTCATGATGAAGAAGATGAATAATCCCGCGATTGCAAAGCAAACGGCGAAGATGGTAAGGAACACGGCTCTAGAAGAGGCTTCGCTCGCGACCTTCTCTTTGTATTGGATGTTGTAGGTTGTGTCAAATGTCATTCCTTTTGTTTCAAAGAAATCCTTCGCAGCCTTTACATCGTTTGTTTCAAAGAGACAGTAGGTGATGCTGTAGTTGACGTTTGCGATGTTCTTGTCGAGGAATGGTCCGTAAGTCTGTGTGTAGTATCCACCAGATACTAAACCGACGACCGTGTATTCCTGTTCGTTTGAAGTGATTTTGTCACCGATTTTGTACTCGCAGTAAGCTGAGACAACAATCTCGTTAGACTTCTTAGGTTCAGAGCCCTTTACTATGTAAGATGTGAGCTCGTTATAACCGGTATAATCATTGAAGTATGATCCCATGGATACCGCTTTAAGATTTGTTTGGTTGGTGAGAAGCGCGGCGTCTGAGCAATACAACTCTTTGTCGAACTTGAATGTTCCAACGACCGTGTATCCACCAACATTCTCGCTTCCATCGCATACGAAACCACCATCTGGAACCACGATTTGCATATCGTCTGGGGTATAGTAAGTCATTCCTTCAACCATCGTGTCCAAGACAAGGCACTCCTTGACGTTGACGTCATCAACGACATCACGTCCTTTTGTGACCGTGTAATGACCCTGCTCAATTTCTTTTGTGATGTGGGCGGCTTGTCCCTCATAAGTGTAGACACGCTCCATCGCAATCGAGTCGCTATACATGTAGACAACGTTGCGATCATTCGTGGATATTCCGACGATTGTCATGATCTTATCATTATATTGATCGTTTATCCTTTTCCCGAGGAACGATTGCTTTGTTGTTGAGGTTGAGAAGTCTCTCATGAGGTTCTCGATGAGGTTCTCTGAGATGACGATTTCTCCGTCGTTTTCGACTCCTCTTCCATATTTGATATCAACTTTTTCCTTGTCGAATGGGAGCTTCAAAGCGTTGAAATCTGAAGAGATATACTCTGTAAAAGTGATGTCTTCTTGGTATGTGAGGTATGTTCCATACATCATCTCAACGTTTGTGATATGGCCTTTGTCATATGCCTCGTAGATGACATCTTCGTCACCCCATCTGAGATTGAGGACGCCATAATAGCCATCCGCATATCCAAATTGGGAGTCGTCTGTCATCGTGTTATTGACATAGGAGACTGAGGCGACCGCGAAGATAAGACCCATCATAAACATGGAAGCATAGAGGAACTTGGTTCTCTTTTTGTTTCCGGAGAATAACGATACCCATGAGGTTAAGAAGGAATTGAGGAGAGCTTTGAAGCCACGTTTTCCCTTCTTTGTGTCATCGTAGAATGAGTTGTCATATGTGACGGCAGACTCTTCGTTCTTGACGATGGTTTTTCTCTTGCCGTCGATGATCTTAAG
>DCHU01000029.1:33450-99751 GCA_002314915.1 Caryophanales bacterium UBA1744
ATGAAGACGTCGATGTGCTTCTTTGAATCATCACCAGGTTCTTTGTAGATGGTCAAACTGATGGTGCCTCCGTCCTGTTCGACCATATCCATGTCGCCGAGGTAGACGGCATTGCTGTGTTCTTCCTGGAGAATGGCATCGTTTGAATCGTTCTCTCTTACAGAAACGATCTTTCCATCTTCCATTTCGATGATCTGATCGGAATAGAAGTCAGCGATGTTCTTTTCATGTGTGACCAAAAGGACGAGAGTGTTCTTGGAGATGGACTTGAGGATGTTCATGACCTCGATTGTGTTTGCGGAGTCGAGGTTTCCTGTAGGCTCATCAGCGATGAGGATCTTGCATTTCTTGACGAGTGCACGAGCGATTGCGACTCTCTGCATCTGACCGCCAGAGAGAGCATATGCTTTCTTCTTGCGGTATTTGAAGAGGCCGACTGCCTTTAAAGCGTATTCGATTCTCGCTTTAACCTCATCTTTATCGTTAATTCCGATGATTGATAGGGCAATTGCGAGGTTATCATAGACGGATTCGTTCTGGAGCAAGTCATAGTTTTGGAAGACATATCCAACGTTTTTGCTTCTCCATTCATCGATTTTACCCATCTTGTAGTTCTTGATGACCGTGTCGTCATACTGGATACGACCCTTGAATGAGTCGAGACCACCGATGGCGTTCAAGAGGGTTGTCTTACCGGAACCGGAATGACCGAAGAAGGTTACTATTCCGCTATCTGGAAGCTCAAGGGTTGCGTCGTTGATAACGTGAATCTCGTTGCGTTTTCCCTTGTTGAAGTACTTGTTGAGTTTAGTTAGCTTAATCATCTTCTTTCCTCCTTAAGAGAATCGTTGATGGTCAACTTGAACAGTCTCTTATTGAATCTGTTAGAGATTATGAGTGCGAGCAGCTGCAACACGATAAAGAAGAAGAAATACGACCATATAGGTGCAGCGGATATTAACGTGTGGAAGTAGTCTGTGACGCATCCCAAGATGAGGATTCCTCCTATCGAGATAACGCTTGATATCATTGCGATGAAGGCAACTTCAAGCGATACGACGCCGCGAAGGTCTTTCTTGAGAACGCCGAGCGAACGGAAGATGGTGAAGTCTTTTGTCTTTGTGAGATAGACACGAGACAAGATTCCGTAGACAGCGAATGTAAGGATGAATCCGGTGATGGTGACCAAGACATAGAGCATTATCGTGATGATTCTAGAGATGTTCTTTGATCTTGCATTCTCGGACTGTGCACGGCTAGGTACGATTGTCTCATATCCCGCTGATTTGGCTATTTTCTGCACAGATTTAATGTTTTCTGTGTAGATTGTTAGTTCATAGCACTCAGTTGGTAAGGCGGCTTTTGCGCAGATGAACTCAAATGCATCCTGGTCGGAATCACTAGGTTGAGTAACGAAATTGAAGTCGGTGAAATCAACAGCGTAAAGGCCTCCGATTGTAGCGGTGACACTTGCTGGTGCAGTCATCGTCTTATTGCCTTTGTAAATAAGGGTGTTCTTTGTTACTTTCGCCTCAGATGTGCTTGTCTTAGCGCCTGAGTTAAAATCAAGCACTGCGGTTGAAGATGTGTATTTCTCGCCGGTGGCGGTTGTAACTGTATCCAATATGTAATAGT
The DNA here is from genome assembly GCA_002314915.1 of Caryophanales bacterium UBA1744. GTDB lineage: Bacteria > Bacillota_I > Bacilli_A > RFN20 > CAG-826 > UBA4951. The sequence goes on from DCHU01000029.1 coordinate 35,086, forward strand.
TGGTGAACAGCTTGTTCATCAATGACATATTGGCGTCATTCTCATTGAAAACGAGGATAGGTGTTGTTATGCCGTCTGCCTGCCAAAGGCTGTTAAGGTGAACGGTGCCGATATCGAGGTAAGTGTTTGAATATCCCATACGGCGTCCGATGTACATATTGGTGCCCATATCATAGTCGCTGAATCCGCCATAATAGTCAGATCCCACAACCACCGCCACGTTTGGATAGATGTTTTGCGTCTCACTCTGATCTTCCATATAGGAGAGAGCGGCGTTGCTAGGGAACTGGAATGACATTACGACTGTCGTGCTTGTCTTGGTTCCGATAAGGGATACATTCATATCCTCGTAGAAGGCATTCTCGTATTGTTTGCCGTCAACGGAATTGAACTTATCAGGGTTGATTGGGGAGTGGTCGGCATTGTAGACGATAACCCTATCACGCGCCATGTTAGCGTAGTGAGATGAGTTGCTGTATCCGGCCTCGACACCACTTTGTGATGCGAGGAGATAAAGGAATACCATGGCGAATGAGAAAACGGTGAAGACAATCGTTGAGAAGATGTTCTTCTTTGGGGTGCCTTTGATGTTCTTCCATGCCATTGAGAGCTGGAGCCACTTATTCTTCTTGATTTCAGCCGGTTTGACGACTTCTTCATCAATAGATGAGGATTGACCCATTGAGATGTCTTCCGCGACTTGTCCGTCGTGAATTCTAATCTTTCTTGTGAGTATTGGGTCGGCCTGTTCCTCGTTATGTGTGACGATGAGGACCAACTTGCCCGCGGATACTTCCTTCAAGAGGTTGATGATGTCCTCACCTGACTTGGAGTCGAGGTTTCCCGTAGGCTCATCACACGCAAGGATTGGGGTGTCCTTCGCTAACGCTCTAGCGATGACGCATCTCTGCTTTTCGCCGCCTGATAACTGGCTGCCTTTGGATCTAATTCTGTGGGAGAGATGGACTTTCTCGATTAAGACTTTCGCCTTCTCGATAGCCTCTTTCTCACTCATGCCATTGATGATCAATGGAAGGGTGACGTTCTCTAAAACGGAATATGAATCGATAATGTTGTAATTCTGGTTGATGAATGCGACGTTCTTCTTTCTGAACTCGTCACGATCTCTTTCGTCGAAATAGCTTGTCTCTTCGCCGTTGAAGAGTATTTCGCCGTCATCGTAAGAGTCCATGCCGGAGATTACATTCAAAAGGGTTGATTTACCGGATCCTGATTCACCGACAATACCCACTATCTCATTCTTCTCGAATGACAGGTTGATGTTGTGGAGTCCAAGAGTAGTTACGCCACCGTTGTTGTAGTACTTGCTCAGGTTCTTGATTTCAATCATGGGGATCCTCCTTTCTTAATAAAACGCAATGCGCAAAGGTTAATTGCTCATGTGCGTATGAACATTGACTTTTATGCTCTTTCCTTATCGATGTTTTGCTACCGATATATTGTTGGAAAGACACTTATTCTTAGAATTGTTAATTCTATATTGCAACCTTATTTTTACAAAATGACGAATTTCAAAACAAATGTTCGCATTAAAAAAGACCCGATTCAAGTCGGATCTAGTTTGTTTTTGTAGGGATTACTACTCAATCGGGATCTGAATCTCTGTTAAATACTCGTCTTCGCTTTCTTTGTCCCAGCATCCGTTGATGTAGACTTCTCTTATCGGTGCAGCGATTTTGAGGTTCTTCTCTTTGATTTCGTTGAGCACGAATTCATAGCCCGCTGCCAAGTTGGCGTAAGGGCCTTTGACCTCGACGCATAACGCTTTGATTGCGGGATCAACTCTGAACTTAACGCCATCCCCTTCTACGCCTCTAGTTTCAACTGCCTCGACATACTCGAGTTCGATGTCGCTTTCCTTGTATTCACCTGCGGTGTATGTGACGTAGCAATAGTTCTTGCACTTGAGGTTTGGATTGAGTTTGCCGCATGCGGCACCTGTTGCTAAGACGAAGTCGAACATGTTCTCCATTGATACAATGACGCCGTGTCTGAAGTATACGATATTCTCTTCGATCGTTTTGATTGTGGATTTGAATTCCATAGTTGTTTTTGCTCCTTTCAATATTCTTTTTAAGGAGGTTATCTGTGAGGCTTTCTTTTTCTTCTCGCCTTCTAGGTATTTAACGTGCTCAGCGAGGATTCGCTTCTCATCTCCACCGTCAAAGATCTCTAGAATATCTTCGATTGGCAAATCGAGAGAACGCAGTTCCATAATCTTCAGCAAATCCTTTAGTTGTTCGAGTTCATAGTATCTATACCCGTTCTCATCGACAAAGCTAGGTCTAAACAATCCTATGTCGTCGTAGTATCTAAGAGTCTTGATTGTAGTCTTTGCAACCTTTGAGAATTCACCTATCTTAAGCATGTTTCTTTCCTCCTGGACACTACTCTAAATTCTACCCTAACGGGAGAGTCAAAACAAAATTACACTTTTTTTATATTTCTTTTGGCAAACAAAAAGCTCAGCCTTTCGACTGAGCGTGTTTGTTGTCTGGCAGGGGATGAAGGAATCGAACCCTCATCAAAGGTTTTGGAGACCTCTGTTCTACCACTGAACCAATCCCCTAGGCTCGGTAATGATACCCCAATTGATTTGTTATATCAAGGTGTATTTATACCCTTCTTCTTAGAGGCAAGTAAGCGTTAATATCAGAAGCCATTTGGATGTATTTGGTCTTCAATTGCTCGTTCTCGGTTTCTTGAGAAAGCTGGATGAGTTCGTTCCTCTTCTTCTCCATAATGGCAAGAACATCCTTCATCTTAAGCTTAGCGTGAGTTCCCTCTTTCTCGATTATCGCTTTAGATAATGCGCCATATTCTTCGATGATGATGTCAATTGCTTCCGCTTTGACGAGGTTTTCGTGGCTAATTGCAGCGGTTCTGTCACGTTTTAGCCTATGAATTAATCCTCTATATCTTCCATCTGAATAGAATCTGACGAGTGGGTCGAAGAACAATCCTTTAGCGGCATAGATGCAGATGAAGATCTCCAATCGGGCAAACATCATACCGATCGTGCAGTCCACGAGCATGATGTTATATGGGACAAGAGACTCACCGTTTGCCTGCAAGCAGTGCTTATAATCCAAGAATGAATGGACCACTGTTCCATTAACGTCGAAATCAAAGACGGTTAATCCAAGAGTTGATAACGCGGATGAGAAGTTATAGATGGAGCTTCTGAAGTCGGTGTATGGTAAAGCGGCAATTATCGATGCGCCTACTACAAGCGTGCATACGTATAAAAGGATATAGTTATAGGCCTCGGTCTTATCTGACTCCCCAACATCGAGAATCTCACCGTGTCTATACATCTGGTGCGTGGTAACGGTTCTATCGTTCTTGGCTTTCTTTCTCCATGACCAAGCGAAGTCTTTGATTGCGATGCCGAATCTCCACTGCTTCACGCCGCCTGCGGTTGAGCCAGTTGCGCCACCGATTGACATTGAGAATATTGATAAGATGATTGCGAAGTCACCCAATGCTGTAAGTGAACCCGTAACAGGTGCCAATGGACCCGAGTTGGAATAACCGGTTGTTGATAAAGCACAGACCGAATAGAAGAAGTTATAACGGAATGACTCGAGAATTGTGAGGTGATCAGTTCCAGCATAGGCAAGGTAATCGCCGTAGTTTGCGAGGTTCTGGTTGATGTATAACCAAGTACCCGCCGTAGCCAAGAATGCGATAAGAAGGATGTAAATAATGGAGAATCTGAACTCAAAATCCCTGAAAACTGCAGGGAAACGCTTCTTTAAGTCATCCATCTTCAGTCCTTTTGCGAATACGGTGAAGAATAAGAAATGGATAACGAATGACGTTGAGCCTAAGAACATGAGGATTTCGAAAACGATTTCCATGGCGATTTGTCTTCCGCGTGACAAAGCGTTCGCGCCGACCTGCCAATAAAGCAATCCTTCGCCTCTAGTTGAGAATCCGCCTGTCGCTAAACAGGAGACGGAATGACAGAATGCCTCAAATGGATTCATGCCGATTATCCAAAGTGCCGCAGCGCCAAGAACGATGAATACGAGATAGATTAAGAAGATCCATCTAGCGGTTTTTGCGATGTTTGGAAGAAGGTGGTCATTATGGCCTTCTGCAGAGAACAATTTAGCGTTGTTCTTGTCATGGATGATTGAGGTGAAGATAAGGACTAGGCCAACGCCACCGATGAACTGCATCATTGCACGGTGGAACAAGAACACGTGAGCGTACTCAAAGCCCGTTCCCAAGTAACCGGAGTAAACGGTTAAGCCGGTTGTGGAATAACCCGACATTGCTTCGAAGAAGGCTTCTGTATAGGACATATCCATTTCACCGAATAAGGTCGAAACATAGAAAGGGGATGCTCCTACTGCAACAGCAGAGAGCCAAAGCATGATAAGCATTACCGATTCCTGGTTCTTATGGAGCTTTCCAGGCTTTCTTCCCGCCAAGAAGATTAAGTATAAGAGAATGCCAAGAACAAAGGCGCAGCCAGCCGGAATTGCGAAATCCTTCCAGCAACCAGCCTCATTAGGATAGAATGCGAGAATTGCCAATGAGAAAACGGTTATGAAAGCTTCGGCCATTAGGAACAATCCTAAATAACCGAGAATCATAGGGAAACCATTCACATACTTTTTCTCTTTACGTTTTCGTAATATCGGCATAACGGGAAATTAAATTTTCTTTCTGAGTCTCCTTGGCAAGAACCAATTGAGTTCTGCTGCCATGTACATATATCTGTTTCTTTCAGTCTCATCTTCTGATTGTCTGGCTGCTGAAATATAGAAGTCACGACGATTTACGATAATGCGTCTAACATCATTGCTATTGAGGGAAGCGTGCGTACCGTTGACGCGGATATTTGCTTCATAGAGGGTTTCGTATTCATTGATGACCATGCTGATTGCTTCAGCCTTGTCCATCTTGTTCATTCTGATTGCGATGAACTTTTGTTCTTTAAGAACATAGATAAGGCCTTTGTACTTACCGGTGACGATGATTTCTCTAATTGGGTCATAGAAGAATGACTTGAATGCGAAGTAGCAAGCAAGTATTTCAAGACGTCCAAGAATCATGCCGACATCAATGATTGCAAGCATAAAATAGTAACCTGTAGCATCACCCGTTGTAGCAAGGAGGGCTTGTTTATAACCAGTGAATGAATAGACGGTTGTTGTTCCAACCTGGAAATCAAACAATCCTAAACCTGTACCCGATAGGGCAGATGCGAAGTTGTACACCGAGCTTCCAAATGTAGTATATGGGAGCGCGAGCAATGCGAGCGAGCCAATGAACAAGACCGAGAAGTACAGGAACGAATAGTTATATGCGTCAGACTTGTCTGAATCGGAAATTTGGACAACTTCACCATGGTGGGTGATTGGGCTTGGCGTGACGGTTCCGTGTGTGACAAATCTAGATTTGACTGACCAATAGAACTCTTTGATCGCAACGCCAAATCTATACTGTTTGATACCACCACCTGTTGAACCGACGGCACCACCGACGATCATAAGGAATACTGAACATAGGACAGATACCTGACCTAATGCTGCAAGGCTGCCTGTTGATGGGCTTAATGGGCCACAGTTTGAATAGCCGGTTGTAGTTAGGCATGAGATGACGTTGAAGAGGTTGTATCTAATTGATTCACCAACAGTTAAGGTATTGCTGTGAATGCTTAGATACTCAGTCATCAAATCAGGCATTTCCTTAGCATAGAATAGCGAATATGCGGCGGTTATGAATGTGACAAGAATGATGATAATCGTTGAGAATCTGATTTCAAAATCCCTGAATAACGCCACAAATCTCTTACCAACAATGCCTTTTTTGTGTGGTTTTGCAAAGATTGTGAAGATCAAGAAGTGAATGACAAAGCTTGTAGCGCCAAGAATCATCAACACTTCAAAGACAGTTTCCATAGCAATCTGGCGGCCTAGCGATAAAGCACCACTGCCAACCTGCCAGTAAAGAAGTCCGCTTGAACGGGTTGAGAATCCGCCTGTTGCAAGGCATGAGATTGAATGGCAAAGAGCCTCGAATGGGTCCATGCCGATAATCCAAAGAGCGCCAGCGCCGACGAGGATATAAACGATGTAGATTAAGAAGATCCATCTAGCGGTTCTGCCCATATTTGGGAGAAGGTGATCGTTGTGGCCTTCCGCAAAGAACAATTTGAGATTGTATTTGTCGCTGACGATTGATGTGACAACGAGAACCAATCCGACGCCGCCGATGAACTGCATCAAGGCGCGGTGGAACAAGAATACGTGGGCGAACTGATATCCTGAGTCTAGGAATCCGTCATAGACGGTTAATCCTGTAGCGGAATATCCCGACATAGATTCAAAGAATGATTCCCAGAAGTCCATGGTGAGACGTCCGGTATCACCGGTCTTTGCCCCGACAATGCCGTCGATAAAGAATGGCAATGCGCCAAGGATAACTGCTGACATCCAAAGGAGGAATAACAAGAGAGAATCATCTCTCTTTCCGAACTTGCCCTTCTTGCGTCCAGCGATGAGTAAGAACAAGAGGAATCCGAGGACAACGCCTCCCGCTGCAGGGATAACGAAATCCATCCAGCAACCCCATTCGGAAGGGTAAAATGCCAAAATTGCCAAAGGCAAAAGAGTAAGGACTCCCTCGACCATCATAAATAAGCCGAGGTATCCAAACAAAAGGCGGAAGCCGTTAGCTGTTTTCTTTTCCCTTTTGAAGAATGATGCCATTATTTTTCTCTAGTCATGAACTTTTTGAGTTCATCAACATCCTTTCTGTGACATACACAGTAAACTGAGTCGTTAGCGTGTAAGACGGTTAAACCTTTAGCCATCTCAATTGTGACTGGCTCACCGTTTTCGGTGTTTGGTCTAAATCTCTTAACGCATGCGATTGTTGCGATAGGAGGACATTTGATTTCCATGATCGTCTTCCCGCAGATTTCATAGTTTGAATAGACCTGGAATTCGAATGCCTGAACTTCGTCTTCGATTGTAATAACCTTAAGGTTACCGTTGATATCAGACTCGTTTCTGATGTTCTCGACTAACTGAAGTGTAGAACAGATAACTGAGTCAATACCGAGTGATTTGTAGACTTCAACGTTTGAAGGGTTTGTAACTAAGCAAATCGTTCTTGAAACGTAGAATGAGTTTGCAGCCATGCAGCATGCTGCATAGTTGTTTGTGTCTTTTGTTGATAATGCGATAAAGATGTCAGCGTTGGTGATGTTAGCCTTTTCGAGAACGTGGAAGTTCCATGGATGACCAACAATGACGTCGTGTCTCTTTGTCTTTGAGAATTCTTCTGCGAATTCCTTGTTGTCGTTGATGACGATCAACTTGTTTCCGTCACGGTTGAAAGCGTCGAAGATGTATGACGCTTCATTGGTACCGTTTGCGATAACGATAGTTCTAGCCATTAGTCTTCTCCTCCTACTAATTCGTTGTATTTATCAACCGATAAGTTGAATGGATAAATCGTCTGGACTGAGTTATAGCCGAAAAGCAATGGAGCCATATCGCTGTTGTCAAGACGCACATAAACGTGCTTGATGTGATATCTGACTTCGGATAACTGAGCCAAGAAAAGATTCAAGCAGTCATCACCTGTTGCGATGATTACTCTATCAACTTCTTTGATGTGACATTTGTTTTCTAATGTTTCAACGTCTGATGCGTCACCGATGATCTTCTCGCCTGAGAACTGATCGGAATCGTCTAAACGTTCGAATGAGCTGCCGATTTCATCTACAACGTAAACGTTGTATTTTTCTTCGGCATAACGGTTAGCAAGGGCTGCGCCTAGCTTACCACATCCAATAATGAGTACTCTATTTGCCATGTTTTACCTCCTTGGATACGGGGCAAGTATACTCCCCTATTCTAGGGGAATCAATTTTTCTTCGTAATGTAGTTCGTCAATAACCTCAACATCAGGGTACTTAGATGTAATTTCTAAGTACACTTTTTTGGTGTCTTTTTTCTTCAGGTTTTTCCAACCTGATGAGGCATATTGTTCAAAACACCAAGTGACGAATTCCTTGGTTGATTGAGTCATGTAGTAATGGGATTTTCTCTCGTTGAAGTAATCAAGAGGCATATTAGGTTTGAAGTTCTTGCGGGCATAGACCTTTGAAGCAGCGATGACATCACAAACATATTCAACTGAATACTTGTATGGCATCGTCTTTGCTAGGACGTGTCCCTTGAAGAAATCGGCCCAATACTCCCAGTGGTGTTTGTTGCGTCCACAATGATGGAGACATACGGTTGATGCCATGTTCTCATTTAATCTTTGTTGGAACACCGGGGATGAGGTTCCCTGATAATACTTGGCTGAGTTATGGAATTCGGTATAGGAGTATTTGCTGAGGTCATGGCCTAAAGCATGCCAGAAAATACCCATATGGAATCCGTTGCGGATAACCTGGTGTCTATGTTTTGTGATTGTTACAAAATGTTTGAATGGATGATAGCCGCTCATAAGAGAATCTCCTTAAGTACTCTACCAATATCATCATGGATGACGTAGTCAAATTTTCTATCGAGAGGTGTTTCCTCTAAATTGATTAGGATGGATGTATCGCCTTGGAAGTATGAGATTAGTCCCGCTGCAGGATAAACATTTAGCGAAGTTCCGCCAACTATGAGGACATCCGCTAGCTGAAGGTCGATAATCGCATGAGTTAGGATTGTCTCATTTAAAGGTTCCTCATATAAAACGACGTCCGGTTTTAAGAGTCCACCACACTTTGGGCATTTAGGAATTCCATTCGGTTCGATATCATTAAGTTTGGTGAGATGCATGCACTCCTCGCAGTAGTATCTACGAACCGAACCGTGAAGTTCATAAACCTTCTTGGAACCGGCATCTTGGTGCAATCCATCGATGTTTTGCGTGAGAATAGCGAGGTTTTTGCCGCGTTTTTCGCATTCGGCAAGAGCTAAATGGGCGTCGTTTGGTTTAGCGTTAACATTCACCATGTTGTCCCAATAGAACTCATAGAAAATATCCGTGTGGTCAAAGAAATAAGAATGGGAGAGCATACGTTCATAGGAAATGCCGTACTTGTTTCTGATGTTATAGATTCCCTGTGGAGAGCGGAAATCAGGTATTCCGGACGCGGTTGATACCCCTGCTCCACCAAGAAAAACAATGCGTTCCGCCTTCTTGATGATTGCCTTGATTTCTTCAATGTTATTTTGCATATAACATATCATATAACAAAAAAGCCCCAAATGGGGCTCTTAAATATAAGAATGTTTATTTGTCGTGAAGAATTACTTTGTGGCCTTTTGATGAGAACTCGCTAGAACTAACGATTCCATCCTGCTGTAACTGTCCTAAAACCTTTGTGGCGGTCGGGAATCCGAGGTTGAATGTTTTCTGAAGTCTTCCTACTGAGCAATATTCCCAAGACATGACCTTATTGATGATCTTTCCATAATCATCGTCTTCTTCCTGAGCAACTGCTTTTGGTTCTTCCTTAACTTCAGGGATTCCAGTGATTTTCGGAGATGGCTCAGCTTGGCTGTCATGGATGACGACTTGCTGGAATGGGATGTTGATATGATGTTCATCAAACATGATCTTTATTGCTCTGTTGAGATCTCTTCCCACCTGGAATCTGTTCTCTTCTTTGCACTTAGCGATGAACTTGAGTTCGATGCCGGATGCACCCAATTCTGAAACGCCTAAATAAATAACGTCTCCGATGCAGTTAGGGATTGTGGAATTAAGATCATGGATTTCTGCTTTGATGATTGCTTCAACATCTTTGATGTTCGCACTGTATTCAATCTGAACAACAGACACCGCAACAGAGAGATTGTTTGTCATGTTGATGAGTGTTCTGATGTCTGAGTTATTGATGATTTTGACATTGCCTCCAGCATCGACAAGTTGGGTTGTTCTAATACCGATTTCAGTAACTGTTCCTCTGAAATCGTCGATGACGATGATGTCACCAACATCAAAGAGTTTTTCAAATACGATGAAGATACCTGCTATGACATCTTCGATGAGTGGCTGAACACCAAGACCGACGATAATGGAGATAATTCCTGCCGATGCGAGGAGAGTAACTCCATCCACCCCTAATGCGCCGAGAACGGCGAATATCGCGATGAGTGCGGCTAAATACTTAATGAACGATGATAAGAGGCTCATCAACGCCTTCCTCTTAACATAAGCTGTTGAGATATAGATGATGAATCTAATTGTGTTGGATAAGGTTAGCAAAACAATGAGGATTGAGGCGACACGAAGCACGATTGCACCTTCTGGCATTCCTTCAATTGTTCCGATATCCCAGAACTTGAAGAAGTTCATGGCCTGGTAAATCCATTGTGCACTTGCCGGGAAGATAACCCCGCCAAGGAACATTATCGTTGTGTAGATAATTCCGACGACGAGGGCGACGATAAAGACTGGGCTGAGTTTGGCTCTCTCATTCTTGATTCTCTTTTTTGCTTCTTTTGCGTCTTTTTTGATGTCTTCGTTAATATTCATGTTTATCCTCCTTCGAAAGATAGTTTAAGCGATTGTGAATTCCGTTCCAACTAGTGGCACAGATATTTCGGTTCCATCAAACCTCGTGATGGATCCAAATGTGATGAAATACATCTCACCCGATACAGATTCAACAGTTCCGTTCGTTGATTCGAATGTGTCTCCTTGAGCGATGAGTTCTCCATTCTCATAGATATACATATCTAGAGTTCCATAGAAAGCATAGGATGCAAAGTGGGTAAACCCGCTTAAATCACCGCTTGTATAAGTGACACTATAATCCATTCCGTCGAATGTGCACGAAGCGTCTAGAACGCCTCTTTTTGTTTCTATGGTTGTGGTGTCTGTATACGTTTGCTGTAATAAGTCCATTACCCTCAAGTCATAGTCTCCAGAGTAGAGCGGAATTGTATCAATGAAGTATTCTTCTTCATCATGGTAAATGGTATTTGAGTAGTCAAAATCCCCACAAATCAGCTTAATATCCTGTATATTTGCCGATTTTACAGGCATTGTAATGGCCATCTGACCATTATCCTCTACCTTGGATCTGGATATCATTACAACCGCAATTGCAGTGACTGATGTGGCGCCGATTGCAAGGGCCGTAACGATAGTTTTGACCTGGTTGGCTTTTCTCTTTTCTCTAGCGCTTGTGGCGTGTTCTCGATTCAATGTCGAAAGAACGTACTTGGCATCCTGATACTCGTCGCCAAGCCGTGGGGTTGGATCGCTCTTAACTTCTTCGTAGGAGTATCCAAATTCTTTTTCGGTTTCGTTCTTTGAATCGTATGACATGTGGTTGTCTGCAAGGCATTTTCTTTGCAGCAAATAATCATATCATTTTATTCTTTCTTTTGAATGAATAACCATTCTTCTGTTTGGAGATATGGCGATTTTATCAAAGTTTCTTTGAAACATTGCACAATTGAAGATACACTATATCAGCACTTCATAAAGGAGAGAAATATGAAGAAATCATTATTAGGATTATTAATGGCAGCACCACTTATGCTCGCTGCATGTGGCGGAGGCAACACACCAGTTGAACCAGTTTCATCTGAAGAAGGGAGCGTTGCTCCTTCTGGATACAAATACACTGCTACATTCAAAGAAAACTCAGGCTTTGCACTTACAGGCGTTAAGGCTCAGTGGTGCGACACCACTTCCGGAATCTGCAAAACTCCAGTCGAGGTCAATGACAAAGGATATGCTGAAGCATACTTTGAAGAGTTATCAAATTACTATGTCCACGTTGTTGGATATAACACAGCAGAATGGGCATTCAACCCATATGCTCACATCGCTACACCAGAGAATAGAGATGTCGAGATCAAGATGACATATGTCGCTCTTGGTGATGTAGAACACACAGCAAATACCTACATGACATGTCTCCAGACAATCTCAGACGTTGCATATAACATAACCCTCTCGCAGGACGAATCGTTCTACTTGGTATTCAACAACACCGGGGAACAGTCATACTCAATCGAGTCATGGCAGAGCGACGCAAACGCTGCAATGAAGGTTGAGCAAATCAACGGTTATGATGAAACTGTGATTGGCGAAGGCGTTGAAGCAGAGAACGGCAACTTCAAATATGAGTTCTCTCACAACACAACAGACAGGGTATCTTCCTATTTCAAAATCACATTAACGAACAACCCATATAGAAGCGGAAAGCCTTACACATTCCCATTCTCTATCGTTGAGAAATAAGCGCAAAACAAACAAAAATCCCGGAAATCCCGGGATTTTCTTTTATTTTACTTTGCGATTCCAAGCATTTCGGCATAACACTCAAGGGTGTCCATTCCGATTGCATTTGTCTCCACACCGATGATCACGCCTTCACTGTCAAGGACGACCGTAATAGGGAATCCGTTGGTCGTGAAGTGTGATGCATACGATGCGTTGTAGTCCATACCGAAGTCCATGTACATCGTTGTCCAGTCAACTTCAGGTCTCTCTTCTGAGATGTAGTCCCTGCACTCCTCTTTGGTATCAATAGAGTCAAGGATGATTAAATCTAAGTCGCCTTGATACTTGTTGTAGAAATCCTGGAAGTGAGGCATTTCAGTCTTGCAACCAGCACAGTCGACATACCAGAAGTTAAGGATGGTTGGCGTTCCGTAATGGTCAGAGATTGTCCATGTTCCGTCGCTTCTAACAAGGTCGAATGTTGCATCAGGCGCAATCATACCGACTTGATATCCCTCAGGAACAGTATCGAAGAAATTGTAATAGACAAGCGCAGCGCTTAAGACAACAGTCATTGTTACGCCGACGCCAATTGCCCAACCTTTTTTAAGTTTGTTTCTTGGCTTAGGGTTCTTTGCGATTGCCTCTGGTCTGATTCTCTCCTGCTTAACAGGTTCAACAACCACTGGTGTTTCGTTCTTGTTTGCCATCTCTGCAAGATTGAGTTTTCTCTCTGGGATTGGAGTCTCGATTGCGTTAGGAGCAAGGAAGATCTTATCGCCCTTCCACTTGATTGCGTTAACAGGGCAAACAGGGATACATTCTCCGCAAGAGATACATTCGTGGTCACCAACGTGTTTGATGTCCATCTTACATTTATCTAAGCAAAGTCCGCAGTTTGTGCATGTAACAGGGTCATATTCAACGCCGAACAAGGCGATTTTGTTGAAGAAACCATAGATTGCGCCAAGTGGGCAGAAGAATCTGCAGAAGAATCTATAGATGAACATTGAGGCCACGATGAACACCATAAGAAGACTGAACTTCCAGGTGAACAGAGGTCCCATATCACCCATGTTTGCAGGGTCTGACATTAAGAAGAGAGAACCTTCAAAAGTGCCAACTGGGCAGATGTATTTACAGAAGGCAGGAATCTGCATTCCGATGAATGAATACATGATTGGGATTGTGACAACGAATACGGCAAGGATTACATATTTGAGGTATGATGCAATTCTTGACCATTTGGATTTCTTGAGTTTTGGAGTCTTTACCTTGTAAGCGAACTCTTGGAGCATACCAACTGGGCAAAGCCATCCGCAGATGGTTCTTCCGCAGATGAGTCCGAAGAGCATGATGCATCCAATTACATAGTAAGGCGTTCTTGTATCAGCGGATTCGAGTGAGTTCTGAAGTGCACCTAAAGGACATGTTCCAATAGCACCTGGGCATGAATAGCAGTTGAAACCAGGCAAGCATGCATACTTGGTGTTGCCAGTGTAGATGCTCGCGTTGATGAAGCCTTTGATGTTTGCGTTGTAAAGAAGCGCTACATAGAGCTGAACGATTCTACGTCTGGTTGGTGCATGGTCTTTTAACCAACCCCATACGTTTTTGAAGAACTGTTTAATCTTATTCATACTATCCAATTCCTATGCACTCTTTGCAGATTGCGACTGCCTTCTTTAGAGCTTCTGCCGCTCCACCATTGAGGATACCTGCAACTATAAATGTGATGGCCATAACCAAAATTACGCCTCTAATAATCCAAACAGATTTATCGTTAAGTTTTCTTCTTGGGAGTGGTCTTAAATCATTTTGAGAGGATTTTAGCACTGCTTTTAACGATTCATATTCAAGTTTTGCCCATAGTTCATTGAGGGCAAACACGATTACTGCGGTTGCAAATGAGATAACGACGAATGGAAGAACATGCTCCATGCACTTAGCCATTTCCTGCATAAGAGGGATAGTCGCGGTCTCAACGAAATTGTTCTTGTTGAGCAAGTATCCATATGAGAGGCCCGCACAGGCTGCTGTGATGACTAAGGACACAATGAAACCAATGAGTCTTCTTGTTTTGTATTTCTTAATGAGGGAGTATTCAATTTCCATTCCAACAACCGGTTCTTTAGGGAGTTTGGCTTCAAGCTCTCTGATGTTGTCAGCTTTGGCGCCTTTGTATCTCCATCTTCTTTCTTCATGAGGGAAGACGTATGAGAGGACACCTGCCGTGACGAGCAATATACCCCATAGAATGACGATTGCCATGATTGGAGAGAATGCTGCCCATATGGTTTCTGGAGTATATGGATGGTCGTCCATAGTGCCTCTATATGTGGCAAATAACCACTGGACTCTAACGATGAAAAGAACACCAACAACGATGGTCAAAAGACCTAAGACTGCTTCTATAATGAAGCATGCCTTTTTGGCTGGTGTTAGCATTTTGAACTTCTCAATGAGGGCTTTCATCATGAGCCGATTATAAATTAACTAAGGTTTAAAACTCAATTATTTATAATAAAAAACCATTTTTGTTGACGTTGATAAGCAATTTTTGGTTAGTTTTCAGAATGTTTGGATATAATACGCATGTATATCGATACATAAGGAGACCATATGAATACATCTTGGGACTTATCAAGAATCTGCTCTTCTCAGGAAGAATTTGAGAAGGGTTTAGCCTGGTGCAAAGAAGTTGCAATTCCAGGTGTCGCCTCATTCAAAGGCAAACTCGGAACCGAAGAGGGATTAATCGGTTATTTGAATCTCGAAAGAGAGATCGAAGAAAAACTTTCTAAGGTCGCTATATTCGCCAGCATGAGAAGCGATCTCGACAAGAGAGACACTAAAAACGCTCAGGATTTAGCAAGAATCCACTTAGCGTATAACGACTTGGGGGCAGCTGACTCATATTCACAGCCAGAAATCCTCGCTTTAGGAAAAGAATACATGGATGCGTTCTTTGAAAAACATCCAGAATTCAAAGACTTCGACTACCAGATGGACAAGCTCTTCAACTCACAGAAGTTCGTTCTTGATGGTGAGAAGGAAGGGTTGCTCGCTAACTATAGCGCGCTCTCAAATGCAGGATCACAGCTCTATTCCATGTTATCCGTTGCAGACGCTATGCCAAAAACCATCACTTTATCTGACGGAAGAGAACTCACTGTCACTCAGTCCAATTGGACACACGAAGTAGAACATGCAAAAACCGAAGAAGATAGAAAAGCAATCTTCGAGGCTTTGTATAGCTACTATGACGAGAGAAAGAACACCTATGGTGAAATCTATGCTCAGGTATTGAACGCAGAGATGGCAACCCTCAAATCAAGAGGATTCTCATCCATTCTCGAAGAGCACCTCTTCACAAACAAGATTCCAACAAGCGTCTTCACGAACCTCGTTGAAGTAGCCTCAAACAACAGCGCAGCTCTCAAGAAGTATTATGAGATTAAGAGAAAATATCTCGGCTTAGAGAAATTCCGCTCATACGACAGATTTGTCCAGCTCGCTAAGAGCGATTCCAAGTATACATATGAAGAATCACTTAAGATCTTCTATGACTCACTTGAAGGTCTTTATACAGAGGACTACAAGGCTAAGGCTAGAGAAGTCACTGCAGAAGGCTATGTTGATGTCTTCCCTGGAGCAGGAAAGAGAACAGGTGCTTACTCAACTGGCGGCTATGGAGTTCACCCATATATTCTTTTGAACTTCAACGGAGGTTTAGACGATATATTCACTGTCGCGCATGAAGCGGGACATTCAGTACACACCATGTACTCAGATGAGGCTCAGCCACTTTTGAAGCAGAATTACACCATTTTCGTTGCAGAAATAGCTTCAACATTCAACGAACACAACTTAATTGACTACTTGATGCAGAAAGAAGACGTGTCAAAGAACGACAAGATCTTCCTCTTACAGAAGGCAATCGATGAAATTTGCGCCACATTCTATCGCCAGACATTATTCGGCCACTACGAATGGGAAGCAGCTAAGAAGGCAGAGGCTGGTGAGCCTATCAACCACGAGGTCTTATCAAACATCATGGTCGACCTCTATCAGCAGTATTACGGCATCGATATCAGAGAAGAGAAGTATAAGCAGTATGTTTGGGCTTATATCCCACACCTCTTCTACACTCCATTCTATGTCTACCAGTACGCCACATCATTCACCGCTTCAATGTTGATCTATGAAAACGTTAAGGCAGGTAAACCAGGAGCATTCGAAAACTACATCAATATGCTCAAGATGGGCGGAAGCGATTATCCAATCGACGAGGTTAAGTCAGCAGGCGTTGACCTCACGACAAAAGAGCCATTCCTCGCTGTTACAAGACGTATGGAATATCTCGTTGATGAGTTGGAGAAACTCTTAACAGAATAAGCCAAAAAGAACCTCCCGGATAACCGAGAGGTTTTTCTTATTGTTCTTCTGCTTCTTTATACATCCAGTCGTTCCAAGGGAAGTTCTTCCATGTATTAACATGGAGTCTGTGCATCTCTTGTACGAGCATGATTGCTTTAGCGCCGAAATGATCAGCGCCTTCAGGTCTATAGAACTCATAGAGTTCACCATTGAAGAAGATTGCGAATGTTCTGAAGTCATTCTCAACGTTCATTGTGTAGACTTCTTTGTAGTCTTCGAATATCTCAAATGGTTCACCGAGTTTGGTACCTTTGTAATGGAGACCCTCATGGTCGATTGTTAAGACGCCCTCACCGCAGATTTCTGTGGTGTTTGGATCCTTAACGCATTTGTATGGAGGGAGGTATCCAAGCTTAACTTCTCTAGAGAATGAGTAGTTAGGGTCTTTTCTGATCTCTTTGATGATCTGGGCTCTTTCCCAGTCAACCCACTTGGATGGTGTCTCAGGGATTACGCATGTGTCATCGAATGGAAGGAGGTCATAATACTCATTGACGTTCATACCGTTGCCACACTTGGTGCACTTACATGAATTGCCTTCAGCTACGATTGTGAATTCCTCACCGCACTTAGGACATTTGTAGAGCATATCGTCCCAATGCGAACAAGCGTTGTTCTTGATCTTGTATTTGATCCTAGCGGTCTTGTTCCAGACATAATCGTCGTGGTTGAAGACCTCATCAATCTTGGTCTGGATTTCATCTCCAGTCATGGCCTTTAAGTCCTCTGGAGTGAATAATTTGTAGATTTTTGCGTAGATTTTGCCAGGTTTATCCTCGATATCGACCTTATGAGACATGAGATATGCGCCTTTAAGGTCCATGCAGTAGATCGGGATGCCGTAGTGTTTCAAGAACTTACCGGTTCCTGGAACGATAGGCTGAGACATACCGAACATGGATGAAGTTCCTTCTGGCGAGAAGGTGACGACGTTTCCGAGTTTGATTGCTCTATGCATTCCGGCGATTGACACCATATCGCTAGAGAAATTCTTCTTAGGAATAACGTTTACAAGATGGAATAAGAATCTAAATTTCTTGCGGAAGAATTCGTTGTAGCCAGCAAGCATATTGAACTGCCTTGGATACATGCCTAACTGCAAGAAAAGATAGTCTCTTCTAGAAAGGTGGTTCCAGATAAGGAAGCATGGTCCTGGTTCTTTTCTGATATCATCGACCATCTCAATCTCTGCGTTATATGGAGCAGCGACGATGTGTGCGAGCACGTTATAAGCCCACCAAACGACTGGGTTTGTCTTTTTAATTTTGCGACGCTCCTCTTGTTGCTGAAGCGTGAGTTTAGGTTTCTTGGCCATAAAGGTACCTCTGAGATAGGGCAATTATACTTTAAAAGTGTACATTATGGAAATCTCTTAAAACGCCTCGTCTTAAGAGAATCGTAAGATTGTATATAACATTTACCGTTTATCCTTAGGATATGTCTAAGACAAAAAGAAAGACCACAAAGTGGCCTTTTTAGTTTATTTCAACGGTTGTTGATGCGTTTCCGAATGGAGATGAGCACTCAATCTTAGCAATACCCTTGCCGATTGGCGCGAATACCGCGAGCGTTTCTCCGAAGTATGTATCCGACACTTCGGTGATATATCCACGCGTATTGTATGGGCATGCGCTGCCGAATCCGATTAGTTCAAGATTCTCCATCTTCTCAATCTTGATGTCGCCTCTAACACTCGAGATGAGAGTTCCGTTTTCATCGGTGTATCTCATTCTCACGTACACGAGTCCATCACTTGCAACTGTTGCTGCCTCAGGTTCAAGCCTTAAGGTTGGTGTTGAACCACCGCTCACGAGGACCACCTCTCCGATAACATTATTCTCCTTATCGTATGAGACAGCTTTAAGTTCTCCTGGCTGATACTTCACTTTGAAGATGGTTCTAGCATCATCGTTCATCGCTTTCTTACCAATCTTAGTTCCATTTAAGAAGAGTTCGACGTGATGACAGATTGCATAGACTTCTACTTCAGTCTTCACGCCTTCGCATCCCGGATATGTCCAAGAGCGTTCAGCCTGTGAGAATTTCCAGCTGGACGGTGAGTGTTTCTTTCCATAATGGAATGGAGCGATGACACCCATATTGATTGTGTCGAGCCCGAAAGCCACTCTAGTGTAGTCGGTTTCCGATGTCATCTTTCCAGTGATATCAATGCGTCCTGATCCCGCATTTAACCATCCTACCTGATGAGCGAAATCGTCATCGCAGTAATCGGATGTTGTCCAAGAACCGATTCCAACTTCTCCGAGATAGTCAAATCCCGCCCAGACAAAGTCTCCGATGAGTCTAGGGTTGTCTTTTGCGATAGACATGAACTTATATGCATCTGAGCAGAATGTCTCTGATCCTAAGATGATTCTATTTGGGTAGTTCTTTAAATCTTTTTTGTATCTGTTGATACCGTAGTTATATCCGGCGGCATCCATATTCGCGAACGCATCTCTGGTCTTAACATTCGAGCCATGGAGTGTTGCTCCAAGCTTCATAAAATCTGCACCTAAGATGCCCGCTAAATCGTTGAAGAATTCTGATCCAACGGACTTTTTCTTCTTTTTTGCTGTGGTTTTTGCACTCTTTTCAGCTTTCTTGTCGCTATAGACACCAAAGCCCATAGAGTATAGGTAGTTAAAGAAAATGTTCACGCCACATGACACGTAGCGGGTGTCATCTAACTGATGGAGATACTCGGTGAAGTTCTTGGTTAATTCAATTCCGCGTTTTTCGCTTGTTTCAGCGACTTCGTTGCCGGTTGAATAAAGAATTACGGATGGGTGATTGAAATCCTTGTCAACGATGTTTTCGAGGTCTTTCTTCCAGTTTGCTTCTACATGTGATGCGTAATCATACTGCGTTTTGTGGATATACCAGCAGTCTACATATTCATCCACCATCAAGACGCCTAATTCATCGCAGGCGTTGAGGATGTTCTTGGAACATGGATTGTGAGCGGATCTCAATGCGTTGTAACCCGCTTCTTTATGGATTCTTACTTTGCGGTATTCAGCAGCCTTATGGCTTCTTGCGCCGATTGGTCCGTTATCGTGATGGAAACAAGCGCCTTTTAGGATGACTCTTTCTCCATTGATGGTGAGTCCTTCTTCTTTTGTTAATGATACAGTTCTGATGCCGAATCTCTCTTTAACGATGTCGCCTTCAAAATTGACTTCCAACTCGTAAAGATTTGGGTGTTCTGGCGACCAGAGTTCAGCATTTGGCACAACGATTTCAAGAGTTGCGTTTCCATCCGTTGTTGTAAGGGTGTTCGCCACCACTTCTCCGTTGCGGATAACGTTGAGTCTAAGTTCTCCGTTTGTGTTGGTTTTGATGTTTGCGGAAATCTTGCCTTCCTTGTAATCAACAGTCTTTACTTTTACTCCATTAATTAAGATGTGCTTCTCAGGTAATACATATACGTTTACGTCTCTATAAATACCTGCGCCTGTATACCATCTAGAGTTTGGCTGATCGTGGTTCTTGGCAATGACTCTAATTGTGTTCTTTCCATCTTTTAACGCTTCGGTGATGTCGGCAAATATGTCGGTGTAGCCATAGTCGCATTCAGAGACCTTAACGTCGTTAACGAAAACCTCGGACACCATCATGATGCCTTCGAATTCGATTATGGTCTTCTTCCCTTTCCAAGATTCAGGCAAATCAAACTCTTTTACATATTCGTAATCGAGTCCGGCAAAGTACGAGTTATTCGTTCCGCCTTTGTTCTCTAAAGCGCGATCCTCATAGATCATCGCATCATGTGGGAGAGTCACTTCTTTATAGTCATTCTCTCCTAAATGGGCATACTTCCAGCCCCCATTAAATAATATCTTTTCCATCGTTGATGTTATTTTATCAGTTATTTGACTATGTTTTTGCGTAAATTATGCCGTATTTTACGCATTTTATGAAAATGAAAAGGGCAACCATATGGTCGCCCTAGTTTTGTTAGCTTAATTAAGCAACGTATTCTGGTAAGCCAGCTGCAACACGGACCTTGTTGAGGTCGATTCTTGCTGCTTCGAGAGCTTCTGCTTCCTTAGCGGCTTTTGCTGCTTTGACTTCTTCTGGGATAGCTGCTTCTTTTTCTGCCTTCTTTGCATCAGCTGCTGCTTTCTTTTCAGCTGCCTTTGCATCGTTAGCTGCCTTCTTCTCTAAGAACTTAGCGTTCTCAGCATCGAAGTCGAGATGCTTCTTCTCGCAGTCTTTCTTCAACTGATCGATACGAGCCTCTTCAACGAGTCTTGCATTTTCTTCAGCTTCCTGAGCTGCTCTGACTTCTGGTTCGATCCATTCACCGCCTGCAGCGAGGACTTTAGCCTTCTGGTCAGCGACGATAGCGAGGTTGTCAATCTTGGAGAACTTCTCAACGTTCATGAAGACGAACATAACAGCGATTAAGAGATAGCAGACACCTTCAACGCCGAATGCGAGTGTTGTGTTGAGCATTTTGCCGATTGTTGGGAATGCTGAGTTGAGACCGACGATGATACCGTTACAAACGCCTGCCATAGCGACCATGATTGCGCCGTAGACTGCCATTGTGAATCCGTCTGTACGGATGCCGTGGACTGCTTCCTGGTGATCGAGAACGTTGGCCATGAGAGCGATTGAGATGTACATTGCAGGTGCTGTACCTAATGCCTTAACGCAGAATGATGCGACAGCGATTGCTGTAGTTCCAGCAACGTTCATTGAGACGAAGACTGGGATGTAGCAGACTGCTGCTGCAACGAATGCGATGACACCGCCTAATGCGATTGTCTTAGATTTTGTGAGTTTTGCAGCGATAGGCCAGACGATTGCCATGCCTAATGCTGTTGGGATAGCACCAACTGTGTTGATGACTGAAGCGACTGAGTTTCCGCCTGTCATTGACTGTGAGTAGAATGACATTGCGTTGTTCTTCATCTGACCACCGAACTGGTAGAGGAAGAAGAAGATAATGATGAACCACCAATATTTGTCTTTGACACAAACCTTGATCTGGTCTGCCATTGAAGTCTTTTTGACTTCTGGAGCTGACTCGCCAGCTGCTGCTGCAGCTTCTGCGTTGTTGACAGCTTCTTCTGTGATTCTTTCACGTGTGAAGAAGTATTCGAGTAAGCAACCAATGACAAGTGTGGCAACCATGACGATCATGAGGATTGTCCACTTCTGGTTTGCCTGAGCACGTGAGATTTCAGTTGTGTAATCGACGTTTGGAAGTAAGTTCTTAACGAGGTTGAAGTCGTTTGTCTGTGTAACGCCTTCGCCTAATTCAGCTGCGTGGAGATTAACATATGCGTCTGTGTATTTGTAAACTGGTAATAAGCCGAGTAAGTCGACTAAGATACCACCGAACATACCAGAGACACCAGCTGCTGCGAGCTGAGCTGCCATGATAGCTGTTCCTAAGAGTCCACGAGCTCCGCCATCACGGGTGGAGAGGTTGACTAATGCGGAATGTGATGTGTAGTAGATTGGCCATGCGATTGCATAGAAGAGGTTGTAACCAACTGCGATTAAGATGGATGCAAGGAGCATTCCGTCCTTTGGCAATGCGCTGTTGGTGAGAAGAGCCTGAATGATTGTGCTTTCATCAGCAGCCTGTGGGAGTGGAACGATGAACAAGACAACCATTGCGATTGCGATGACAGGCATTCCTAATAAGATCAATGGTCTTGCTTTACCTGCAAGTGTAGGTTTTCTTTCCATCAAACGTCCGACGAATAAGTTACCGATGACGATAACGATTGCGGAGATGATAGGAAGGAGAGTCTCAAACAATGGTGCCCAAGTTCCCAATCCAAGAACCTTGTCCCAATACTGAATGAGCCAAATGTTGATAACGCCGTTTCCGAGGAGTGCGCAAATAGGTCCAAGTAAATAGCCTAAAGCAGCCTCAGGGAAAAGCGATACGGTTGCGCTTTTTATTTTTGACTTCATTAAAGGGGTCTCAAAAAAGCTCTTTCTTTTTTCAGCCATAACAGCCTCCTTAAATTTTGATACTTAATTATAAACATAATTGAAAATAAAAGAGAGTGGGCAATGCGCAAGTATCGTCATTTTTGCCATAAGTGGTAACTTTCACGGCATTTTTTGCATAGTTTTTGCGTCTCTCCTCCTGAAAAAACGATTAGTAGAATAAGAAAAAGCCCTTATTTTACTAAAGGCTTATCTGGGTTTAGAGGTAGCGATATTGGTACTTTGACAGGTCGACTTTGTAGTCTTTGACCACTACTCCATCGTTTTCGAGTCGCCTTTTTTGCTCATCAATTCCGCCTGGCGCACCAAAGTGTTTTGCAAGTTCTCCTTTGGCGTTTACGACCTTGAAACAAGGGTTCTTGTCTGGATCCGGATTCACATGGAGGATGTTGCCGACCACTCTTGCGAGGCGTTTGTCTCCTAGGTATTCAGCAATCTGACCATATGTGGCGACTTTGCCATCAGGGATCATTCTAAGGAAGGTATACACTCTTTCGCTTAAAGGGACTCTATTATTCCAGATGACTCGGCCTATGGACGGCTCTTCAGTGCCCATACGAGTTTCGAACGTGAATGACTTGCAGTCCTGGAAACCGACCTTATGTTGCACCCTTTCAGATTGTGGATTGGAGATGAAACTGCAGCAAGTAATGCAATCGACTTCTTGTTCTTTGAAGAGATATTCAATTGCGGCCTTTGCTAGTTCAGGCATAAATCCTCTACCCCAAAATGGCTTAGCGAGGACATATCCTAGTTCTTTGCATTTATATTCGTTTAGTTCTGGAAAATGATTTGGGTTTGTTTCCTCAATGCCGAGTGAGCCAATAACTTTACCGTCATAGACGATTGCGAATGTTTTCTTCCCATTCATGAACATATCAAGAATCATTTGTGATTCGTTGATGTCTTTGTGATGTGACCATCCCGCCATTTCTCCTACTCCAGGCACTTTTGCATATTCAAAGAAATCCTCTAAGTCCGAAGGCTTAAAAGCCCTTAAAGTGAGTCTTTCGGTGTTAATTACTACATTTGTTAGGTCGATTGGGAAGTCCATAGATCTCTTATACCCCATCTATTGTACCTATTCAATGACAGATAAAGAAAACCACCGGTTTCCCGATGGTTTATGTTTCAGGCTTTTTACTTCTTAAATCCGCTGTTAAATTTCAAACAGACACAACCCTTTCGGTTGGTTCATGGGTTAAAGAAAAACCGGACCTTTTAGATCCGGTTTATAGTCAGTTGGTGACCTGTACGGGACTCGAACCCATGAACCCACCGTGAAAGGGTGGTGTCTTAACCGCTTGACGAACAGGCCAGCTGGCGCTAACTAGAGGGCTCGAACCTCCAACCGATCGGTTAACAGCCGATTGCTCTGCCATTGAGCTAAGTTAGCACTAGACTTACGCTTCTATAAAAGCGCTCAAATATATTAAGCAACTCCTTAAAAATTTGCAACAATAAATACAACACTTTTTGAATGTTATTAATAAAAGCGGCCCGAATGGACCGCTCTTGTTGCTAATTAGCGTTATTTGGAAGCAACTTTGGAATCGATCTTACCGAGTAAGTCACCGACAGTCTTGAACTCAGCGAGTTCTTCTGTGGCGAACTGGATTCCATACTTATCTTCAAGATCTAAGCACATCTCGACGACGTCAAGGCTGTCCAAACCTAAATCCTTAAGAGCCTTGTCATCTGCGATTGTGTCTGCACCGACTTTGTCGGCTAAGAACTTTCTAATTTCTTCAACTTGTCTACTCATAGTTTTGTACCTCGAGGTAATTATAGTGCAATTAAAGACCTTTGTTAAATGAGTTTCAAGTTGTATCTTGCGATTATCCTAATGCTGATGAGATTGTGATCTGGCTTGCAACGTCCTGTGCGGACTGCTGGAAAGCCGGGATTAAAACTGCTGCGATGATGCCGAATACGGCGATGACTAAAACCATCGTGAGCAACGTTCCTTTTAGTTCTGACATGGTTACCTCCTTTCTAATCTAAATAACCGATGACCGTCGATCGGGTAACCGACACTGTCATGGCAGATTGCGACATTACAAGAGGGTCGTATTCCCTCGATAAGGTGAATATGAAAACATCACCAGGCCTTGATGCGGTTGTGGTCTCTATTTTGACGGTGGCTTTGTTCTTCTCTATAAGAGATAGCGTTTCTTTCGATATGGTTCCCTCCAAAGACACCTTCTTTGCAACCGTCAAAGCGGTAGAGTCTAAGGCGCTGTGGATGGCCTGTATCGAATATAGGTCACCAGAATAGGCGATGACCTCGATTATGAAGAATAAGGTTAGGATGAATCCGAGTTTAGAGCCCATTGACTATGCCTCCCATGATATTGATTATTCCGACCGTTATCATAATCATCGTCAGAGCGCTTCCGACGAGAGGGAAGTAAGAGCCTGTGGCTAGTTTCTTATCAAGTCGTTTAACCTCTTGCTTTCTCTCATTTTGCAAAAGGGATGTGAAAAGGAAATTGAACTGATTGATATAGGAGACATCCCCTCCTTCTATCGACATCCTGTAGATTGAGATGAGGACTTGTTTGCATTCCAATGTGCCGAGTTCCTCACCAAACTCCATAAAAGGCCTGACGGTTTTGTCGTTATCAACGCTTTTCAAGAGATTCGTTAGTTTATCCGCCATGGAAGGAGTGGCGAACTGTATTACTTCTTCTATTGCGTTATAAACAGGAAGCCCGTTTTTGATATAGATTGCAAAATACGAGAAAATCCTGATGAATTCCTGTGATAACGCATCTTTTTCGTCCTGAATCTTTTTCTTTGGACTCGTTATGAACAAATAATTCGCAACGGCTAAAATTAGGAATAAAGATATAGGCATAAGCAAAGAGTTCTGCAGCAAGAAACTCAACACAACGAAGGCTATGCCTATAACATCCCCTATTATCAATATGATCAGCTGAGTCTTATTTAGTTTTATTCGCATTGCGTTTCCTCCATTCGAATTTGAGTTTTTCTCCCGTTATGTTCATTGTGAAGAAAAGAGATGAGCCTATCACAAGGACAAAATAGGACACGGTTAAAAGGATGTAGATGATCGAGTTTGATAATTCCTCATAGAACATCGATAAACCAAATCTGATGGACAGGAGGATAATCGCGCTTAAGGCCCACAAGGTCAGGAACTGAACCAAGTTATTCATCTTCACTTTGTCCTTCTGATTCTCTACTTTCTCCACCTCCGCGACCTCGACTAACAAAGGGCCGGCAAGATCTAGGACATCGCCTCCTTGTTCTTCATAGATATGAAATATGGACAAGAACATCTTGTAGTAATCCTGATGGAAGTAGTTGGCTAGATACTGGATCTTTTCTCTTGCCTGATATTGGTCTATCGAATCCGTTATGTCCTTTTCTTCTCCTGTCACTCCTTCGATAGCGCTGTAATAAGCGCCATCAACCGAGTTAAGACTGGATAGCGAGACCATGAAAGAGTAGACGAACTGATAACACTCATGCCTCCTTCTCGTTTTAACTACGTAGTCTCCAACCATAGGCCTAACAAGGAATAGAAGAACCACTTCGAATACCGCAAAAATCAATATCCCGAGAATGATGTTGTTCAACAATAGGTATCCCATCACCCCATATATCAGGGCGATAACACTGAAAATCGCGTAAATCATTTATCCCTCCTAAAGAGAACTTCCATGGTTCCGTCGTCATTCAACGTACCGATTTCATCTACAAATCGGTGGATGCGGCCGTCTTGGCTCTGTTCTCTTTTTAAAAATATGTAGTTCTTTATGTGCTTAGACACATCGTCTCTAAGTTCATCCGGCGAGGAACGCTTGTCTCCTTGCATACAAAGTTTGACTATACGGTTTGGCATGGACTCAAGGTTCAAGGCGTGTATGGATGAGATGAGACTGTGTCCTGATGTCGCGGACACCAAAGCGTCATACATCTCGCCACCTCTGCCCTCCGCGACCACTATGTAGTCAGGATTATTTCTTAAAGCGTTCCTTATGAGCTTAGGAAATGACGAGGTTTCGTTCTTGTCGTTTGATATCCAAACCGTTAAATCAAGATGAGGTATGGACATTATGTCCAGCTCCTCAATGTTGTCGATTACGATGACTCTGGTGTTATCGGGCATCTTGGTTAAAAGCCATTTCTCAAGCTCGGTTTTGCCGGTTGATGTCTCTCCTCCAACGATGATGGAACCTCGGTTTCTAAGCATTTCTAGGACCAAATCCCTGCTATTTCCTAGGAAAAAGCCTTCATCTTTATCTATTTTCGATTCAAATGACTCTATTCTTAGGTCGAACGTGAACACCTTTTCGTTGGAACTCCTTGCGATTGATTTGTAGGTGGCATTTAGCCTATAACGCCCAAAGCTGACATCTAATATCGGAGATGAATACGAGAACTGTTTCTCTGATAGGTTGGCAACCTGACGAAGGAAATCACCAACTGTATCACTGCTTATTGCCAAATCTCCTTTGAGCCTTCCCCTCTCGCTTGTCATATAGAAAAGAGCGGTACCGTTATATGAGATGTCGGTTACCTCGGGAATAGAGAGGAATGGTTTTAAGAATGATTCCTCTATGTATTTGGATGTGTCCTTATCCATATATGGCCTCCCCCTCTTTTATGTAAAAGGAAGAAACGCTCTCATAGTGGTATGTGGACAAGAAGTCTCCATAGAACGTGATATCAATCCATGTGGTTCTCCATACGCCTTCTTCGTAAAACCCATCCAACGGTTCCGTCATGAAGCTATATTTGAGCATTGGCTTGTACATATCTAGATTTGTCTTCAGGTATGTCTTTACGGTTGATTCCACAACATGTTCGTCAAAGAACGGCTTAGAGGCATCCATAACATTGACCGCCTGGCGGAATACATTCTCATCAAGACCCTGGAACGTTCTGTCTAGAGCGCCATAACTCACGGAGAAAGAGAACATCGTGACGCTCAAGATGAAGAGCATCGTCGCTAATAACATATTTGCCATCATTCTCTCCCTACACAATATGTGGACGATATGCAGGATCCGATGAAGTTCTTGGTCTTGGTTACTTCAAACTGATACACCCATTTGTCAAGTTGGTTTGGACCGGTGTCTATTACTTCTAATATGCACTTGAAAACCTTGGCCTCACCCGCCTCAACCGGAGGGAAGTACAGATCGTTGGTGTACAAATCGGTATCGTTTTTGTCCTCCATGCGTTTCATCGTTCTTCCATCCATTGTGACCGCGTATGTGTCCCGGAGTTGGAAGGTGTACATCTCGTTGTCATCGGACTCCACTATCTCAACCGGAATCTGTCTCCATGACGTATATCCATCCGTTTCCAAAGGAAAAATATCAAAATCGCTGAGATAATTCGTGATTTTGATATAAGCGTTTCGGTATAACGGCATCACAAGTTCTTTCTTATAGTCAAGAACGCCTATCTGAAGTTGATTAAAAGGCAGGCGATTCTTATCAGGATTCTTAAACTCTTTTACAAACCCTTCATGCTTTATTGTGTACGCGTTCTGATAGACGGTATGATCGCTCACGCTTGCACCCGTGAAGGCGTCTTTATCTCTTTTTAAATCTCCTTCGGTTGTTAAGTCCCATGTCCTTGGGCTTTGAACATCGAGTCTGAAATAGGAAACGAATGTAGCGCTCTTTGTGCCATCGGCATTCGTCTCTCTGTTATATAGCCAGAACTTGTTTCCGGTCGCATTGATCATTTTCCTATCAACCGTAATCGATAGAGTCTTTGTTCCTTTGGCGAATATGGTCACTTTCATCCACATGGTGTCCCTGTAGACAAAAGAGGTTGGAAACTTGCCGTCGTTGTGGAATTCGGGTGTTGATTCAACGAGGCTGTTATTGAAAACGATGTAGAATTCGTGCGTTCCTTTTCTGACGGCTTTAAGTTTGATGTCCAGATTAAAATCCTGGTCATTATTTGGAATGCAGCCTATCTCCTGATCGTCTAAGAATGCCGTTTGGGTAACCGTATCTGTCGCGGTGGTCGCAAAGCATCCGAGGAACATCGAACCAATTAAAGATACCATTGAAAATCTCATAAAAATTTCTCCCTACACTAATAAGTAGCGGTGAAATTCGATTTTTTTCCCAAAAAGTTATTATTTTTGCGAAATATTTATATAATGTTGGCATGATTATCCTCGTTGGAGCCTCCGCTAGCGGAAAAACTGAAGTTGCTAAACTCTTGAGAGTGAAGCACGGAATCGTTAAGGCCATCACCACTACCACTAGAACAATCCGTCCTAGCGAGACTGATGGAGTTGACTACTTTTTCTTAACCAAAGAGCAGTTCTTGGAGTTAAAAGAGAAGGACAATTTCGTTGAGACGACCTTATATAACGGCAACTACTATGGCTGTTCTAAGTCACAGGTTGCGGATGATAAGGCGGTCATCGTCGATCCAAATGGACTCAAGTCATTCTTGGCACTCAACAATCCAGGAGTCGTAACCTTCTACCTCACAGCAAAAGAAGAGACGCGTGGAGCGCGTATGAAGATGAGAGGCGATACCGATGAGAACATCGCTCTCAGATTGAATGGTGACAAAATCGAATTCGCACCAGAAAAAATAGCCCCTACGGACTATGTGATTGCGACGGATGACTTATCGCTCGATGAAGTTACCGAAATCGTTTATAAAGACTATATTGAGGCGTTAAAGAAAAGACGCTAAGAACTGGGCCGTTAGGCTCTTTTCTTTTGCGTCTATTAATCGTTGTCTTTGCGTCTTCTTGCGTAATAGTGGACTGAGCACTCCTCTACGGTGAACTCGGTTGCTTTCGTGACAATCAACTCTATTGTGCCGTACTTAATCTTGTCGCCGACTCTAGCGAATTTCTCGAGTCTATCGTTAATCCAACCGGATAATGTGGAATAATCCTCATTAAGTTCTTCATCATCCATGTGGAATCTGTTGAAGAAATCGGTGATGTTCATCATGCCTTTGACGATATAGATGTTTCTCTTGTTAGTCTTCTTGACTGCGTCATCGACGATTTCTGACTCATCCCACATCTCTCCGACAAGCTCTTCGAGAATATCTTCGAGAGTGATGATACCTTCGGTACCTCCGAATTCATCTCTAACTACAGCGATGTGGTTATGGGAGTCTTTCATCATTGCCATGACGAAGGAGATGGTCATGGTTCTTGGAACCGAGATCAATGGGAGGAGGATTGATTTCACATCAACCGTTCTCTCTTTGACGAGTTTTCTTAAAAGAGTCTTAACCGGGATGAAGCCGATGATGTGGTCAAGATTCTCCTTATAGACAGGGATTCTCGAGTGTTTAAAGACATCTTCTTGCTTCAGGAATTCCTGGAATGATGTTTCGATATCGTAGGCAAAGACCTTAACGCGAGGAGTCATGATTTCATAACATGATGTCTCTTTGAAGTCGATTGACTTGGAGAGGAGCTCACTCTGATCGTGGTCAATGATGCCTTCGCGTTCAATCTCGTCGACCATGGCCTGAAGTTCATCATCAGATGCAACGGATTCTTCGCCATCATCAGCCTTTTCGATGAGCGGAGATGTGATGAGTTGAGCGAACTTGTTGGTTGGCCAAACGAATGGTAAGAAGAGTTTTCTAATCACCATAACAAATGGCGAGAAGAACTTCGCGAATGCGTATGAATGGGATTTGGCAATCTCTTTAGGGAAGATTTCTCCGAAGATTAAAACGACCACTAAGAGAATACCTGCACCAATTACCTCTGCAGTATCAGCGTCAATTGAGGTGCTTCCTGTCTTATTTAAGACGGAAACCGCAAGGAATGTGACGATAGATGAGGCGAGGATGTTGACAAAGTCATTACCAAATAAGATTGAGGCAATCGTCGTCTCATAGTCCTCTACGCACCTGAGTGCGCGCTTAGCGCCTTTGCTTGTTTTAGCGTGTCTCTTGAGTTTGAGGATGTTGACGCTTGAGTAAGCCATATCCATCGCTGAGAACATGGCGGAGAAGACGATACAGACAGCGATGATTACTGAATACACGATAATCATTATTTGCCCTCCTCTCCGAGAGTGTTCCTCTCATTGATTGGACCGACGAGTTCCTCAAGAACGTCTTCCATGGTGACCATGCCGATAAGCTCCTTGTCTTTCATGACATAGGCGATCTGGGTGTGATGGTCCTTAAAGCCGTCGACTAAATCATCCATCTTAATGGAAGGTGAGACGATGTATGGCTTCTGGATATAGTCTTTGAGTTTGATATTTGGGTTCTTGAGATAGGCCGCAAGGAAGTTCTTTACGATGATCGTGCCGATGATTCTGTTTTTCTCACCGAAATAGACCGGGATACGGGAGTACTTGGTTGAGCAGATTATCTCAGCGAGTTTTGAGTTTGTGAGGCCCTGGATGTCTATTTCAAACATCTTATTTGGTCTTGTGAGAACTTCTTTGACCGATGTATCGGTAAAGTCGAATGAAGCCTGGATTAAATCGGACTCATTCTCTTCGAGAAGACCTTCTTTTTCGTTAAGGTCAAGAACGGAGTTGAAATCGGATTCCGTGAATTCCTCTTCTCCTTTTGAACCGGTGATCTTCTTAGCGAGGGCGATTAAACCTCTAAAGATGATGGAAATCGGATAGAAAAGAATGATGAAGAATGAAAGAGGGTAGCAAAGAATGGAGGCCATTCTGTTAGGAATTCTCTTGGAAACCTGCTTTGGAATTGTTTCCGAGAAAATATAAACGATGATGGTCATCACGATTGATGCGATGAGGGAGGTTAACCAATCAAGGTTCTCTCCAAGGCCTAACCAGAACGTGAATAATGCAGTTGAGATTGTTGATAAAAGAACCGCCGCAACGTTTGTGCCGATAAGGATTGATACGAGTGACTGCTCATAGTGTTTTCTGACCCACAAAACTATTTTTGCGGTCTTGCTTCCGTCATCCGCTTTAGTTTCGAAACGATACTTGTTTAAGCAAGAAAAAGCAGTCTCAGAGGCTGCAAAGAAACTAGATACAATTACAAGAATTATGATTATCCCAATATATATGGGCCAACTGTCAGGGTTCAACTACGTATTCTCCTTGTCGGATAACCGACTGCAATATATTAGCAAAGATTTCAGCATAATAAAAGCACCCCTCCTAGAAGGAAGGGTGCAATTAGTTAAGGATTATTCCTCGTCAGCGTCTTCGTCGTCGCCACCCTGAGGCTTATAGTTCTTAAGCTCTTCAGCGTAGTTTGCTTCAACGATGTCACCCTGAACGAGAGGCTCATTGTCTCCCTGCTTAGCGGTGCATGCCATGTCGATGAGCTGTTTTGCTCTCTTCATCGAGAGTCCGCTCTTGACCTTGAAGCAGCATGGAATGTCTTTGTAGATATTCTTTGCGCTTGCATCGATGACTGGGATTGGTGAATCTGCGAAGTCATTTGGGTTGAGAGCTAAGTATAACTTAAGTCCCTTACCTGCGACTGTGACTTTGCAGTATGTTGTGCAGCTTAATCTGAATGTGTCACCTGAATTTGAGAGTCTGCTCTTTAATCCATAGGATAAGAGGTATGCCTTGATCTCGTTGTAGTTGTCTAAGAGTGACTGATCGCATTCTGCAAAGCGGTCTGCGAATGTCTTTCTTTCATAGACGACTGCTGGAGCCGGTTCTTCAACGACAGGCTCTGGCTCTGGTGCTGGCTCTTCAACAACTGGCTCAGGCTCTGGCTCTGGTGCTGGCTCTGGTGCAGGTGCTGGAGCTGGTGTTAATAAAGCGATTTCCTCACGGATGATTGCGCGGATGTCTTCGCTTGAGAGTGCTGGAGCTGGCTCTGGTGCTGGCTCTTCTTCAGCAGCTTTCTTTTCGATTTCCTCAGAGACGATGACTCTGATTTCTTCTGCTGTTAAGACTGAATCTGCGATAGCTTTGATTGCTTCGTTCTGTCTTTCTTCGACTGCCTTCTGAGCTTCTTCCTTTTCAGCATCCTTAGCTGACTGAGCAGCGAATGCGTCATTGATGACTGAACGGATGTCATCGAGAGAGATAGCTGGAGCAGGTGCTGGTTCTTCAACGACAGGCTCTGGCTCTGGCTCTGGTGCTGGCTCTGGCTCTGGTGCTGGAGCTGGGACTAATGCCTGGATTTCTTCGCGGATGATAGCGCGGAGATCATCGCCTGTTAATGTGTCGTCTTCGACGACTGGTTCTTCTTCAACTGGTTCTTCTTCAACAGCTGGAGTTGCTCCTGCATAGTATGCATCGAGTTCCTTGCGGACGAGGTCACGAGCTTCGTCGTCTGTTAATGGACGATCGTTCTCTGGGTGATCATGGTCATCAAGAGCTTCTGCGATGATTTCGCGGAGTTCTTTTGCTGTTAATGGTCTGTTGTCTTCTTCAACAACAGGCTCTGGTGCTGGAGCAGGTGCTGGAGCTGGTTCTTCCTTCTTCTCCTCTGGCTGTGGATATGGATAGTATGGAGGGAATGGTGGATATGGGTATGGGTATGGAGCATACTGAACTGGAGCTGGCTGAGCTGCTGGAGCTGGTCCTGCGCAGTAGAAATTCTGGACGATCTGAGGTCCGTTCTTTCCTGGGACTTCTGCCTGTCCTGCTTTAGCAAGTTCATCATACTGAGCTGCCTTGAGAGCTGCTTCGTCTGCTGCCTTGTCTTCTTCTTTTGCTTCTTCTGCAACTGGTTCGTCAGACTTGACTTCGCCAAGCTTAGCGTTCTTAGCTGCTTTAGCTTCTTTTGCCTTCTTGACTCTCTTCTTGCCGTTTTTAACAGCGTCAGCGAGTGACTGGAATTCATAAACGACTGCGATGATTAAAGCAACAGCAGCGAGGATGAATGGGAGAGCTGTGTAAAGCATCTGGACAACAACTTTGAGTTTCTCAACGAACGTTCCAGATAATGGGAGAGCACCCTTAATGATAGACGAGAGTGTTGCTGATGGAGCGATTGCGCCTGCAGTGATTGCTGACAAAAGGATTGTGTATGCTGCTGCAGATGTAATGAGATAGAGGATTGTGCAGACTGTGCCTGATCCACGTCTCTTTGCGATGAATCCGATGAACTGGATTAACCAGACGATGACGAGGAAGATTAATCCTCCGAATGCGACCCAAGCACCGATCTTTCCGAATGTGACTGTGCCTGCGGAACCTGTGAATCCTAAAGCCGCGAATAAGTTCATAAAGGTTGCTGGAACAGCCTTAATGATTGAGAGTAGCGCTCTAGGTTCTGACTTGATGAGCGAGATGTTCTTTCCTGCAATCTGGAGTGGAGTGAGGAAGAGAACTAATGCTGCTAATCCGACAAGAACTAGTGCTACTATGGCATTTACAATAGATTTTTTCTTCATAGTATTACCTCTTTTGCCTTTATATAATACACACGCACACAAAAAAGAAAAGCGCAATTTATCACATTTTTGCAAAGTTTCTATTTAAAAAGTGCTCGAATTGCGTGTTTTTCTGTATCAATAATTGCGTTTCCGGAAAGGAATTCCTCTCCATCTATACACCACGTTAGATTATCACCTTTTACGAGGATTTCTAAATGTTCGCTTGTTTTCATATATACATTTTTCTTGGTAGCATACGAACATAAACCGTTAAACATTTTTCCGCGCGAAACAAACAAATCTAACAAACCGTCATCTCTTTTTCCCAGTTTATTAACCTTAAATCCACCAACATATGGACCGTTCAAAACCATGATGAAACCGGCAGTTCCTTTTTCTTCAAAAATTTCGTATTTTATTGCAACTTTTTTGAATAAAGCCTTAAACGCAGCCCAGTAATATGAGAATTTGCCAAGACCTTTTTTCCATCTTTTAGTTTTGTAGGAGATATCTGAGTAGGCTCCCACTGCCGCCATATAACTGAAATATTTGGATGTGCCCTCAACCGTTATCTTTCCGATATCGCAAGGTTTGACGTTCATCCTCTTGATTGTCTTGATGCTCTTCTTGATGCTCTTCGTTATACCGAATAAACGACCAGCATCGCCGAGCGTTCCGTTGTTGATATAGCCAATGACTGGCCTAGCCTCGTTTTCCATCACGGCGTTTATGGCATTGTTGAAAGTGCCATCCCCTCCAGCGATGATGAGGACGTCATAATTCTTGTAAGCGTTCTTCTCCACCTCATAGGCCTCTTCTCTTGTGTCTGGGCATACCGTATCGAGCACTTCAAACACCGGATCAAGTTCTTTATGAGCATAAGAAAGATAACGGGAGAAATCTCTTCTTCCGCTAGCTTTCGAATATAGGAGTAATGCTTTCATGCCACTAGTATAGCACTTTATCTTTTCTTGTTTTCGATACTTGCCTTGATAAAGCCTGCGAACATTGGGTTTGGCTTAAGAGGTCTAGATGTGAATTCTGGGTGGAACTGACCTGCAAGGAAGAATGGATGATCAGGTATTTCAATCATTTCGCAGAGGTTTCTCTGTGGGTTAATTCCTGCGAATACGACACCAGCATCTTCAAATGCCTTCTTGAAATCGTTGTTAAACTCATATCTGTGACGGTGGCGCTCCTGGATATCGTGTGTGCCATAGCACTTGTAAGCGAGTGTGTTTTCATCTTCGATATGGCAGTCGTAGAGACCAAGACGGAGTGTTCCGCCCATATCGATTCCGGTGTACTGGTCTTTGAGTAAGTCAATGACAGGATACTTTGTATGCGGATCAAATTCCGTTGTGTTAGCGCCTTTATAACCTAAGACGTTCTCTGCAAATTCTATTAATGCGAGCTGCATACCTAAGCAGATGCCAAGGAATGGTACCTTATTCTCTCTAGCGTATTTGATTGCAAGTTTCTTTCCGTCTGTTCCACGTTCTCCGAATCCGCCTGGAACAAGAATTCCATCGTAATCCTTGAGCAACTCTTCGACGTTATCCTTTGTGACATCCATGGACTTAATCCATCCGATTTCAACGTTGTGATTGTTGTGCCAGCTGGCGTGCTTTAATGCAGATGAGACGGAAAGGTATGCGTCGTGTAATTCAACATATTTGCCAACAAGCGCGATTTTGACGGTTTCCTTTGAATTCTCAATCTTCTTAACGTAAGCGTTCCAGTCATCAATGTTTGCTGGAGGTACGTCTAATCTAAGATGATTGCAGACGAAATCATCTACACCCTGATCATGAAGACATTGTGGAAGTCTATATAGGATGTCCATGTTGACTGCATCAAAAACACCACGTGATGGAATGTTGCAGAACAGGGAGATTTTGTCTTTAGCGCCCTGTGGGACAGGAACTTCCGATCTCAAGATGACAGCGTCAGGCTGAATTCCCAATGAAAGGAGCTCTTTTACTGAGTGCTGAGTTGGTTTTGTTTTGATTTCGCCCGCTGCATGGAGGTATGGGACGAGCGTGTTATGCATGAACATGACGTTCTCGTAGCCGAGTTCGGCACGAGTCTGTCTCATGGATTCTAAATACGGGAGTGATTCGATATCACCTACGGTGCCACCGATTTCAACGATGACGACATCGGCGTTAGAGACTTTGGCCGCTTCCATGAATCTTGCGCGGATTTCATTGGTGACGTGAGGGATGACCTGAATGCAAGCGCCGAGATAATCTCCCCTTCTCTCTTTATCGATGACGGCCTTATAGACCTTGCCTGATGTGATTGATGACTCTTTTCTAAGGTTGATGTCAACCCATCTTTCGTAATGGCCGAAGTCCAAATCGGTTTCTCCTCCATCGTCGGTGACGTAGACCTCACCGTGCTGGTAAGGCGACATGGTTCCTGGGTCGACGTTGAGATAAGGGTCACACTTAATCATGAAGACCTTAAGGCCTCTAGACTTCAAAAGCATGCCTAAAGAAGAGGCGAAGATGCCTTTGCCTAATGAGCTAACGACACCGCCTGTAACGAATATGAACTTGGACATAACTGAACCTCCTTTCAGGATAGTCCTATTTAAAAAACTGTCCTCAATTCTAATTATTGATATAAAGAGGTCAATATTTTTTTATCGAAAACAGTAAATATTTTTGCGAGTTAGATTTCAGAGGCAACTTTGAAGCCGAGTGACGCACATTTTTCCTTAAGTGTCTCTGATTCGAAGTGCATCAGGATGAACTTGGAACGGAGGCTGTCTGGGACAAGTCTAGCGAGATCATCAATACCAATATGCATTGGAGACGATTTGGATGCTACCTCATGATAGATTCGATTGATTATTTTGCCTTTGAGGAGGTCTAAAGCGTCGAGTGAGAGGACAGATGTGTCTCCAGAATAGAAGAATCCGTCTTCTTTGTCTTTAACGACATAGCCGTAAGAATTCTGAATGTGGTATTGAGGGATAGCCTCGATATGAAGTCCGTTAAGGTTGAAAGCCTCCTCTTCAATCCAATTAACTTCACCTTTGTAGTTAAGCATCTTAATAAACGCTTCCAGAGGCTCTCTATTCGGATAGATGATTGTGACATTGGTGATTTTGGTAAATATGCGGATATAGGTTAATAATGGTTCTAGTGAGCCAATGTGGTCCGCGTGCATATGTGTAATAAAGATATTAACGGAGGTAACGCCATCCAAAAGGCCTAAATCAATGACTTTTGAAGCGATTTTCTCCCCCATATCGATGAAATAGATGGTTGAGCCATCCTTCCAATAGCATGAATTGCAATCATCCTTGTATGAAAAGGCTGAGCCCACTCCTAAGAATTTGACGTCCATACGGTAACCTCCGAATTACATATAAATATATGGCAAAAGAAAAACGGCCTCAAGTGAGACCGTTATATCTGTTTGGGGTTATTAAGCAGCCTGCTCTGCTTTTGCTTTTGTGATGAGCTTGTAGACGATAGCTGCAAGAGCGCCACCAGCGAGAGGAGCGAGGATCCAGATCCAGACCTGTGATAAGGATGTTGCATCTCCTGCGATTGCCTGGAGAACAGCTGGAGCAAGTGATCTTGCTGGGTTGACTGATGTGCCTGTGAAGCCTAAGCCGATGAGGTGGACGAGTGTTAATGCACCACCGATGACGAGGCCAGCCTGCTTGCCTTCATGGAACTTGGAGTCTGTGACGCCGAGGATTGCCATGACGAAGATGAATGTGAGAACGACTTCAACGACGAATGCGCCGATGTATGACCATGCGTTGAGTGTGTAGCCTGTTACGATGCCGAGTGAGTTGGTCTCAGGAACCATAAGGGCTGTCTGGATTGCGTTTCCGCCGAGTGAAGCGAATCCGCCTTTGTTGATTAAGCATAAGCCTAAGAGTGCAGAACCGACGAATGCGCCGACAA
Source organism: Caryophanales bacterium UBA1744 (assembly GCA_002314915.1). Lineage (GTDB taxonomy): Bacteria > Bacillota_I > Bacilli_A > RFN20 > CAG-826 > UBA4951. The sequence goes on from DCHU01000029.1 coordinate 72,997, forward strand.
CCTGTGATCCGACGTATGCGAGGAATTCCTTGAGTGTCATCTTTCCGCTGATGAACATAGCGATGGAGACTGCTGGGTTGATGTGACATCCAGAGACGTTTCCGATGCTATATGCCATCGCAACGATGACAAGTCCGAAAGCGACAGAGGTTGCAATCCACCATGAGTCTGATCCGCCTGCTACAACAGCAACGCCGCATGCAGCAAAGCATAATACTGCAGTGCCGATTACCTCAGCAATGCACTTTTTGATTAAGTTCATAATGAACCTCCTAATTGTTAAATTAATTTTAGTTTCACTTCGGTTGTTTGTTAATAGAAAAAACGAGTTTTTTGCGCTCGTTTTGCTCTATTTTTTAGAAATTGATTTCAATGTGTCCGCCGTGATAGGAACGATCGGTGTCACCCTTATCACCTTTTTCGCTTCCGTAGTCGGAATAATGGCTGAAGTCGAGGCCGCAGTTGATGTACTGGCCAATTTCTTCTTCTGTGAGTTTTGTGACTTTTGTCTTGTTATAGCTGAAGTTCATCTCAACTGAGAAGACAGATTTAGTTACTTTGTAATTGAGTAATGATGTCAACTTTGAAAGAACTGAGTCATCAAGCATCTCTGACTTGTTGAATTTGACTGACGTGAACACCTTGTCCACTACGTTCATGGCAACTGTAGCAACGCCTTCATCTAAAGTGATGTCTGCGGTAACAATGTTTCCTTTTGTGGATGTTACTGCAACCTTTCCTTCGTCAAGCAACTGGTCGATAACGTCTTTGACGCTGAGTTCTGAATCATGGCGAAGCTTGACGTTTGATGCCATCGATACGAAGTAATCGCTGAATTCTGAATACGCTCTTTCAAGGTCGATGTTGTATGCGAGGTTTGCCTGAATGCTTCCGAGCCAGTTGTTTGTGGCTGTTTGCTTTGCAAAGAGTGTGCCATCCTGATAATTCAAGCCGATGCTTTCAGATCCTGCGTGGAGGAGATTGTCCTGATACTCATGTGAGAGTGATGCGTCGAGGAGGAATCCTGATTCTGTCTTTTCGAAGTCGACTGTGTAGTTCTGCTTATCGATCTGATGCGTTATTTCTTGATCGTTGAGTGATACGGCGAACTCGAAGTCGAGCTTGTAGTCGGCATGGAAAGAGTTGATCTCCAATGTCTCAGCAGGCTCGACTTCTGTGACTGAAGACTCAGGAGTCTCACTGTCCACAGATGGAATGTCAGAATCTTCAAATCTGGCTTTGGCTTTTTGAGTTGAAGAGGTAGTTGATTCTGCCGCTGCTAGGTTTGCATCTGACTGAGTGTAGATATTTGAGAAGTTTTCTTTGTCCTTTGCGGATGTGATGACTCCCTTGTCGAATTCTTTTGAGGCTTCTCCGCCTAACGAGCATCCCATTAAGAGGAACGCAGGTAATAATACGAGTAATTTGTTTGCTTTCATTTTGTTTCTAAGCTCCTTACACCAAATGTAACGAAGGAGATATTCGAAATTATTGAGAAAAGTTTTGAAAAAATAAAAAACTGCCAAATTTGGCAGTTCCTTATTAATAAGAAGTCTTGTTATGTCCACCGTGGTATGAACGGGATTCACTGTAACCATCATCGGTTTCTTTATCAAATGCGCTGTAATGGAGGAGGTCGGAGAGTCCGATATAATCGCTTTCCACGACATCGCTGACTTTCACGTCGTCGTCATACTTGAAGTTTAACTCACATGAGAACTCGTATTTATCTAGTGACACGAGCGGGTTGTCTTCGATCGTGATCTCTGTTTTGAGTTTGGAGTAATCGAAGCGGATTCCGTTGAATCTTCCGTTATCTGTGTCGATGTTCGTTGTGATAAGGGCCTCATCGGTGTCGGTTGCCACTTTAATGGAATGAGGTTTAGTCTCAACTACTTCTGCTTCTCCTTTGTTGATGATGGAGTTGATGAGAGCGATGTTTTCGTCATCTGAGAGATTTGAGAATCTAGCGTTCTCAAGCATTGAGATAAAGTATTCAGGGAACTTATTGAAAATGTCGTTCTTTCCGATGGTGTAGTAATAATTGATGTCAATTTTGAAGTTATCAATCAAGGTTGTTGACCAGGAAACGGATTGTTTCGTGTATAGGCGTCCATCTCTATATATCGCATTGATGTTATGGCTTGCGACATAATGAGTTAATGGAGTATCCTCGGCAAGCGTAACAGCGCTACTCATCTCGAATCTCGTCCCGTTGGTATCCTGAATGAAGTCGAATGAGTAAGCCTCATCATCGCTCTCGGACCAAGTCATTCCGATTGCAGTTGCTTCCATTGCATAATGGAGTTTGTAATCGACGTGATATGAGTATTCTGTTAAGTCATTGGCTCTCTTGGCTTTTTTGTTTGTGTTGCCGTTCTCAAGGTTTGCAAGAGTTGTGTATGAGTTGGAATAAAGAGCGGATGCCTTTGCTTTCTTTTCTGGATCTGTGATTTTGCCAGTTGCGAAATCAGGGTTTGTTGAACCCATTGGGATGATGATAGCGGCAACAATTCCAGCGGTTAAACCTAAGGCGAATAAGGATGATAAAGAGGCAATTAAAGGGGTTTTTGATGATTTTTTCTCGGATTTAAGCTCTAATTTGGCCGCCAATTCCTCGAAATGGTCTTCTGCGACGAATTTGGATTCGACATCTTTTCTGTACTTGTCTTCCGTTCTCATTTCTCTTTCTCCTTGTAGTAATCTTTAAGCTTCTTTATTGCCTTGTAGTATTTGCCTTGTATCGTTCCAAGCGTTTCTTTTGTTTCGTCTGCGATTTCTTGGAACGTGTAATCGTAGACGACTTTCAGTGCGACAATGCTCGCTTCATCAACCTCTAATACTTTATTGAGGGTGATCGTCAGTTCTGCATCATTCAGGTCCTCGGTGGAGATGGAGTCTATCATCTCATCGGTCGCTGACGCTCGTTTCGTCTTCCTTCGGTATAGGTCGATCGCCTCGTTTTCTGCCATTCTTGACAGGAGTTGTTTGATCGATGAGTCATCATCCACTCCTTCTATGTTCTCCATGAACTTGATGAATGTCTGTTGCGTCACATCTTCTGCGTCTTCCTTGTTGTTGAGCACCGAGTAGGCTCGATAGAAGACGAGGTTTTTGTATTGATGGTAGACAATATCAAAAGCTTCGAGCGACTTCCGTTTTAGGCGTTTAATCAGCTTTGAATCTTTCCCCATATCTACCTCTCAACCAATGTAACGAATATCTATCCTTATTTTATTTAAGAAATTTGCAATGTTCCGTAATATTACTCCCATTCGTTTCTAAAACGAACAAAAAAGGCCGGTTTGCACCGACCATTTATTACTGTTGTATCTCAAATGAGTTTTTCTTGTAGAACACCGGTTCGTAATCATCCCCGGTGAAGGAATCTATTAGGTTAGAGAATTCCTGGGAATCAAGAATCTGTCCATTCATCAAGAAACAGATGAATCCATATCTATCGATAATCGCTGTTGTAGGGAATGATGTGACTCCATATCCGCCTGTCATGTTATCGTAGTCGTATGCGATGTCGAAGTTGAAACCCTTATCCTCTTTTGCCTGGCACAAGAGTTCATCGGTTCCATCTTTCTTGTCGTAGTAATCTACGCCCAACATATATGCACCGTTGTCCTTGTGTGGAGCATAAGCTTTGGTTATGCATGGTGCTTCCATATCGCAAGCGGAGCAGTCGATGTACCAGAAGTTGAGAATCAGGCAATCGTTTGTCCTGAGTTTATCTTTGAGAGTTATAAGCTCTTTCTGAACCTTCCCATCTTCAGTTTTCTCAAGCGTCATAAAGGAATAATCATATGCGATATTGCCAATTCCGATTGTCGTTCCTCTTTCAAGAGGCTTACTGATGAGTTCTGACTCAAGAACAATCGTGTAGTCCGTCATGCCATCGAGTTTGAACGATTCAATTTTTGAATATCCGTCAGGAAGTGATTTGAATTCAACGGTACCAATTGCGGAGGCGTTTTTCAAAACGGCACTGCCTTTGTAGTTGGTGACGTATGACTTTCCGTTTAACGAAAGTTCAACGCCTTCAACTGGAAGGTTGTGTCTATTGATAATGGTAACAGTGATTGGGACTGATTTTGAGCAGCCGACCAAGGAAGCTAACATCATCGCGATAGGTAATATGGCGATTTTAGCGTATTTTTTCATAGTTTTTAGAATTCTTTGTATGCCATTACGAGGAACATGACTTTCTTGCCTTCGAGCATCAATACTGCCTGAGCGCCGAGTTTGTCTTCGCCAGCATAGTATAAATCATTTTCGTAATCACCCTTAAATGTGTAATCAGGATCGAGGTCCCAACCGGAGTTTACGAATGCCTTCGAGATTGCCGTTGCTGCTGCAAGAGCCTCTTCCTGGGTCTCATATGTGAGGGCGTACATGTATCCGAAGTACACTTCTTCGTACTTGTAGACGTACTCAGCTTTGTAGAAGTCAGTCATATCGGAGAATCCGACACGTGATGCTTCTTTGAGCGTCGTTGGGAGCTCAGGGAACATGTTGTAATCTTTGTGGATTGAGTTGAACTGGCTGACGAATGTGGACCACTCGGTGTCATCGCCATAGTCAGTTGTCATTGGTTCTGTTGCGTAGAGGGAAATCGAGAAACTTGCCGTATTTGGCTTGTTGTCGATTTCGATGAAATATGAGTATCCACCGTTTGAGATGTAATAAAGAACGCTGTTGTCTGTTCCAAGTTTGGAATCATCGAATGAGATGAATCCAGAGTTCTCTAACTTTGTTGCATATGCCTGGAGATTCTCTAATGCCACTTCTGCACTTGAGTATTCAGATGAGAATGTGTCTAAGAAATAGAATCCAAGGGTTGGCGCATATGATGAGTAATCGGTGTAGACGAATGAGATATCTTCGGTTGATGTGAAGTCAACGATTGGTTCTAGTTCGCATTCCGTTGCTCTCTTGTTTTTGAACGTGTTGAATCTAGCGATGCTGTATATTTCTTCGGAAGCATAGCTTAACTTGAACTGGCCCTGTGGATAGTAGGTCGTGTAGTAGTCTTTCTCATAGTAATAATCATCGAGATAATCACCTGAGATCCAGGCAGCCTGAACATACTGTTTCTTGACGAGTTCTCCGTTATCTAAAATGTCTCTGTGGTAAATCTTTGACTCGAAGCCGACCTTCTTTGTTGAGTCGTTGTCTGTTTCGTGCGAGTCAAGAGTCCAACCAGCGTTAGCGAGTGTATCGCCGAATGAGGAAACGACGTTTCCACATCCAAGGTCTGTTAAGACTCTCTGGCTGTCATTAACTGTAACGGCGTATGAAGCGTCGTACATTGGGAGAGCTTCACCCAAAAGATCAACCATATCCGCTTTCATAGATGCTGGATAATCCGTGATTTTCTCCATTTTGGTTGGGTTTGCTAAATAGGCTTCAACAACAGCGTCTTTCGTGTTTCCGATGTCGGAGAAGTCGAGGTTTACATCATATTCGGAGAAGCTGAACTTGATGTTAGCGGTTGAGCAATCCTTATGTGAAGGGAATGTGAGAGTAATCTTGTTGTCGATAATCTTGTCGGCAAGTGACGATTCTCCTCCAAGGAATGCAGCATAGTAGACGATGTCCTTGTCTGTTGTTGTGTAGACGTTCATGTCTTCATCATCCTGCTCCCAAGCATCGATGTCTTCGAATAACTTGGCTGGGTAATATGTTAAATCGCTGATTTTGAGATTTGCGTTGATTGTCTCGCAATAGTCGATGGAGATGTTTTCTCCATAATAAAATCTGAATGAGCCTTGCTCGGTTCTGAGATATCCAACGTCTTTCTTATCGAAATCCTGCTCGTATGCTTTGCTGAAATCATAGAAGAATGCATCATCTCCTAAGAAATATGTCTGCCACAATCCATCAACATCGATTGTGCAGTTTCCGGCCTTCAATGAATCGGCGAATTTTTCGATGACTGTTCTAGTGTCTTTTGTCTGTCCGCAGCCTGCGAGAAGCATGGTAGCGGAGGCAAGAGTAACCATTAATTTATTAAATTTCTTCATAGTCGTCTCCTTCGTCACGAGGGAAACAATAAAGGCAAACGGACTTTAAATCAACCATAAAAGGTTAATTTAGGGGCAAAAAGGTGCTTTTTAGACAGAAAGTAAATAAAAAAGAGAGCCAATGGCCCTCTTATTTATCGTTTTCTTATTTTGAAGCGTAGTAGTCTCTAGCGACGTCACATGCGACGTTGATCATGTCGACGAGCGATGTCTGTCTCTCTTCTGAAGTCAAGATTCCAGGAGCGACGAATGAGTCTGAGATTGTGCAAACGGCGAGTGCTTTCTTGCCGAGTCCTGCAGCGATGCAGTAGAGAGCGTATGCTTCCATTTCAACTGCGATGACTCCCATCTTGGCCCACTTCTTCCAGCCATCTGTATCTGGGTTGTAGAAGCAGTTTGCGGATAAGACGTTTCCGACCTTTGAAACGATGTTGTTCTTCTTTGCTGAATTTGCAGCGCTAACTAATAAGTCAAAGTCTGCGATTGCTGAATATGAGCAAGTTGGGAATAAGTAATTGGTCAATGGGTTGCTGTCGTGGCATGCTGCCTGAGCGATGACGACTGACTTGAGTGGGCACTCTGCGGAATATGATCCTGCTGTGCCAACACGGATGATGACCTCTACTCCATACTCAGCGAATAATTCCTGAGCGTAGATGCTGATTGATGGGACTCCCATGCCTGAAGGCATAACTGAGATTGGAGTACCGTCTTCAAGTTCTCCTGTGTATGCTGTCATTCCTCTGACATCATTTACTTTTTTGGCGTTCTTGAAGAATGTGTTTGCGATCCATTCTGCTCTTCTTGGATCTCCTGGCATTAAGACGACTTTAGCGAATGAACCCGCTGGTGCACCGATGTGTATGGACATAGTTATTTCCTCTATTTCTGCTACTAGTATAACAAAGTTAGCCCATTACGATATATGAGTTATGAGTAAAAAGAAAGAGGCAAATCGCCTCTATTCAATTTTTGATGGTCTTCCGTTCTCATCGTACTCATCGGCTGAGACGTCTCTATCCGGGTCGATGTAGATGAGTTTCTTGAACCAATTGGTCGCCTTTTCTTTGGTCTTTTTGCTCTTTTCCTCTTCTTTTGCAAGCTTGGCTTTGACCGCCTGAGGAACAAGTTCTGACAGTTTATTAACTGTCTCATCTTTCTTTTCCTTCATTTCCTCTCTTAATTTTTCATAAGTGAGGGCAACCGGATTGTTCTTGGTGAACTTGACGATTTTATGGAAGAGACCTGCACTGTTAATCCAGTCGATGAGCATAACTCCATAAAGGATTCCGATACCGAAGATGACGAAGAATTCAGTGATTAAACTTGAGCTATCTCCAACGGTGAAGAATGAGGATAGCATCTCGAAGAACGAGAAGATGAATGGGTTGATTCCATAGTAGTAAATCACTGCAACAACACACCATATGAGGTTGAACTGAGGACAGATAACGCCTTTGATGTTTCCTTTGAAGTTTGTGTAATCCCAGAGTCTGACTTTGAAGCCGTTAACGAAAATGATACCCGCAACCAACTCAAGGAGAATGGTTCCGATTGCCATCAATGCCAGTGGAATGAGGTCGTACCAGGTACCGCCAGACACCCCGCTTCTCCAGAACAAATCACCCATTGGGTTATAGAACTGCCAGGATGCTGGGGCAATTGTCTCTATTAAAAAGCAAACGGAGAACATGAGCAGGAGACCGAATCCATAAAGAGGAAGCCAAGGTCCTCTCATGAAACCCGGGTTAACCCATTTCTTTGCTGCAAAACGTCTGTATAAGACTTCAAGTAAATATCCACCCATGCAGCCGATGATGAACATCACTAGGTAGATAAGTAAAATCTCTCGCCAATCCATGCAATCATCATAGCACCCTAGAAATGAAATGGTTCATTAAATGATGTGTTTTTTGTGGATAAAAAGTATACTTTGTCAATTTAATGCTTTTATGTGGAGGATATTTCTATAAAATATGCTTGTTTTTAGGAGGACCGCCCATGAAAAAGAATTGGATATTCGGCTTATCATTAGCGGCATTATTAATGGTTGGTTGCGGAACGCCTGATAAATCAGAATCATCAAGCGTTGAAAAAACATCAGAATCAGCGACTTCCGAAGTTGTGTCTTCAGAAGAGACTTCAGTTACATCAGAGTCAACCCCTGTTACATCAGAATCGGTTCCAGTGACATCAGAATCATCTAAAGAGTCGAGCTCTGAAGCATCGTCCGAATCGAGTTCAAGCTCAGAAGAGCCGGACTCATCAGAAGACGAGGAGGAAGAGGAAATCGTCACAGAGTCTACTGTCAACAAATTAATCGAGATTGCTGATAAGCAGGACGCCGGAAAGTATTCCGCAGATAAATATACTGTCACATGCTTTGTAAAAGAAATGATTGAGACAAGGGCAAACGGTGATTCATTCCTTGTCGTATTCACTATCGCGGATACCGTGGATTCAGATAAGGTCATAGAGACAAAATGCGCGGTTGAAAATGAATTCGTAGCACAGGAGTTCACAACGGGCGCCAAGATAAAAACTGAAGGCATGGTTGGCCGTTTCGTTAATGGCGAAGTCACAACCTACTCAATGTACAATCACGCATGTGAGTTGATTGAATCAGCGTTGGTCGATGCAACGGAATTAAGCATCGGAAACGATGTCTCATTGAGTGTTGGTCAAAAGTCCAAGCTTGAGGCGGCATGGAGCCCATCAAATGCTCGCAAAGAAGCAATAACCTGGTCTTCATCCGATGAGAAAGTTGCAACCGTAAACAATGGAACTATCACCGCAATTGCGGAAGGAAACGCAACAATCACTGCAAAAACAACACATTTTACAAAAACAATCGCAGTTACAGTAAGTGCAGCGACAACAAAAACACAGACCATCAGTTTCACCAAAGCGACAGAGGGAGGAGACATTCCAACAACCACTATCGCAACTGATAAGATACTTGACGCACTTGTGTCAGACGGATTGGATTTGATCGAATCGTGCGATGAGTCAAAATACGTTTATTATGGTGGCCAGTCCTTGAAGTTCAACCCAAACGGATTCCTCACGCTCACATTGAAAAATCAGATAAATGTCTCAGAGGTCAAGTTTGAGGCGATGAGATATCAGACCAAGAACGCTAAAATCGGATTTGAGACCACGAACTTTACCGGAGAACTGACAACCTCTGGACCAACCTCTGCAACTGAGTACGAAGACATCGTCTACGACTTAGGCGGAGTTGATGTAAAGACATTCAAATTCAGTTCCACTGATAAGGTGTTCATCAAATCAATAACTTTTAGTTATAACGGCTAAAAAAGAACCCCGATTGAAGTCGGGGTTTTCTTATGCAAATAAGATTTTGATTGGCAATGTTTCAACGGTATTGACGTTGTAGTAGAAGTCTTGCAATGCTGCGTCGTACTGGTTTGTTGCCGAGAGCCAACCATCACATCCTTCAACGGAATAATAGCTCTTGCCGTTGTATTCCGTTTTCAGACTACCGCAAACGTAGTCTGCTGAACTGGAACCGTATATAGCATAGGTGGCACCGTCAATTTTGGCTTCTTTGCCCCCGTCCATCCAGGTATCGTGATGAGGGAAATCGTAAAGAAATGAGGCGGGTATATCTACGGCATCTTCAGATGCATAGATGCTTTCTATCGTAGCCATGTTTATAACGCTGGAGCTTTTAACGTAGAGGATTCCTGGATAATCCTTAACCGTGTAGATTCTTGTGGAGTAATTGTCTTTGTCGTTAAACGCTGCGATGTATTCGTCTTTCTCGTTAAAACCATCTTCAGGTGTTCCGGCACGACGATAAAGGGTGTCACCCACCATAAGATTTGTTATATCGGCAAACTGGGACTCATCAAGGTAATGAGCGTTTCCGAATTCTTCGACTTTAAAACACGAGGTTAACAACCCGGATAGCAATAGAATTGGCACCACTACGATTCTTTTCTTCATGCGAGTCATTATACATCCTTCTGCAAATTATATGGTTGGGTCAAATGCGTAAACACCAGAAAAGTAAACCATGCATGGCGCACAATTGGCATCATCGTGACAATCTCCGCAGTATTGTCGAGTCATCTTTATGTTTTCTGTGACATAGTATTCATCCCCATCGTAATCAGATAGATACTTACAGTGCCCTTCTTTGTCGGTTACGATGAAATCGGCATAAACGGCATAAGCGTTCATGGAGCTAAATTCTTCTTTGGATACATGGTGAACGGTTGGTTGCTCAAAAGAATAAGATATTACCTTACCCGAAGTTAAAACCATTGTTGATGGGTATGTCTCTTGGATGTAAATACTTCCTGTATAAGTTATCGTGAATAGAGAGCCGATAAGAAGATTATCCGGCACTTTTACTTCTTCGAATCCCTTACCGAGGTATGAGGAGCCAATTAAAATGGACCCTGGGTATTCGTTGTCCACCCCCGTTACGCTATTGACGACCAAATCGACACTAAATGTGTCAGTTTCGCTGAAGATCAAATCAGGAACATCCACAATGTTGCATCCCGTTAAAGCTAAAACAGATATCGGGAGTAATAAGTTTTTAATTCTCATATCTTATACCTCGCTTTATATGACAGTTATTGAACTGCTTCCGTTACAAACTATAACAAAAAAAGCCCGACTTCAATCAGGCTTTAAGATGATTCGTTACTTTCTCTTGGAGATTTTGGCAGGATACTCAACCGGGAACGGGAGTAAATCCAAGATATCTTTCTGTGGGTCGACACCTGGATACACTTCAACGAGTTTCAATCCGTTTTCGCCGAGTTCAAAGATACATCTTTCGGTTACGTAAAGAACTCTTTGCCCATTCTTTATAGCGCGCTGTCCATTAAAGGAGATGGCACTGACATTTGGAACGAATTTAGGAACGGTTCCGTTCTCCAAGATTGTAACTGTATTGTTTGAACGGTCTACGTTTAATCCCTTTGTGTTGAAGGTTAAGCAGAAGACGACGTTTGGCGTCTTAGCGGTGATGTTCGCGAATCCTCCGATTCCGGAGAAATTACCTGGCATCTGGTGAGAGTTGACGTTACCGAACTGATCGACTTCGAATCCGCCCATGAAGCAGATATCTAATGTTCCGTTGTCGTAAAGGTCGAACTGGTTAGCCATATCATAAACTGATGCTGCGCCGATCATCGCACCGAATACTTTTCCGGATACAGGAAGTCCACCAATACCGCCTGATTCTACAGTTAAGGTGATTTTTTCAAGGATTCCGCTCTTTCTTGCGTAATCTGCGACCTGTTCTGGAATTCCGATTCCGATGTTGACTAGGTCATCTTCTTTGAGTTCTTTTGCAGCGCGTTTGCCGATGACTTTAAATGCTGGATTAACCTTGACGTGAACGGTGCTGATGTCATCAATCATGCTCTTCCAGCCCTTCCATTCTGAATATGGGATTTCGAATCCGCCTGTCAGAGCGCGGAATGAAACTGGGTAATCTTCTCTTTCGACGACAACGATTGCGTCAACGAGGCTGCCCGGAATAATGGTATTTCTAGGTCTAGATGGCGTTGCGACGAGTCTATCAACCTGAACGATGACTGTGCCATGGTTGGCTTTGACTGCCTGGCAAACCGATAATGCGTCGCCTGACATGAACTGGTCATCGAATGCGATGTTGCCTTTCTTATCTGCGACAGTTCCCTTGATTAAGGCAACGTTAAGTTTTGGCAATTGATAATATAGGAATTCCTCTCCATCTAAGTTTACTAGTTTGACGAGGTTCTTATCTGTTGAAAGGCTATTGACGCCAGGTCCTTTGACTCTTGGGTCTACAAAGATATCTAATCCGACTTTTGATAAAGCACCAGGTAAACCTGCTGCCTGCGAGCGGATTGCGTGTGATATACATCCTAATGGAAGGTTATATGCTTCGAATCTATCTTCCATAAGGAGTTTCTTGGTGCTTGGCATAGCGCCGAAGTGTCCGCAGATGAGTTTAGAGACTGCGCCGTCTCTGATGTAGCCTTCTGCTGCTCTATCTTCTTCCCAGATACCAAAGCCTGCGCTTGATACGAGGGTTAAGTTCTTTGGTGAGCCTGTTGATTTATATTTGGCATAAATGCCTTCATGAAGTGCGACTGGGTTTTCAATTCCGACGAAAGAGTTGAGGCAAATAATGTCGCCATCATGAATCAAATTCACTGCTTCTTCGATAGTCATTATTTTATGCATAGCTACTGCCCTCCTTCTGACGCCGATGTCAGTTGTGTATAAATGATGCCTATTTAGTAGATAATTTCACTAAAAAATACATAAAAAGCGATTTCATAAAGGGAAAAAGTGCAAATTGTTTAGATTTTTGGGTCAATTTTTCAAAAACTCCGCTACTTAATAGTAGGAGGTTATTTGAAAATGCCAAAAAATAACGGAAAAGAATATGAGCGTTTGTTCGTTGAGGCCATCAATAACAAAAAGGTTTGTGAGGTGCCTCAAGGGTTCAGGGAGAATCTTGATCGAATGTTCAAACGCCTAAAGGATGGGGATGTTGTTAAGGCCGGATTGGTTGAAGGATGTCAGAAACCTGATTTCTATGTGAGTATCAACGGGACCAGGAAAAACGTTTCTTTGAAGACAGGATTCGCCACTCAGGTTGGAGGAATTTCTCTCAAAGAGTTCATCGCTTTTATGCGATCGAAAGGTGTCAGCGAGGACACATTGAAGACAATTGTTTTACTCCACTTCTGCGATGGAACTTTCAATAACACAGGGGCGGTTAGATACGACGTTATGGATTTCAGAATGAGATTCAAGGACAGGATTAAGAAGGCAAATAAAGAGTTGAATCACGACAAGAGTTTCGTGAAAGACTTTGTTTACACGGTTGTTTTCAAAGGGTTTTATAAGGGTAATATCGCAGCGGATTATCTATATTTTGGAAGCCAAGAGTTCGGTTTTTGCTGCAATTTTAAGCAGATTTGCAGGCTAATTGACGATAAAAGGTGGGCAAAAACTGAAAACCTTCACATCGGACCAATCCAGTTCAGGCCTGTTGCTAGATACACAGGTATGAAGGTACGCGATGATTCAAAGAGATGGGGAGTCAGATTTTATTGGCCGGGTTTAGAGGGAGAGATTAGAAGGGTCGGAATACAATACAGATACCATTACGATGGATACATACCTCTTGCTGAGAGGGCGGAAGAAGGCGAGAGCAATATTAACCAAGCATGAAAGGTTTTCGATTTATTGTTGAAAACAAAAATGCTTAATGGTTTAATATTGCTCGCGGCCCTGTCGTCAAGCGGTTAAGACACCGCCCTCTCAAGGCGGGTTCCCGGGTTCGAATCCCGGCAGGGTCACCAAATGAATTGTAAAGCCTCGACTATGTTCGGGGCTTTTTTCATGCGGTGATTCTGCCTGGGATGAGAACAAAATAAAAGGCAGGACTTTTGCCCTGCCAGTTTGAATATTAGTCGATTGCGTTTAAGAGTCTGTCCACTACTCTATCTTTTCCTAAGATATCAATGACCTCGTGGAGGTTAGGTGAGTTCTTGGAACATGTAAGGGCGATACGGATCAATTCCGCTGCGTCTGCGACGTTTCCTTTGAACAACTCAGGATTTGCCTTGTACTCTTTGTTATTTGTCGCAAAGCCGTTCTTTGCAGCCAATTCTTTGACACTGTTGAACCATGTTGATTCATCAACGCCGTATGTCATCTCTTCTGAGGCTTTCTTTAAGAAATCCTTGATAAATGCGTTGTCGAACTTCTCGTTGAATGGAAGTCCTGCTTTCTTGATCTCAGCGTAATCCTCATCGAAGAAGAATCTGGTGATTGGTTCGATGTCGCTGTATTTAGCGTAGTCTTTACGTGGGTTTGGTTTATCTTTGTCGATGTTGATGATTCTAGCTAAGAATGCTGGATCTTTCTCAATCTTTGCATAGAGCTTTGGATCATAGACTTTTGCCCACTCTGTGGCAGCTGGGAGGATTGTGTCTGCGTGTTCTTTGCCGAGAACTTCTCTGCAGAAATAAGCAAGCTTATCAATATCGAAGAGAGCGCCGTCTAATGACATCTTGTTCCATGTGAACTGGAAGTGTGAGATGTCGTAGTCTTTGCTCTGCATCGTCCAATCTTCGAAGTTGGAATTAGCGATGTTCATCAAGTATACGAGTAATCCTTTTGCTGGATATCCGCTTTCGATGAAGAATGAGACTGCTGCTTCTGGGTCTTTTCTCTTTGAGAGTTTTCTCTTGTTTCCGTTATCGAGTTTCATGATAACTGGAAGGTGAGCATACTTTGTTGGTTTCCAACCAAGAGCTCTGAAAAGGTCGAGGTGGATTGGGGTTGATGGGATCCACTCTTCGCCACGGGAGACGACTGTTGTTCTCATGAAGTGGTCGTCGACTACGTGTGCAAAGTGATATGTTGGGAGACCGTCACCTTTGAGGATAACAACATCAACGTCATTCTCCTGGATTTCGATCTTTCCGCGGATAGCGTCTGTGAATGCGACTTTTCTATTGTGGTCACCGTTTGATTTATAACGGACGACGTATGGCATTCCTGCTTTGATTTTCTCAATCTGCTCGTCTGGGGTGAGGTTTCTGTCTCTAGCGAATTCGCCATAGTAACCAGGGAGAATCTTGTTCGCTTCCTGATATGCTCTGATCTTCTCTAAATCCTCTGGTGTGCAGAAATCTGCATATGCCTTGCCTTCCTGGACGAGGTGTTTGATGACGGTTCTATAGATATCTCTTCTCTTTGACTGCTGATATGGACCATAAGCGCCTTTATCGCCTTCTGGGAAGTAGCCTTCATCTGAGACGATGCCGAAGTTTGCAAGCTGGACGATTAAATCGTCTGCTGAACCAGCGATTGTTCTCTTGGTGTCTGTATCCTCAAGTCTGAACATGTAGATACCGCCGGACTGCTTCGCGTACTTATATCCCACGAGCGCGGTAAATAAAGAACCTGTGTGTAAGAAGCCTGTAGGTGATGGGGCAAATCTAGTGACCTGCGCGCCTTCTGGTAACTGTCTGACAGGGTATTCGTTTTCTAAGTCATCAACTGTCTTTGTGATGTCCGGGAACATGAGTTCCGCTAAATCGTAATAATTAGCCATAATGTATTCCTCCAATTCGGAGCCTTATGAATTATATTCAATATTTTTGTAGTTTTCTACTTGCCAATAGTAAAACACCTAATTATAATAAACCACGCTCTCACAAAGAGTGATTGCAGGTGTAGTTCAATGGTAGAACGCGACCTTGCCAAGGTCGACACGCGGGTCCGATTCCCGTCACTTGCTCCAGTTGATAGTTAACCCTCGAGTAATCGGGGGTTTTATTTTTGTTCGGACCCGCGTTTTTCCTCTTAATTTATTAAGGTGATTATTAGCTGTTTTTATGTTTTGTCCGGTGTAAGTGCTTTCTTTAAAAAATCGAAAATTAACGCTTTAAATTATTCGACTTTTGTTTAATATGACCCCATAGCGATGAAGGGAAATAGTACCTTTTGAGTAAGATCTGAGCGAGCTGCCGATGGTGAGAGGGCGGTATCTGAGGCAATTGGGAACGCGTCCTAGAGCTGATTCTCTGAAATGAGTAGGAGATTCCGTGTTCGCACGTTACAGCGACTTTGGGATAAATAACTTATCCTGGAAAGGTAACACTCGTGAGAGTGTTATAAACTAAGGTGGCACCACGTTAAAAAAACGTCCTTAGACTTTGTTAGTCTGGGGACTTTTTGTTTACTAGGCTGAAGGAAAGAGAGAAAAAATGGACAAGAAAAACATCAAAAAGGTCGTCTTAGCCTACTCAGGTGGCTTAGACACATCAATCATCATCCCATGGTTGAAGGAGAACTATAACAACTGTGAAGTTATAGCGGTATCCGGCAACGTTGGACAGGCTGATGAACTCGAGGGATTAGAGGAGAAAGCACTTAAGACAGGCGCTAGCAAACTCTATGTTCTCGACTTAACCGACGATTATGTCGACAACTACATCATCCCAACAATGAAGGCAGGCGCATTATATGAGGAATACTACCTCGGCACCTCACACGCTAGACCATGCATCGCTAAAGGATTGGTCGAAATCGCACTCAAAGAAGGCGCGGATGCAATCTGCCACGGCTGCACCGGAAAAGGAAACGACCAGGTCAGATTTGAGTTAACCATCAAGAGATTTGCACCAAATATGCCAATCATCGCTCCATGGAGAGAATGGTCAATCAAATCAAGAGACGAGGAAATCGATTACGCGGAGGCGCATAACATTCCTCTTAAGATCAACAGAGAAACTAACTACTCAAAGGACAAGAACCTCTGGCACTTATCACACGAGGGTCTCGACCTTGAAGATACAGGCAATGAGCCATTATATGACAAGCCAGGATTCCTTGAGATGGGCGTATCCCCAATCAAGGCTCCAGACACCCCTACTTATGTCGAACTCGAGTTCGTCAAAGGCGTTCCAGTCGCGATCGACGGAGAAAAGATGTCCGCAAAGAACATCATCTACAAGTTGAATAAGCTCGGCGGCGAGAACGGAATCGGATTACTCGACATCGTTGAGAATAGACTTGTCGGCATGAAGTGCAGAGGCGTCTATGAGACACCTGGAGGCACAATCCTCTATAAAGCACACAGCTATCTCGAATCATTGTGCTTAGACAAGATGACGATGCACGAGAAAGAGAAACTAGCAATCACCTTTGGTGAGTTGGTCTATAACGGTCAGTGGTTCACCCCGCTTAGAGAAGCTATCTCAGCATTTGTCGACAAGACACAGGAAACAGTTACAGGTAAGGTCAAACTCAAACTTTATAAGGGCAACGTCATCAAAGCGGGAGCTTGGTCAGACTATTCGCTATACAGCGAAGATATCGCTACATTCGGAGAATCCGACTACAACCAGAAGGATTCAGAAGGATTCATCAACTTATATGGCTTACCACTCAAGGTCGCTGCATTAGTTGATGCAAAGAACAACAAATAAGGAGCAAACAATATGGCAAAAATGTGGGCCGGAAGAACATCGGGAATTACATCTAAAATCGCGGACGACTATAACTCATCCATCTCTTTCGACTCGAGAATGTTCGAGGAGGACATCGCCGGTTCAATGGTCCACGCCTTAATGCTCGCTTCAAAAGGGATAATCACGGAAGATGAGGCCTCTAAAATCAACGAGGGTCTCACTTCCATCCTTGAAGATATCAAATCCGGCAAATTGGAAATCGACTTGAGCGCCGAGGATATCCACATGTTCGTGGAATCGGTTCTCACAGAGAGAGTCGGAACGGTCGGAAAGAAACTCCACACAGCAAGAAGCAGAAACGATCAGGTCGCTCTCGACATGAAGATGTATGTGAGAAAAGAAATCACCTCTATTGAGGAGAAGGTCAAGGGACTCATCGCCGCAATCGTTGATAAGGCGGATGAGTACACGTGTTACATCATGCCTGGATATACACATCTTCAGAGAGCGCAGCCAATCACTTATGGACATGACTTAATGGCCTATGCATTCATGTTTGAAAGGGATTTATCCCGTTTAAATGACTGCAAAAAGCGCTTAAACCTCTCTCCTATCGGCTGTTGCGCACTTGCGGGCACCACTTATGACACAGACCGCGACTTCGAAGCAGAACGCCTTGGATTTGATGGGGTTGTGCTAAATTCGCTCGACGGAGTATCCGATAGGGATTACTTGGTTGAGTTGCTCTCATGCTTATCTCTCATCATGGTTCACTTATCAAGAATGTCAGAGGAGATAATCCTCTTCTCATCCTGGGAGTTTAAGTTCATTGAGTTAGATGACGCGTTCACAACCGGGTCATCAATCATGCCTCAGAAGAAGAACTCGGATATGGCCGAGCTTGCTCGTGGCAAGTCAGGAAGAGTGTTCGGCTCCCTTATGGGTATGTTAACCGTCCTCAAAGGACTTCCACTCGCATACAACAAGGACATGCAGGAAGACAAAGAGCAGACATATGACGCGATTGACACGGTCAAGATGACCCTTGATGTGTTCACTCCTATGGTCGCAACAATCAAGGCTAATGAGGAAAATATGTTGAACGCCGCTAAGAAGGGCTTCATCAACGCGACCGACTTGGCGGATTACCTCACCAAGAAAGGCATGCCATTCCGCGATGCGTATAAGCTCACAGGCATGCTTGTGAATAAGTGCATTGAAGAGAATAAGACGCTCGAAGACATCACGCTTGATGAATACAAAAAGTCATCAGATCTCTTCGACAGCGACTTATATGAGGAAATCTCTCTCAAGACATGTGTTGAAAGAAGAGTCTCCAAAGGAGGCACATCTTTCGCATCAGTAAAAGAACAGATTGCTTATCTAAAAGATAAATTGGGTTTATAGAGGAACTGGAAATGAAAAAGAAAGTATTTATAGATGGTTCCTCAGGAACTACCGGATTAAAGATATTTGACCGATTGAAGGATAGAACGGATATCGAATTGCTCATCCTTGATGAGGAGCATAGAAAAGATCCATCATCAATCAGACATATGATCAACAACTCGGATGTCACAATCCTTTGCTTACCGGATGATGCATCTAGAGAAGCACTCGCGATGGTCGACAACCCAAATACCGTCATCATCGATACCTCAACCGCATTCAGAACAAGCCCGGACTTCGTCTATGGCTTCGCTGAATTGGGCGGATTTGAAAACAAAATCAAAAAATCAAAAAGAATAGCGAATCCTGGATGCCACGCATCGGGATTCATTGCTCTCATATACCCGCTCGTGAGCAAGGGCATATTGAGCAAGAAAGCCAAACTCTCATGCTTCTCCCTCACCGGTTATTCCGGAGGCGGCAAGAAGATGATCGAGGAATATGAAGGCGAGAATAGAGATACATTACTCGATTCACCTCGAGTATACGGACTCAACCAAAATCACAAACACCTTAAAGAGATGAAGTCGATTTGTGGTTTGGGATCAGAACCGGTGTTCATCCCGGTTGTCGGAGACTTCTATTCCGGCATGGAGGTCACAATCCCTCTATTCAAGGGAGACGTGAACCTCTCAAAAGAAGAGTTAATCAAGTTCTATGAGAACTACTACAACTCAGATATCGTCCATGTTAGCAAGGACACAGAAGGAAACTTCATGGCAAGCAATAAGCTAAGCGGACTTGATGTCATGGAGATATCGGTTCAGGGAAACGATGAGAGAATGACACTCGTCGCCAGATACGACAACTTAGGCAAAGGGGCCTCAGGAAGCGCGATCGAGAACCTGAACATTGTCATCGGACAAGAAAAAACCACATCACTCAAATTAAAGTAGGAGGCAGGAAATGAAATTTATCGAAGGCGGAGTTACAGCTGCAAAAGGATTCCTCGCAACAGGCATCCACTGCGGCATCAGAAAGAATCGCTCCAAAAGAGATTTAGCTCTCATCTACTCAACAACCTTATGCACCGCTAGCGCAGTCTATACGACCAACTTGGTCAAAGGCGCACCGCTCCTCGTTACAAAGGAACACCTCAAGGACGGACACGCCCAGGCTGTCATCTGCAACTCAGGAAATGCAAACACATGCAACTGGAATGGCGCGCAAATCGCTGAGGAAACATGTGAAATCCTCGCAAAAGAGTTAAATATCCCTAGCAATAACATCGTCGTTGCCTCTACAGGCGTCATCGGACAGCTCATGGACATCGAGCCATTCAAGGTTGGCATCCCACCACTTGTTAAGGCCTTAAATGAGAACGGTTCCGATGAAGCAGCGGAAGGAATCATGACAACCGACACCATCAAGAAAGAGGTCGCAGTCGAGTTTGAAATCGGCGGCAAGACATGCAAGATGGGAGGCATCGCAAAAGGAAGCGGCATGATTCATCCAAATATGGCAACCATGCTCGTCTTCATCACAAGTGACGTCGCGATATCAAGCGAGATGCTCGATAAGGCGCTCAAGAACGATATCAAGAACACATTCAATATGGTATCGGTCGATGGAGACACCTCCACAAACGATATGGTCACGGTCCTCGCAAACGGACAGGCCGGTAACAGAGTTATCGACAAAGACGATGAGGACTTCAAGACATTCATGAAGGCTCTCAATACATTAACCATCTCCTTATGCAGAAAGATTGCAGGAGACGGCGAAGGCGCAACAAAGCTCTTGGAGTGCGTTGTGACCTGTGCATCAAGCGAAGAAATCGCAAAAGTCGTCGCTAAAAGCGTCATCACATCTTCGCTCACCAAGGCCGCGATGTTCGGCGCTGATGCAAACTGGGGCCGAGTCCTTTGTGCAATCGGCTATAGCGGAGCAAATGTGGACGTTAACAAAATCGATGTCTCATTTAAGTCAGTAAAAGGAACAATCGAGGTCTGCAAGAACGGAGCGGGAATCGATTTCAGTGAAGAAATAGCAAAGGAAATCCTTTTAGAGAAGGAAATAGACATTTTGGTCAACCTCAACTCGGGATACGAAAAGGCAACCGCTTGGGGATGCGACCTCACATACGACTACGTAAGAATCAATGGCGATTACAGAACCTAATGAGAAGGGAGTAAAACTATGAACCTATCAAACTTTGAGAGAGCCAAAGTCTTAACCCAAGCTCTTCCATACATCAAGAAATACACGAATAGAATCGTCGTCATCAAGTATGGCGGCAACGCTATGATCAGCCCTGAACTCAAGGCACAGGTCATCGAAGATTTGGTTTTGCTCTGGACAATCGGAGTCAAAATCGTCTTGGTCCACGGTGGAGGTCCAGAGATCAATGAACTATCCAAAAAGCTCGGAAAAGAGGCGACTTGGGTCAACGGATTAAGAGTGACCGATGAAGAAACAGTCGACATCGCTCAGATGGTCCTCTCAGGAAAGATCAACAAGCATTTGGTCAACTTGCTCCAGACACAGGGCGGTAACGCAATCGGAATCTCAGGCGTTGACGGAAAACTCATCGAAGCTGAGATGAAGGACCCTGCGTTGGGTTATGTTGGCAAAATCACAAAAATCAATCCAGGCGCAATACAGGATTTATTGGACCTCGGTTATTTGCCAGTTATCTCCACGATTGGACGTGATAAAAAAGGAAATCTCTACAATATCAACGCAGATACGGCCGCTTCTTCTATCGCAGCAGCCTTAAATGCCAAGCGTCTCGTTCTCTTAACTGACATCAACGGAATCTTAAAAGACAAGAACGATCCAAGCTCTGTCATTGAGGAAATGACTGTCCAGGAAGCAAAAGACTTATGCTCCTCCGACATCATCTCAGGCGGAATGATTCCTAAACTCGAATGCGCAATCCAGGCAGTCGAAGGCGGAGTTTACAAAACCACCATCATCGACGGAAGAGTCCCACACTCAATCGTCATGGAGTTATTGACCGATGAAGGTGCTGGCACCCTTATTAAAGGAGATGTCCAATAATGAGTATCTTTGAACAGGATAAAGAATACATAGTTGGATCATACAATCGTTTCCCGATAGAGATCGTTAAGGGCAAAGGCTCTCTAGCATATGATGCAGATGGCAAGGAGTACATAGACCTTGGCTCTGGCATCGCGGTCAACACTTTCGGATATTCGGATGAGGAATGGATAAAAGCTGTTGAGTCTCAGTTAGGACTATTCCAGCACACATCAAACCTCTATTACACCAAACCATGCGTTGAACTTGCTAAAGCAATAACCGAGAGGACGGGAATGAGCAAAGTGTTCTTCGGAAACTCGGGCGCAGAAGCAAATGAGTGCTTGGTGAAGGTCGCAAGGAAATGGGCCGCTGAAAACAAGGGCGAGAATTGCTACACAATCGTCACACTCGAGAATTCCTTCCACGGAAGAACCCTCACAACACTTGCTTTGACGGGCCAGGACCACTACCACGAATTGTATCAGCCATTAACCCCGGGTTTTAAACACATCGAAGCGGGCAACATCGAAGAAGCTGAATACGTCATCTCTAGAGGCAATGTCGCCGCAGTCATAATCGAGACTGTTCAGGGCGAAGGCGGAGTAAACGTCATCGACAAAGAATATGTCGAAGGTCTATATCAGCTCTGCAAAAAATACAACGTATTGTTCATGGTTGACGAGGTTCAGACAGGCAATGGAAGAACCGGAAAACTATATTCATACATGCACTACGACGTCGAGGTCGATGCCTTCTCAACCGCTAAAGGCCTTGGAGGTGGACTTCCAATCGGGGCATGCGTTGTAAGCGATAAGCTTAAAGACGTGATCAAATTCGGTGACCATGGATCCACATTCGGAGGAAACCCAATCGCCTGCGCTGGCGGTTTGTCGATAATCAATAGATTAGATGATGAGTTCCTCGCTGAAGTGGCTAAGAAAGGCGATTACATAGTAAATAGCCTTAAAGATGTTCCGGGAGTCGAGTCAATCTCGCATCTTGGAATGATGATTGGAATCAAACCAACCAAAGATGTTGCAGGCGCGATTGTGAAAGAACTAATGAATCGCGGTGTGCTTGCCTTAACCGCAAAGAACAAAGTCAGATTATTGCCTGCGCTAAACATCGACTATCCAACGCTCGATAAGGCGTTAGATATATTGAAAACAGTATTAAAGGAGAATGCCTAATGAGTTACTACAAAAAGAGTTTCTTAAAGTTACTAGACTTCACCAGTGAGGAGATCGCAACCCATTTGAAGGTCGCAAAGAACCTCAAGGCCGAGAAGAAATCCGGAGTCTCACACCGAGTACTCGAGGGAAAGAACATCGCTCTCGTCTTCGAGAAGACCTCAACCAGAACCAGATGTGCTTTCGAAGTTGCTGGCAGCGATTTGGGCATGCACCCTGTATACCTCGACCCTAAGTCATCCCAAATCGGAAAGAAAGAGTCGATTGAAGATACCGCAAGGGTCCTTGGAAGGATGTTTGACGGAATCGAGTACCGTGGATATGGTCAGGAAATCGTTCAGAAACTCTCCGATTACAGCGGAGTCCCAGTCTGGAACGGTCTCACAAACGAATACCACCCAACACAGATTCTCGCAGACTTGTTAACCATTCAGGAACACCTCGGAGAACTCAAGGGAAAGACCCTCGTCTTCATGGGCGACTGCCGCTACAACATGGCAAATTCACTCATGGTCGGTTGCGCAAAGATGGGAATGAATTTCGTTGCTTCATCCAACAAAAAATACTTCCCAAACGACGAATTAACATCAATTTGCAAGGAAATTGCCAAGGAAACAGGCGCAACAATCACTTTTGAGGAAGATCCAATCAAGGCCGTTAAGGGCGCAGATGTCATCTATACAGACGTCTGGGTATCAATGGGTGAAGACCCTTCTGTTTGGGATGAGAGAATCAAAGACTTGCTCCCATATCAGGTCAACAAAACCCTTATGGAATCAACAGGCAAGGAAACAACCAAGTTCATGCACTGCTTACCTGCCTTCCATGACTTAAAGACTGAAATCGGAAAAGACATCTACGACAGATATGGCCTTACCGCGATGGAAGTCGCAGACGACGTGTTCGAGAGCGAGGCATCAATCGTGTTCGATGAGGCCGAGAACAGAATGCACACCATCAAGGCTGTCATGCTCTGCTCACTCGTCGAAGACATCTCAAGATGGGCTAAATAAATAACAAACAGAGGACGATTAGAAAATATCGTCCTTTTTGTTTTAATAATTCTTGAATATATTCCCGATGCTTTTATAAATAACCTCATGAGCGAAAAACTTGATTTATACACATCTAAGCTATCTAAGATGATCCAGGCTGAGACTGTATCATCCTTTTCAGAACCTGATTTAGACAAATTCAAACACTTTAGGTCTTTGCTTAAGGATTTATTCCCGCTGGTATTCAAAACCTGCGAGATGGAAGAATTTGACGGCTCCCTTCTTTTGGAGTGGAAAGGTGTATCTTCGGATAAGCCATCACTTCTCATGAACCATTATGATGTTGTTGAGGCGACCGGGGAATGGTCACATTCAGCATTCTCTGGAGAGGTTGTAGACGACAAGCTGTATGGCAGAGGCACATTGGACGACAAAGGACCATTATTCGCTATGCTTCAGGGCATCGAGGAGATGATTGAGAGCGGATTTACGCCAAAGAATGACATCTATATCGAAACCGGAAGAAACGAGGAAACCGACGGAAGAGGAGCGGATGCAATATCCAGGGCCTTAGAAGAAAGAGGAATCAGAATCGACTTCGTTCTCGATGAAGGTGGAGAAATCATGTATGACCCGCTCGGCGGAGCAGATGGAACGTTCGCAGTAGTCGGACTTGGAGAAAAGTGCACGGTCGACTTGAAATTCACCGCAAGAAGCGCCGGAGGTCATGCATCCACGCCGGGAAAGAACACCCCACTCGTACGATTGGGCAAGTTCATGGCGGAGGTTGATTCAAAAGACTTATTCAAGAAGTCGCTTTCTCCAGTCATTAAAAACATGTTCAAAGATATGGCTCCAACGGTAAAGGGGCCTCTGGGTTTCGTTTTCGCACATCCAACATTCTTTTGGTCGATCCTAAAAACAGTTATGCCGAAGGTATCTCCATCCGCAAAGGCACTCCTTCAGACAACTATCGCATTTACGATGGCTAAGGGAAGCGATGGAGACAACGTGTTGCCGCAAGAGGCATATGTCATCGCAAATATGAGAACATCCCATCACGAGGGCTTGGAACACTCCATTGCAGCAGTAAAGAAAATCGCAGATAAATACGGGCTTGAGACTGAGGTGGTCAGCGACCCGTTTGAGTCTCCTTTGAGTGATGTAAATTCAGAACAATACAAGTTGCTCAAAAACATCATAAAAGAGTCGTTCCCAAATGTCATACCAACCACATATATCATGAATGGAGCATCTGACTCCAAATACTTCTCAAGAGTCAGCAACAACGTATTCAGATTCGCCCCATTCACAATTGATGAACAGCAATTAAGCAGCATCCACGGAATTGATGAGAACGTTGATATCGATACATTAGAGCCGGCGGTAAACTTCTATCGAAACTTGATAAAGGAACTATAAATGGCAGCAGAAACCACGCAAAACCAAAAGAAAAAGGGTTTAAACATACCTTTACGCAGCTTTTTAACATCTGTTGCGGTCATTTTTGTTTTGATGCTCGTCTCATATATACTCACGTTCGTCATACCGTCCGGTGAATATGCAAGAAACGCTGACGGGATGATCGAATCTACTTCTTCGTTCACATTTGTAGACGCATCGTTCCCATTTTGGAAATGGATATTGTCCCCATTCCTAGTGTTGGGCGCAGATGGCAGCACAACCATCTTCTTGGTACTCGCATTCTTGCTTATAATCGGCGGTGTTTTCACGGCTCTGGAAGAGTGCAATTTCATGGGATATCTCCTAGGAAGAATAATCGCTAGATTCGGCAAGAAAAGATATACCCTTCTATTCGTGATTTCCGGATTCTTTATGCTGATGGGCGCATTCGTCGGAAGCTTTGAGGAATGCCTTCCATTGGTACCATTAGTGGTATCCTTGGCACTCGCTTTAGGATGGGATGAGATTACCGGATTAGCCATCAGCCTCGTCGCTGTTGGATGCGGATTCGCAACAGGTATTCTCAATCCTTTCACCATTGGAGTTGCCCAGACTATTGCCGGTGTCCCTATGTTCTCCGGAATGTGGCTGCGAATCGTCAGCGGAGTGCTCATCTATGGCCTCCTTGCCCTGTTCACATATCTCCACGCCAAAAAGGTCGAGAAGCCGATAAGTGATGAAAACTCAATCGAGGTACAGGAAAAGGATCCAAAGAAAAATAGAGCGTTAATAGTCTTCTTATCTGCTCTCGGAGCCGGAATATTGATTATCCTCTGCTCCACTTTCCTCACGTTCTTACAGGACTATACGATGGTCGTCATTGTCCTCATGTTCCTTGTTGCAGGCATCCCAGCGTGCTTCCTATCTGGAATGAAAGCCAAAGATTTCTTTAAATCTTTTGGTAAAGGCGTCTTAGGAGTCCTTCCAGCGATCGTAATGATCCTCATGGCAAGCTCTGTTAAATACATCCTTACAGAGGCAAAGATACTTGATTCAATCCTCTATTACGCAACAGAAGCCGCGAGTGGCATGCACCCAACCCTAATCGTGTTGTTCATGTACCTCATCGCACTTGTCCTCAACTTCTTTGTTCCATCAGGTTCTGCTGAAGCGATCCTTCTCATACCGCTTCTTGTTCCTATGGGGGAGATGTTCGGCATATCAAAACAGATATCAATTTTGGCTTATGTATACGGTGATGGATTCTCAAATGTCCTATACCCGACGAACTCGGTATTGCTTATCGCGCTGGGCCTTGTTGGACTAAGTTATGGAAAGTACTTCAAGTGGGTTTGGAAACTAGAGTTAGCCCTACTCGTCTTAACAAGCGGAATACTCGTCTTTGCCTACCTCATCAATTATTAAAAGAGCCACGGTTCAAACCATGGCTTTTTATTCATCTTCTTTGTTTTCCTCTTCGAGTTCTTCCTCAACCCTTCTAATCTCTTCTTCGTAGCGTTTTGCCTCTTCTTCAGAGATTTGCTGATATCTTTTCAGTTGGGCCAGATTATCTTTTGCGAGTTCGAGTGAGTAATCTCTTATTGCAGGCATGATGCTGAACGTAAGGTCCTCTACCGAGTAGAAGAAATACGAGAGTGAGAATGACATCATGATGAGTCCAAGCATGATTCCAGAGAACAAAGAGAACACCGCAGCGGTCAAATAATTGG
>DCHU01000003.1:0-5241 GCA_002314915.1 Caryophanales bacterium UBA1744
ACAGCAGTCAGCGATGCCGCAAAGTGCTTAGCAAGTGGAAAGAACGTCGTCACAACCTCAACCGTAGACTATGTCTTCGTCGCTCAGCCAGTCTTATTTGCAACACTCAACAACACAAGCGCACCAACATATGGCAAAGCCAGTGTCTATAAGAACATCCAGGATGAATACAAAGAGAAATCAGGCGGAAAAGGAATGATTCAGGCCTCTGTCTTCCTTAAGTCGGAAAACGATAAGGCACAGGGCGAGAAGTTCCTTGAAAGCCTTAAAAACGATATAAACGCAGGCATTGAGAACCCAGATCTCATCAAAAACGGTATGGATCAGCTCTCCGAAGAGGAACAGGCCTCAGTATTCGGCATTAAGTCAGCAGTCGCTAAGGCGGTTGTCGGCAATGGAAACACAGTCGGATTAGGCTATGTAAAGGCAAGCGACAACAAAGAGGCGATCGATTCATTCATCAGCTTATTCGGCATGGAAGCCACAAATGAGGAAATCTACTTCTAATAAATACATTGAACTAATAACCGGAATCGCGTTGGTCTTAGTCATATGGATAGCGATTGCTTTAGCCATGGACGAGACCACGATGATATTCCCGGATCCTTGGAAGACGATGGCGGAAACCATCCGTCTTTTAGGCAAGCCTTACACATGGAGTTGCATTGGTAATACATTCTTAAGAATGATAATTGGATTCTGCATTGCTTTTGGCTGTGCAATAGTCCTTGGTTTACTAGCGGGAAATATCCCATTCTTAAGAGGCGTGTTCAAGCCGATGATAGAGGTTCTTAAATCGATTCCGACTGCGGCGTTGGTATTCATGTTCCTCGTGTTGGTCGGTGCAAGAAAAGCGCCTATTCTCCTGGTCATATTGATTTCCTTCCCAATCCTTTATGAAGCGGTGGTCGGAGGAATCACAAACATTGATAGGTCAATTATGATGGCTGCAAGAGTGGATGGAGCGAAAGGTCTTAGGTTGTTTACCCGCATCCAACTGCCAAGTATCGCTTCGTATTTAAGCGTTGGCATCGCTTCAAGCTTTGGTCTCTCATTCAAGATTGAAATCATGGCGGAGATTCTTACGGGCGACACAAAGAACGGACTTGGTTCTGCGATATTGGCCGCCCAGAGAAACGACCCATCAAATATGGTTCCTATATTTGCGTATTCTCTAATTGCAATCGTGTTTGTGGCGATCGTCTCCATAATTACCCATTTTGCAAAGAAATCATTACTGGCACATCAGTAACCAAAGGTTAGGTGTAGAGTATCTAGCCTTTTTATTTTTAATAACCTAAAAATCTTCATAAGAAAGTCATATTTATCTCAATTTGTTAGTTTTAGTCTAATTTACAACAAAGGCAAACAAAAGAGTGTTCACGCGTTCTTTTGAGTGCCTCCCATAAGTACTCTTTTTGAGACGATGGGCATATGCAGTAATTACTGCGAAAGGAAAAGGTAGTATGAAGAAAAAACTACTATTATTAGGCCTTATTCCTCTCTTGGGTTTTGGAGCGGCTGTACATCAGTCTTCCATGCCAAACTTCGTTAGAGGACCACAAGGCAAATTCATCTCTGACATCGCGTATTCGGACAGAACTACGTATTGCAACAGAGCGATGGAACTCAACAAGAAGATTGCTGAGGAAGGAACAACCCTTCTCAAAAACAAAGACGGAATGCTTCCATTTGAAGGCGTAAAGAAAGTCTCGATTTTCGGCAAATCATCAACGAGCTTGCAGTATGGTGGTGGCGGTTCAGGTTCAGGATCCGTCTCATCAGGCATCACGCAGATCGATATGCAGCGCTCATTAACCGATGCTGGATATGAGGTCAACGGAACATTAACAAGCTTCTACAAGGACAACAGCAAATCCGGTTCAGGACGTAAGAACGGTAACTCGGGCTGGAAAGGTATTTCAGAGGCAACAGTAGGTGAGACCCCTGTTGATAGATATACCGCTGACATCAAGAGCTCATTCTCAGAATACGGCGATGCCGCAATCATGGTTATCGCACGTGGCGGCACCGAAGGCGCAGACTGTAAGGCAATCGACGCTCGTGACTTCAACAGCTCGGACAACGGCATTGCAGGAGACACCTGGACAGACCAGCACTATTTACAGTTATCAGATAACGAAAACGACCTTCTCGACATGATTGAAGAATACTTCGACAAAGTCGTCATCGTCATCAACTCAGGAAACGCATTCCAGTGCGATAGATTCGAAGAGGACGATGGTGTTGGCGCTGTTATCTGGATGGGTACACCAGGCGCAAATGGTACAGCTGCAATCGGCGAAATCTTAAATGGATCTGTATGTCCATCAGGAAGAACAGTTGATACTTGGGAAAGAAACTTCAAGAAGAACCCAACATTCCAGAACTTCGCAGATAACTGCCAGACCAATGTCGTTAATGGCAAGGATTATCCAGCAGATACAATGTTCAATGCTGATGGAACTCCAGTCAGATCAGATGGAACATACAAAGGCGAACCACAATGGGACAACGAAGCTCAGAAAGTTGTTAAATACGGACTTAACGGCGTCAGACCATCATCATATGTCAGCTATGAAGAAGGCGTCTATATGGACTACCGTTTCTATGAAACGATGTATGATGAATTAAAGGCTGAGAGCGAGTCAAAAGCAGATGAGTGGTATAGCGGAGACGAAGGTGTTATCTATCCTTTCGGCTATGGCTTATCATACACAGAATTCGAACAGGAAATCGTCAGCTGCGATAAGGCAAACGCAAAACTCTCATATAAAGATGAGAAGATGACATTCAAGGTTAAGGTCACCAACAAAGGAAGTGTTACCGGTAAGGATGTCGTCCAATTATATTGGAAGGCTCCATATATCGATGGAGGAATCGAAAAGCCATCAGAGGTCTTATGCGCATTCGCTAAGACAAAAGATTTGGCCCCAGGCGAATCACAGGAACTCAAGCTCGACTTCTACATTCAGGATCAGGCTTCCTATGACTTCACAGACGCAAACGGCAACGGATTCACAGGATATGAACTCGACCCAGGAGACTATAAGGTCACATTGAATAAGAATGCTCATGAGGTTTATGACGAAGTCAACTTCAGAGTCACTCAGAGCGGAATCAAATACAAATATGACCGCGTCACTGGTTCAGAGGTCAAGAACAGATTCACAGACAGAGGCTTCTATAACTCTCTCCCAGGAGAGAATGATGTCGGTTTCGACCAGACAAGCAGAACAGACTTAGCTGGAACATTCCCAACTCACCCAACTATCGAAGATAGAACCTTGAAAGAGGGCAGCAGAGTTGAGGAATTCTACAATCACCCATTCACACTCGCAGACATCGACTGCACAGATACATATGAGTACATGCCAGAAGCAGCTCATAAGACAAAGCAGGACTTCATCGATGCGGGATGGACACAGCAGAAGACAACTCTCACAGCATCTGAGAGCACACAGTTCAGCGAAATGGTCGGCGTTCCTCTTGATGATGACAGATGGGAAGACTTCTTAAATGAGTTCACATTTACAGAATTAAGACAGTTCGTAGAAGGTGGAAATACTCACAATCCAGCCATCTCAAGAATCGGCAAGCCATCAACATCAGACTCAGATGGACCTTCAAAGTTCGGCGCAATGTGGTGGTGCGGTGCTCCAATCGTCGCAGCAACATATAACGTTGACCTTGCATTTGAACAGGGTGAATGTGTCGGTATCGAAGGCCATATGGACAACAAGTATGGTTGGGCAGGACCTGGCGTTAACCTCCACAGATCTCCATTCGGTGGACGTAACTTCGAGTACTATTCAGCAGACCCATTCTTAACAGGACGCATCGCTGGAAGAGTAGTTGCAGCGGCATCTGATAAGGGTATCTACTGCTACTTCAAGCACTTCGCAGTCAACGACCAGGAGAGAAATAGAGAAGGTGTCACATGCTTCTTAACCGAGCAGGCATTAAGAGAACTCTATCTCAAGCCATTCCAGATGTGTATTGAAGAAGGCAAGTCAATGGGTATTATGTCTTCATATAACCGTTTAGGATTAATGGAAACAGCAGCTTCTTATCCTTTATTAACAGAAGTCTTACGTGGTGAGTGGGGATTCAAGGGTGCGATCATCTCAGATATGACACACCACGGAAACTCAGCATTTGACGGTAAGTGCTACGAGAACATCAATAACCGTGTCTTAGCAGGATGCAACAACCAGCTCGATGGCGATAAGTATTCATCAGACGTCAACGCTAAGTGGGATGACAACGCATTCGACGGAAAGGGTGCTCCAGTCTTCACATATGAAGGCGAGACAGTCGAGTCATACTCATGGTGGTATGCAGTTCGTGAAATGGCAAAGGGCGCAATGTACGCATGTGCAAATTGCGGTGCTATGGATAGAGAATTCGCTCAAAAAGCCAGCGGAATCGTCTTCTCTGATGTCGAGGGCAACTTCGTCCAGGCTAAGGTCGGAGATGAAATCGAAATTGGTGTCGAGATCTCAGGCGATTATGACATCGGTGCTACATACGGCGGAAAGACCATCAGAAACTCTGAAGTCGTCATCGATCCAGTCACACCATTGCCAGCAGGATTAGACTTCGATGGCTCAATGATCTTCGGAACAGCTGAAGAAGAGTTCAACGGATACGTCCACGTTCTTATCAACCTTGAGTTTGAGGACAACTCAACAACAATCGTCGGTAAGAGCTTAGAGCTCCAGATTGCTCCAGTCTGCGCAACAGATCCAAACGTTGATGATCCAGCAGATCCAGAGCCAACAAAGCCAACCAAGAAGGGATGCAAAGGCGAGGTTATCGCAACATCAGCATTCATCCTTGCAGTAGCTGGAATGACATTAGGAATCGCTCTTAAGAAAAAGAGAGAAGAATAATCTCAACTAAAAACTAAGCCTAGGTGAAAACCTGGGCTTTTCTTATAAAAAAAGACCGAGATTAACCGGTCTTAAACATATGAGATTAGAATTGTCTCCAACATTGTTCTTTCAAGAACTCTTTGATGACTGCTTCATTACGCCCTTCATAATATGCAACCAACATTGATTTGAATTCTGGAACCTTGTTTTCCGGAACGACAAGCAATCCAATGCCGTGTTGAATCATATAATGATTGGCGAAGATGATAGACGCTCTTTTGTTGCCATCGATGAATATTTGGGTCTTCATACAGTACAATACCAACTCAATCGCAACATCTATTTCACGCAATCCCGATTCCAC
>DCHU01000003.1:5306-5540 GCA_002314915.1 Caryophanales bacterium UBA1744
ACCACCAATGGATACTGGGACAATTCTTGGCTTTCCGCCATTGTCATAGAAACCCTCATTCACAAGCCTTGCGACATGGCTTAAGAGATAATAATCGCATTGAGAAGACAAAACATCTTGGTCAACGATAAACTCCCATGCGTGCTTTAAGTTTAGGATTTTTTGAACATCAGCAGCTTTAACGCCGTTTACTTCCCCATTGTCTAAAATGGTTTCGGTTTGAGGGAAAGTAGT
>DCHU01000046.1:0-3138 GCA_002314915.1 Caryophanales bacterium UBA1744
ACCTCAAAAACTGAGGAAGAAAGCTCAAAGCCTACAAACGAACTTCTCCCATTCAAAGAAGGAAACCTAATCTTCTCGGAATTCTTCATTGGAAAGGCAAGTTCAGATAGAGCGGTGGAGTTAAGCAACATCGGCGACACAAAGATTCAACTGAATGGATACTCAGTCGTAATCTACAGATCGGGATTGCTAACAGACCCATATGAGATGAAACTCACGGGGTCAATCGAACCAAAGTCGACATTCGTAATCGCATACGAAGGGGCAAGTGATTCGGTCAAAGCAAAAGCAAACCAACTCGATTCATTACTTCCAAACATCGGAATGTATCCAATGGTCGTAACGGATGGAACTTACATCTACGACACTCTCGGTGCACCAGGCTACAAAACAGAGTGGTGCAACCAAGTGAACCTCGTTCGCAAAAACGAATTCATGAAAGGCGTCGCCACTTTCGAGCCATTCGATTGGATCGGATATGACAACTCCAATTGCGAACGATTAGGACAATATGGATGTCCATTGGGATTAGAGGAACTCAACGAAGGTCCAAGAATTCCAAGCGAATATCGCGATGCTCCATTCTTCCAGGATGGCAGCACCACACTCGGAGGCGGAGGTCTCGTGGAAGTCACAGTCGTATCATACGGCGATGGCGATACCACAAGATTCAATTATCCGGACTTCGTGAACAGTGCCGGTTACTCGGATGGCACAAGCTGCCGTTACCAGAACATCGACACACCTGAGACTCAGCACGGAACATCAATCAATGCTCAGCCTTGGGGATACGCAGCAGGGGATTTCACAAATGCGATCCTCAAATCCGCAAAGCGTATCAAAGTCCAGTCATTACCTGGGGTATCAATCACCGAAACATACGGAAGATTCCTACTCTATGTCTGGGCAAGTAACGAGAGCAGTGGAGATGACTCCTTCTTCCTCGTTAATCACAGAATCGTCCAAGCAGGATTCTCCAATGTTCAGTTCTCAGGAGATACAAGCTCCAAGATGCTCTACAAAGGAATCTCCTACTACCAATACTTGATGGACGCTCAGCACAAAGCTGAAAAGGAGGGCCTTAAGATCCACGGCGAAACCGATCCAAACTTCGATTACGGCGCATGATCTAAGATATAATCTTAAAGGTGAAACATTATGAAAGTTTATTGCAAAGATTGTCAGAAAAAACTTCCTATCGACGCTACCGCATGCAAATGTGGCGCTTCCGTTGATGCAGAACCAGTTTTAACAGATGAAGAGGTCCGCCCTTTCATCCAGAAATTACACAAAAAAACAAATGACTTACGTCACTTGCTCAGCCACTGTTTATCATTCGTTGTCATTGGCTTAATACTCCTCGTCATCGCATTCTTCTTCTACTACCTCGCATTTGGTACAGCAACAATCGATGGCGAAAAGGTCGCAGTCCTCAACACCAAGTGTTCTGAGTTCTGGGTCTCAATGGTTGCCCTCATCACTGGAGGAGCAGCATTCCTCGGCGGTGCAGCAATCGGAACGCTCGTCTCCTACAAAAAGAGACAGATCCTCTTCGATATCGACCAGATTCGTGAGACTCATTCCTTACAGGTCAAATCAGTTGACATCATCTTCGTTGTTTGGTTCAAAGCCATCGCAGCAAAGATCCGTCACCTCATCTGGGTCTTAAAATACAAAAAAAGCGTAAAGGAGGAGAAGTAATATGGCAGAAAAGAAACTCGTCGCCACTCTTGAAGAAGACGCTTTGTTAGAAGAAAAGGAACCATTCCTCGTCATTAACAAAGACACCGTCAAGAGACCTGGTGTCATCCTTCGTTTAGCAGCAATGGTAACTTGCCTTGTCGCTATCATCCTCACAGTCGTTCTTCCAACAGTCACCATCGACTACAAGAACTACAGCAACTCAACAACATTCGACAAGTTGAGAGCAGCTGCATTCCCTTCAGAAATCATCTCTGGTCCAAACGCCCTCTTCGGCGGAGGCTACTACGGCATGTATTTGAGAAGCAAAGACACAGCAGCTCACATCCTCGTCACAAATCAGGCTCACTTCAACTGGGTTCTCACAATCCTCCTCGTCGTGCTCCTCGCCTCAATCGTCTTGGCATTCTTCGTCACATTCTCAAAGAAGGCTGAGAAACTCTCAAAACTCGTCGTTCTCTTATTCTCGGTCGGCGGATTCGTCTCAATCGCATCCCCAATCTGGTTCATGGTCACCAACAACATTGGCAACAACTATGCAGTCCAGGCAACAGAGCTTGCAAATTACTGGTTATACGATTCCTTCTATTGCCACTGTGCATGGGGTGCAATCGTTGCCGCTATCGTGTTCGTTGTCTCAGGCGCTTTATTCGGTATTGGCGCAGGCTTAGAGAACAAAGGCGGAGAAAGGGGTCAGTAATCATGAAAAAGAACAGTGCATTAATCCTTTTAGGATCACTCCTCGTCCTCGCTTCATGCGGACAGAACTCATTCGGTGCTGAAGTCAAGGGAGAAGGCGACTTCCTCTCGGTTGTAACTGCAGCAGAAACCGGATTTAACATTACAAAAACATCGGTTGTCACAAATAAGTCTAACCAGGCTCCATCAACTGAATTCGATCTCTACAACCACAGCGCAGAGCTCTATTCAGGCGATGACTTCGTCTACGAAACAACAACCGTTGCCGCAGATGGAACCGCTAAGTCTGAGAAGGTTCAGGGCTTCACAGTCGTCAATGCTGAGACCAGCAAGACCACATACTTCCTCGTCAACACCGACAAAGGTGGTATCACGTCCCAAAATTCATCACTTTTAGACACTTATAGGGCAAACGCCAAGTCCATCATTAATTCGGACTACTCAGCCGTTAACGCAGCCTATAACGCCATGAAACCATTCGCAGGCCTAAAGGCCGGCACAGTTGAAGGCGTCAACTACTCAAGCATCTACTTCGCAACATCAGTTGCAGGAACAACAGCTGGCTACACCTTAAAGACGGTTCAGGCAGTTGAAGGTGGAACTAGACAGATTGATAGATATATCACTCTTGATAAGACCAATGATAAGTGGGGCTTCACATTCTATGCAGTCCGCGTCACCGACAAGATCGGAAGCGACGTCATCTACTACACTCAGGATTACGCATTCGAGTGCTTA
>DCHU01000046.1:3201-25997 GCA_002314915.1 Caryophanales bacterium UBA1744
CAGTTAACATTCACAATCGAAGGCGTTGAGCCAGACACAACATCCGCTGATGGAACTCCATTAACCGGAAAATAATTAAATTAACTCTTGCGCGATTTACTCTCGAGTAATATTATATTCGAGCGTTAAATCGCACATGGTCCGTTAGCTCAGTTGGTAGAGCAGCTGACTCTTAATCAGCGGGTCGCGGGTTCGAGTCCCCCACGGATCACCATGTAAAACCAATAGCCATCTCGAAAGAGGTGGCTTTTTTGTTGATTTTGACTATACATTGTTAGGTTAATGTAAATTGTTAATTTTTCTCTTGTTTAATCCGTTCAAAGTATAAGAAAATAATTGGTAAACATTTTTTACCAGGGGGTATACAAATGAAGAAAAACACTTTGAAAGTGTTATCTGTCGCTGCAATGGCGGCATTATTTTTGGCCGCTTGTGGTCAGACAAAAAATCCAGGATCCTCAGCTAACGAGAACCCTGAATCATCAGTAGCAGATGTAACAACATCAGAGGCTGTCTCAACATCAAAAGATGTTAGCTCATCAGAAACATTACCTGAGAACTATTGCAAGACAATCGCAGAGGCAATCGCTATTGCAAACGAAGCGGGTGAGACAGGCACTACGATCGAATATAGAGTTTCCGGAACTGTTAAGACTGTCAAAAACGCAACATATGGAGAAATGACAATCTCTGACTCCACGGGCGAGTTATACATATATGGAATTAATAACTACAGCACAATGGATCCAAAGCCAGTCGCTGGAGATACAGTTGTCTTAGAGGGCAAATTACAGGTTTATAAGAGCACGCCTGAAATGGGCAAGGCCAACTTAATCAGCTTTGAACACAAAGACAGCGGTGGTTCTAGCGATGTTGAAATTCCTGCAGACGGCGTTATCACAACAATCGCTCAGGCAATTGAAATCGCAAAGTCATTCGGCGAGACATATTCAACACAGAAATTCACCGTTACAGGCGTGATTTCTGCAATCGCAGATTACAAGTATGGCCAGATGACCATCAAGGATGATACCGGTTCTTTATCTGTTTACGGCGTTTATAGTGAAGATAACGGATTATTCAATACATTGGACCCAGTTCCAGCAGTGGGCGACACGGTCACTTTAGAAGGATCATTACATTTCTTCAAAGAAGCTGCAGAAATGGGCAAGGCAACACTTAAGAAACTTGTTTCTTCAGGTGCCGTCTTCGATGAATCGGATTATTCCGTTTCAACTGTTAAAGTTGCTAGAGAATCTGCGAATGGCACAAAGGTTAAAGTCACCGGTGTCGTTGCTCAGGTCAATGTTAACTCATCAAAAGCACAGGTTGGTTTCTGGCTTGTCGATAACACCGAATCCATCTATGTTTACGACTCGAGCGTCGCTTCATTCGTGAGTGTTGGCAACACGGTCACCATCTGCGCAGAAAAGACCCAATTCGTCGCATCAAGCGAAGCTACAAACGCTGCAAAATGGGGCTATAAAGGCGCTATCCAGCTTCAGAATGCACACATGACATCAAACGATAAGGGCAACACCGAATGGGATAAGTCATGGGTCAAAGAAAGCACTGTTAAGAAGATTATGAACACATCATATTCTTCCGATATCACAACAACAATCTTCAAGACAAACGCACTTGTTAAGAAGTCAGAAGGAGCAGGATTCGTCAACTACTACATCGATGATATCGATGGACACACAGGTTCATATGTCTACACCATGGCTAGCGGTGGCGACTTAAATTGGCTTGAAGAGTTCGACGGCAAGATCTGCACAGTCTACCTTTCAGTCATCAACGCGAAGTCAACTGCAACAGGCTGCAACTGGAGATTCTATCCAGTCTCGGTCATCAATGAGAACTACAAGTTCGATTTCACTAAGTCTGCTGAATATGCAACAACATACGAGGTCGATAATCAGTTTGACGATTACTACACAGCAGACCCTGCAATCGAAGTCAAAACATCAGTCTCATCCGAATTATTAGGAATTGAAGGCGTTACAGTTAGCTATTCATCAAGCAACGAAGATGTCGTTTACTTCGCAACTGAAGACGACAAACTCGTCATGCACACAAAGGATGAAGGAACTGCAGACATCACTGTTACAGCTACATATGGCGAATACACCTCAACAATTGTTGAGACAGTCACAGTCGGCAAGCCGGTTGAGGTCAATCCAGTCACAGTGGCGCAGGCTATCGACACCGAAGTCGGCGAGGTCATCGAAGTAGAAGGAATCGTCGCTGGATCATACACGAACAAAGAAGGATTCTTCATTGTTGATTCAACCGGAACAATCGCTGTTCTCCCAACAGGCGGAAAGACCGATATCACAGGACTTTCAGTCGGAAACAAGGTCGTAGTTAAGGGTAAGAGAGCAACATACAAGAAGGATGAGACCGCAACTGGATATGTTGGTCAGATTCAGCTTGAGTCCGCAGAGGTTGTCGTCAACTACTTCGGCAAGCACGAAATCCCTTCAGATTCATTCATCACCGATAAGACATGTTCAGAACTCATGGACATTGCATCGGCGGGAGCTACTCAGCAGCCAAAGATGTATAGAATCAAGTGCTACCCAAGCTTAGTGGAAACGAAATACTACACCAATTTCTATCTCAACCCTACGGCGACCGCAACAAATGGCCTCTTATGCTATAGCTCATCAGGAACTCAGCACTCATGGCTCTATAACACATTCTCAAGCGACAAAGAAATCACTGTTGATTTGATGCTCGTTAACCCAAACAGCAAGACGAACTGGAGAGCGATGCCATTATCGGCAACAGACGGAACAACAACCGTTTATAACACTCTATATCTTGCCGCTTAAGCTAAAAAACTTACGATTAGCCTTCACTTCGGTGAGGGCTTTTTGTTTCATTTGAGGACAAATTTATACCATTTATGCCCTATAGAAAGCGCTTTTTGATTTACCCCGTTGTAACTTCATATAAGTAAACTTATACTTATTATCGGTTTTTTAATAAGGAGAAATCGCAATGGCTGAAATCAAAAAGTCGTTTAAATCCGTTGACGGTAACACAGCTGCCGGCATCGAGAGCTACTATTTCACAGAAGTAGCAGCAATTTATCCAATCACTCCTTCATCACCAATGGCAGAATATGTCGATGTTCTTGCTTCACACGGTGAGAAGAATTTCTTTGGATCAACAGTTAAGGTTGTTGAAATGCAGTCTGAAGCAGGTGCTTCTGGTGCAGTTCACGGTTCCTTACAGGCTGGTGGTTTATCAACAACCTTCACAGCTTCACAGGGCTTACTCTTAATGATTCCTAACCTCTACAAGTGGGTTGGTGAATTACTCCCAGCAGTCCTCCACGTCTCTGCACGTTCACTCGCAACAAGAGCATTATCAATCTTCGGTGACCACGCAGACGTATATGCTTGCCGTCAGACAGGCGTCACAATGATCGTCTCAAATTCCGTTCAGGAAATCGCAGACCTCACACCAGTTGCTCACTTAACAGCAATTGACTCATCCATCCCAGTTATGCACTTCTTCGATGGTTTCAGAACTTCACACGAAGTCCAGAACGTCGAATTCATCGACAAGGAAGAGTGGAAGAAGCTCCTCCCAATGGAAAAGGTCGAAGCATACAGAGCAAAGGCTCTTAACCCACACACCCACCCAGTTACCCGTGGTGGCGCTGAGAACGATGACATCTACTTCCAGGGCAGAGAAGCGCAGAACAAGTTCTTCGACAATGTCGTTGATGTTGCTTCAAAGTACTTCGCAGAAGCTACAAGACTCACTGGCAGAACATACGCTCCATTCGTCTATGAGGGCGCTCCAGATGCAGAAAAGGTTATCGTTGCAATGGGTTCCGTTTGCGAAACAGCAAGCGAAGTCATCGCTGACTTAACAGCAAAGGGCGAGAAGATCGGTATCGTCAAAGTTCACCTCTATCGTCCATTCTCAACAAAGCTCTTATCAGCAGCAATCCCTGCTTCAGTTAAGAGAATCGCAGTCCTCGACAGAACCAAAGAAAATGGTTGTGCAGGCGAACCTCTCTACCTCGATGTTGTCGCAGCATTACAGGCAGAAGGCAGAAAGTTCGATCAGATCATCGGCGGACGTTATGGCTTATCTTCAAAAGACACACAGCCAAAGGACGTCAAGGATATCTTCGACTTCCTCGGATCAGACAACAACTGGAACGGATTCACAGTTGGAATCAAGGACGATGTCACACATCTCTCAATCCCAACAGATCCATCCTATAAGATCCCACACTCATACACATCATGCTTATTCTATGGCTTAGGCTCAGACGGAACAGTTTCCGCTAACAAGTCATCCATTAAGATCATCGGTGATGCAACAGGAATGTACGCTCAGGCATACTTCCAGTATGACTCACGTAAAGCTGGTGGTACAACACGTTCACACTTAAGATTCGGTAAGGAACCAATCCGCTCTGAATACTACGTCAAGAACGCAAACTTCATCTCGGTCTCTCTTGATACATACATCATGAGATTCGATATCGTCTCTAACCTTGCTCAGGGCGGAACACTCCTCCTCAACACAGATATGGACGATGCAACTCTTGAGAAAGTCATGCCAAACAGAATGAAGCACCTCCTCGCAGAGAAGAATGCTAAGTTCTATGTCATCGACGCAAACAAGATCGCAAAAGAAATCGGAATGGGCCGTCACACCAACACCATTCTCCAGGCTTCATTCTTCTACCTCTCACAGCAGATCATGCCATATGACGAAGCTAACAAGTGGATGAAGAAGTTCGCTGAGAAGTCCTATGCTAAGAAGGGTCAGGCAGTTGTCGAACTCAACTGGAAGGCAATCGACATGGGAACAGAAGGCTTAAGAGAAGTTGCTGTTAAGCCAGAATGGTTAGACCTCCCAGTCCAGAAAGTCAAAGAAAGAAAGTCAGACGATGAGTACTTCGAAGACTATGTTGAAGCAATCGACACACTCGACGGTGACGAGCTCCCAACATCAACATTCCTCAAAGCAGAACTCGCTGACGGTACAATGTCTCCAAACATCACATTCCGCCA
Source organism: Caryophanales bacterium UBA1744 (assembly GCA_002314915.1). GTDB lineage: Bacteria > Bacillota_I > Bacilli_A > RFN20 > CAG-826 > UBA4951. The sequence goes on from DCHU01000046.1 coordinate 8,253, forward strand.
GAAGAGAGCTATCGCAGACATGGTTCCACAGTGGATCCCAGAAAACTGCATCCAGTGCAACCAGTGCGCATTCGTTTGCCCTCACGCAACAATCCGCCCATATCTCTTAGACGAGAATGAACTCGCAAATGCTCCAGAGGCAATCAAGACTGCAAACAAGCCAGCTATGCCACCTGCAAAGGGCTTAACATACAGACTCGAAGTCTCAACAATGAACTGCGTTGGCTGCGGACTCTGCGTCTCAGAGTGTATGGCTAACCAGGCAGCAAAGAAGACCGGATCAGGCAAAGTTGCTCTTAAGATGGTCGAAGCAAAGGGCCAGTTCGCAGAACAGGCAAATGCTGACTACTGCTACCACAACGTCACATATAAGTCAGACAAATATCCACTCACAACAGTCAAGGGTGTCGGATTCCTTATGCCATACATGGAAGTCTCTGGCGCTTGCGCAGGCTGCGGTGAAGCACCTTACTACAGATTAGTATCTCAGTTATTCGGTGAAGACATGCTCGTCGCTAACGCAACAGGCTGCTCATCAATCTACTCAGGTTCAACTCCAATGACACCATTCGTCACAGACAAGAAGGGCGAAGGTATCGCTTGGGGCAACTCACTCTTCGAAGACAACGCAGAGTTCGGCTTCGGTATGAGAATCGCATCAGACTACAAGATGATGAACATCAACCGCATCCTCACAGCTGCAAAGGCTGCTGACGATGTCGAAGATGCATTAAAGGAATTAGCAGACAAGTACTTAGCTAACGTCAAGAACCGTGCAGAATGCCGTAAGATCATCCCAGATCTTATGGAAGCTGTCGAAAATTCAAAGAACGAAGCAGTTAAGGAACTCCGCGAATACTATAGAGACTTATTAGATAAGTCAGTCTGGATCATCGGTGGTGACGGATGGTCATACGATATCGGCTACGGAGGCCTTGACCATGTCATCGCTAACGAAGCAGACGTCAACATCCTCGTCCTCGATACAGAAGTCTATTCAAATACAGGTGGTCAGGCATCTAAGTCATCACAGACCGGCCAGATCGCTAAGTTCACAGCTTCTGGTAAGAAGGAAGCAAAGAAGAACCTTGCATTAATCGCAATGTCCTACCAGCACGTCTATGTCGCTCAGATCTCTCTCGGCGCTAACCCAATGGCAGCTATCAAAGCACTTAAGGAAGCTGAATCATACAATGGTCCATCTCTCGTTATCTGCTACGCACCATGTGTTAACCAGGGTATCAAGGGCGGTCTCGTCAACTCCATCAAGGAAGAGAAGGACGCAGTCGAGTGTGGTTACTTCACAACATTCCGTTATGATCCACGCAAGCTCAACGAAGATGGCACAGGCGCACTCCAGTTAGATTGCAAGGAACCAGACTTCAGCAAGTTCCGTGACTTCATCATGCATGAAACACGTTACTCACAGCTCCCAGTTGTCAACCCAGCTGAGGCTGAGACACTCTTAACAAAGGCAGAAAAGTACGCTCAGCGTAGATGGACTGCTATCAAGAAGTTCGGTTTATAATTTCCAACTAAAAGCTAAAGGCAGGGCAACCTGCCTTTTTCTTTATATATAAAGATAAGAACTTATAATATTGGCAAGAGGTACTTGCCATGGAAGAAAGATTGTTTTCAGAGATATTAAGAGATGAGATGAAGAAGAGAGGGATGTCCCAGCGTCAACTAGCCATTAAATCTGGTTTGACGGAAGCTTCCATATCAAAATACTGCAGTGGTCTTAGAACGCCTGAAACAAAGGTTTTAACCGTTATTTGCAAGACTCTTGGCATTAAATCGGATGTTTTGCTTGGTCTTGAGGTCGAAAAGAGCTCTTTTGAGTCTGTTAAATCCCAGATTGCTTCTATAAAGCAAGAATTGACATTCGCTGAAAAGATGGAATTAATACAACTCATATCACAGTGATTATGGCCAAGAAGACGATTATCAGCGAAATTCTATTACTCTTAGTAACATCCATCTGGGGTATGGCATTCATATTCCAGGATTTAGCGATGAATTACTTGGAGCCATTCTCATTCAACATGGCAAGATGCTTCGTTGGATCGCTTTTTCTTTTTGCGTGCGCACTCGCGATCGCGTTATTTAAAAAGATGAAGGGTATTGCTCAACCTACTAGAGACAAGAATCTCATTATTGGAAGCGTCCTTATCGGTTTAGCAACTGGCATAGCGATGGCATTCCAACAAGTTGGCATCAAACTTGAAGGTGCGGGTAAATCGGGATTCATTACATCCCTATATATAATATTTGTCCCGATACTTGGGATATTCCTAAAGAAGAAGTGCCCACCAATTATTATCATCGCGGTTATGCTTGCGATGACCGGAGTCTATCTCATCAATGTCAAAGGTGGGAACTGGGGCATCATGTTCAGCAAAGGCACTTGGTTCTTGCTTGCGTGCTCATTTACTTACGCAATCCAGATTCTTTTAATAGATTATTTCTCACCTAAGTGCGATTCGATTGAACTCACCTGCGGAGAATTCTTTGTGGCAGGACTATTCCAGCTTCCATTTATGTTCTTCCTTGAGACTCCTGTGTGGTCTAATTTCACCGCGTGCATATGGCCGATATTGTTCTGCGGCGTTGCGTCAACCGGAATCGCGTATACCCTCCAGGTTTACTGTCAAAAGAACGTTCAGGTCACAATTGCATCGATTTTGATGTCAACAGAGTCGGTTTTCTCGGTGTTTTTCTCATTGATCATATTAAATTCCACATATGAGTGGCAGCAGTGGGTAGGATGCTTTATCGTTCTTGTCGCGGTTATCCTCTCTCAGATTCCAATGAATTTTAAAAAGCGTGTAACGAAAGAAAAATCTTCTTTGTCTAATAAGGTGAAGGAACAATAATGGACTTCGAGCATGAGCTGAAAGTCGCGAGACGTCGTGGCGATCAAAACAAACTTAAATCGGTGTATGAAGCCATCTACTCCGAGTATGTGAGACTCGTGTATTTTTCTGTCTCTCGTTATGTTGATAACAAGGAGGACATCAAAGATATAGTTTCTGATGTCTTCGTTAAGTTCTTCGAGAATCCAGACGATGTGAGAGATTCTATCAAACAGTATCTCCTCGTCATGGCGAAGAATGAGGCTATCAACAGAATGAAGAGAGAAGGGAAAATCAATATTGATGAGGTTGAGCCAATCGTGAACGACGAATACTCGACCTACTCAATACTTGTCAAAGATATGCTTAGCGTTCTTAAACAAGAAGAAGTGGACATTATCATCCTTCATGTTGTCGATGGGTTGTCCTTCAAGGAAATCGGAAACAAGAAATCCATAAAAGAAGGCACCGTTAGACAAACATATAACAGAGCCCTCGAGAAGTATCGCGAGGCAAGGAGTTAATATGAAGAATATCGTAGAAGAAAAGATTGATCAGTCCGTAACTGAAACGCCATCATTTGAAGAGACTTGGAACAAGGTTGATACAACAAAGATTCCCGCTAAGAAAAAGAGCAAATCATGGATATACGGAATTGTTGGTTCCTTGGTCGCTGCGGCAGGCGTAACCGCAATAGTTATTACCGCAACAAAGACCAACTTATTCGAACCAAAATTCGAAGGTGTCACTTTGCTTAGAACTCCTAAGAAATCCGAGGAATATTCCTATTTAACAAGCGAATTCTTGGCAAAACTGAATAATTTCTCTGCAAAATTCACGGATTATGCCTATCAGGATTTCAATGACATCAACACAAATCTCTGTGTTTCGCCTCTATCTTTATATATGGCAACAGCCTTGTTGGAGGAGTGCGCTATCCCGTCTGCTAGAACCGAAATCGAAGCAGCATTGGGCATGACTTATGATGATATTTTAAATAACACAAAAACACTCATCAACAAATCGATTAAAGAGTTCTATGAAGGCAAAAAGTTAATGGGCAAGGAGAGCATCACCAACTCCATTTGGATGGACCCTCATTATGATTTCCAAGACGATTGTTTAGACTCGCTTGCAGAGAACTATTATTGCTATCCATACGCAGCTGATTTCATGGAACACAACGCTGATGCGAATAAAGAGGTCAGGCGTTTCATTTCCGATCAGACAAACGGTCTCATCGATCATGATTGGGATTTCAATGAGGATGTTTCCTTCCTTCTCATGAATACCCTATATTGGAAAGATGTTTGGAATGGCCTTGGTGAAGAACTCGATAAGTATTACTCGCCTATGCAATTCACTGATGCAAAAGGAAACAAAGTCGATGCCGACTTCTACAGCGGTTACTATTTTCCTGGTCAGGTCGTAAAAGAAGAGAAGTATTCCCATTTCTACATGCTTTCTTCCCATGGATACAAACTTAAGTTTGTAGTTCCAAATGACGGATACGATCTTGGCGATGTGTGGAACGCAGAAACCGTCGCAAAAATCAATTCAATTGAAGACTATAAATCAGTGGATCTCGTCGAGAGAAAAGAATACTACACGAGAGCGATTTTCCCTGAATTTGAAGCGGAGAGCAAAATGTCTCTTCTCAACATGTTTAAGAACAGATTCGGAATCAAAGAAGTGATGAACAACGCTTACTCTCTCGAAAACATCGTTCACAATGAAGTGGTGGTTGGAGATATCATCCAGGAAACAAAACTTAAGGTTGATAAGAAAGGCGGAGAAGGGGCTGCGGTTACTATCGTTGAAGTTGATAAAGCGACTTCTGTTGGTCCTGAAGAAGAATATGAAAAAGTCTATCAAGATTTCAAGGTTAATAAAGCCTTCGGATATGTACTCACCGATGGATATGATGTACCGTTATTCTCCGGAGTCGTAAATAATATTTAACATTCAAAAAGAGGCTTGCAATCGCCTCTTTTTCTTATGCTCTACAAATATTCCACGCTTTTCGGTGTGTCTTATTAAAATCGTAAGGTATAATACCTACGATTATGGACTCAAGAAAATTTATTATCGTTAAAGGCGCGAGGGAGAATAACCTCAAAAACGTGGACATCGCCATCCCAAAAGACACACTCACAGTATTTACCGGAGTTTCTGGCTCAGGTAAATCAACTTTAGCATTCGACACAATCTATGCCGAAGGCCAAAGAAGATACGTTGAGTCCCTTTCTCCATATGCGAGACAATTCCTTGGAGGAGTGGACAAGCCAGACGTCGATTCAATCGAAGGTCTTTCGCCTGCAATCTCAATCGACCAGAAAACAACGTCACACAATCCTAGATCAACCGTTGGTACAGTTACAGAAATCTATGATTTCTTAAGACTCCTATTCGGAAGAATTGGTGTTCCATACTGCCCAACACATAACGTGCCTATCATCTCATTCTCTCCAACCGCAATGGTAGAGATGGTTACCTCATATCCGGAGGGAACCAAACTACAGGTTCTTGCCCCAATCGTGAGACATGAAAAAGGTACCCATAAAGACACTTTGGACAAAGTGAAAGTGGCAGGATTCCAGAGACTTAGAATCGATGGAGAGTTCTATACAGTAGACGAATTACCTGAACTTGAGAAGAACAAGAGACATGACATCGATATCGTAATTGATCGTCTTATTATCAGAGACGGTATTCGTTCACGTGCTTCAGAAGACGTTGAACTCGCTTTAGATTGGGGTCATGGATATTTAATCATCTACACACCTGATGGAGAGAAACTCGTCTCAAGCCATCACACATGCCCAGAATGTGGATTCTCGGTTCCTAAACTTGAACCAAGGTTATTCTCATTCAACGCTCCACAGGGATACTGCCCAGAGTGTAAGGGACTCGGCATCAGACAAGCGGTTGCAGAAGACTTGCTTGTTCCGGATCCGACCAAATCAATGAATCAGGGCTGTATGCGTTATTTCAAGAACACAGTAGGCACTAAAAATATCGAATGGCAGGAGATGGAATTCCTCGCAAAAACATACAAAATCAGCCTAAATACCCCATGGAATGAACTTACAAACAAAGAAAAGGGCATTCTTTTGAACGGTTCCGATAAAGAAATTGACCACAAGATTACCACTGTTAATGGCAACACTATTAACAAGAAGGGTTATATCGAAGGCATCAAGAAGAGAATCGAAAGACTTTATTCCGACACTGGTTCTAAGTTCATGATCGAATACTATGCAAGCTATATGAGAGACTCGCTTTGCGACTCTTGTTACGGCGCTAGATTAAGCAAGGAGACATTGGCTGTAAAAGTCAATGGACTCAACATCTATGAGGCAACATGCTTAACAATCGATAAGCTCGTTGCATGGTGTGACGACACAAGAAATGTCTTAAGCGAGAATGACCTAAAGATTGCAAACCTCGTTCTCAAGGAAATCAGAAACAGATCCGAGTTCCTCTTAAATGTCGGACTTGATTATTTAACGTTAGATCGTATGGCTCTCACATTATCAGGCGGAGAGGCTCAGCGTATTCGTTTGGCTACTCAAATCGGTTCTAGACTCACAGGTGTCTTATACGTTCTTGATGAACCATCAATCGGTTTACACCAAAGAGATAACGCCAAGCTCATTCAGACTCTTAAGGGAATGAGAGATTTAGGCAACACTTTAATCGTTGTCGAACACGATGAAGACACAATGAGAGAAGCGGATTGCTTAGTCGATATCGGTCCTGGTGCGGGTGTCCATGGAGGACAGATTATTTCCTGTGGCACAGTAGAAGACTGCATTAACAATGAGCAGTCAATCACTGGCGACTATTTATCAGGCCGCAAATACATCCCGGTTCCAAAAGTCAGAAGAAAAGGAAACGGAAAGAAACTCACATTGAAGGGCTGTAAGAACCACAACTTAAGAAACCTCGATGTTTCATTCCCATTAGGCACATTTACAGTTGTTACTGGTGTGTCTGGCTCAGGCAAGTCATCCCTCGTTAATGAGACTTTAAGCGAGATTTTGGCCCAAAAACTCAACAAAGCAGATACAAATCCTGGTGAATATGCCTCAATTCAGGGTTTAGAGTACGTTGATAAGCTCGTTAACGTCACCCAGGAACCGATTGGAAGAACACCAAGAAGTAATCCTGCAACATATACAAAACTATTTGACGATATCCGTGCTGTATTCGCTGAGACAGCGGATGCTAGATCACGCGGATACGATAAGGGTAGATTCTCCTTCAACGTTGTCGGTGGAAGATGCGAGAAGTGCCAAGGCGCCGGTGTAACTTATGTTCCTATGAATTTCTTACCAGACGTCTACGTTAAGTGTGATGAGTGTAATGGCAAGCGTTATAACATGGACACATTAGATTGCTACTACAAGGGCAAGAATATTTATGATGTCCTCGAAATGAGAGTAGAGGAGGCTATGCATTTCTTTGAAAGCAGACCTTCTATCTACAAGAGAGTTAAAACTCTCTATGACGTAGGACTTGGTTACATTAAGTTAGGTCAGCCTGCAACAACCTTGTCAGGCGGTGAAGCTGAGCGTGTCAAACTTGCGTTTGAACTTCAGAAGAAGCCAACAGGCAAGACGGTCTACATCCTAGATGAACCTACGACAGGTCTTCACACAGACGATATCGCAAGGCTCATTAAGATTCTTCAGCACATCGTTGACCATGGAGACACTGTAATTGTCATCGAGCACAACTTAGATGTCATCAAGGTCGCGGATTACATAATCGATATCGGCCCTGAAGGAGGATTCAGAGGCGGTAAGATAGTGGCAGAAGGTACGCCAGAGGAAGTGTGTGAGGTCAAAGGCTCTTACACAGGACAATTCCTCAAAGAGACACTTAAAAGAGCAAAAGAGAAAGGACAGGTAGAATAATATGGGTTTAGCATTGATTATCATCGGTTTATTGCTTCTTGTTGGTTCAATTGGATACTTTGTATTCAAGGATAGAATCTTCATCAAATCCAAGAAAACTAAGATGGGTAAGAAGAGATTCAAAACCTTCTTATTCACCGCAATTGCAGGTGCAGTAGGTTCTTTAATCACAAACATTGGATTGGCAGTGCAATTCAAATGGGCTGAAAAGACCTCTTATACAACAGGCGTATTTGAAGGCAAAGCCATCTCATTCCCTCTTCAGATGACTGCTATGGTTATCGGAGTGGTGCTTTTGACGCTTGCCATCTTCACTCTTGTCTTCACATTCAGACTCAGATATTACAAACCAAACATCGATCCAGAACTTAGGAAACTTGCCTCAAAGGTGATGTTTATCTCCATCCCTGTTTTGGTTGTTTCTTTCCTTATTTGGAGCTGCGGAATCGGTTCATATCTCGTCTATCCTATTTGGTCAGGCTTCGGAATCGATGATTCCGGTTTCCATTTCACCGCAACATCAAGCGGAATGATTTGGGAGGCCAAGGATGGATATGCACTCACTGCTGACTACATGAATGGCGGATTCAAGATTGCATTCTATGCCTTATTCATCCTTTTAGGATTCGGAATCTGCTACTGGATTTCAGATCACAAACTCTATCAGTTATACGGAAAGCACGGAACACTTGATGTGACAGGAATCCTTGCCTTCTTCTCAGGCATTATCGGCGCTCGTATTTGGTATGTTGTCGGCAACTATCAAAGAGAGTTCGCTGGACACTTATTCCCTGACGCATTCCAAATTTGGAATGGTGGTTTAACAATTCTCGGTGGTGCCTTATTCGGATTCATCTGCGGATTCATCATGGTTCGTTTGACCCACAAAGAATTCGATATGAGAAAAGTCATCGATATCATTGTCCCAACAATCCTTCTTGCTCAGGCAGTCGGAAGAATGGGCAACTTCACCAATATTGAAGTCTATGGCCGTGAGGTCTCAATCAACGGAACAATCTGGCAGTTCCTTCCAAACTGGCTCCTCCAGCAGATGAACTACACGGGTACTGGAGCTTCATTAGGAGCCGGCATCGTCAACGTTCCTCTCTGTTTCGTTGAGGCATCAATCAATGTCATCGGATACTTCGTCATCAGATTCGCGATTGGAAAAGGACTCAAGAAGTTCATCGTCGATGGTGATTTATGCGGATGCTATTTCGCTTGGTATGGAATCGTCCGTTTCATCTTAGAGCCATTGCGTAACACGAATTACAACATGGGTATGGATAACTCATGGAGCATCTGTAACTCACTCGCTTATATCTTCGTTGGCGCTGCGATCATGATTCTCTGCCACGTTAAGGATTTATCAGCAAAGGACAACGCAAAGAAAATCATTCTCCCAATCACCGGAGGAGTATCTTTACTTGCTCTTATCTTCCCAATTCTTAAATCAATCACAGTATCAAAATCAGTCGGTGACACCGTTTGGTTCAATGGCTTCGATATCATGTTCAATAAAGGCGGAACGGTCGCTTTAGTGGCTTATATCGCCGTTGCAGTATCAGGAATCATTTATCTCGCAACTGCCTTCTTAAAAGAGTCAAAAACCCAGCAATATATGGTTTATGCAGCGGTTTTGCTCTCATTTGTTGGATTTATCATGTTCATGTTATCAAGTAAAGGACTCTCTTTCACAATCGACACAAGCGGTGAAGAACTCACCTATAACGCATCATACGGATTCGTCCTTGTTGGCTTGGTCGCATTATGCGCTGGAGCATCAGGCTTCGGCTACGCTTGGGCTAAACTGCCTAAGAAAGAAAAACCAGTAGTTGAAGAAGTGGCCACGGAGGACGCTGATGTATAAGTTGGTCATCTGGGACATGGATGGAACGGTTCTAGACTCTGATCTAGTCATCGTTTTAACATGGACCGCATTGTTCAACGAATTCGCTCCGGATAAGAAACCTAGCATCAATAAACTTCTCTCTTTCTCTGGACCTTCTTTAGTGGAATCCCTTTCTAAAGAATTCCCAGACATCCCTTTGGAAACAACTAGAAACGCATACCTCAAATACTCTTACGATTACTATTGGAGATATGGTGTTGCATACCCATATGTAAGAGAAGTAATCGAGGAGTGCAAGAAACGTGGTGTTAAAGTTGCGGTAAACACGAATAAGCACAGGGTTCATGCCGAAATGGCGTTAGAGATTCTTGATATGGTTAATCTCTTTGACTCAATGGTCTCGGGTGGAGATGTTGCAAACTACAAGCCACATCCAGAAGGCGTTTATAAAATCATGGAGGAAACCGGCATTACCAACAAAGAGGAGATACTCTATGTCGGTGATGGTGTTTTCGATTACCAAACCGCAGAAAATGCAGGGGTAGACTGCATGATTTCAACAATCCCTCCTCATCAACTACCAAAGGTAGGAGAAGGGTTTAATCCAAAGTACTTCATTAAAGACTTTAAAGATTTCTTTGAGATACTGGAGGGCAACATATGAGAGATCCATCCCGTATTTCCTTCGCTCAGAAAGTAAAAGAGGAATCCGCTAGAACTCCACGTAACGACGTTGAGAAGAAAGCGTTCCTTGCCGCTTTCTTATGGAATAACGGATACCTCGGAATCATGGATGGCAAATTAGAGGTCTCTTCAGAGATTTCTGCAATTGCAAAAACTATCTATCAGTATCTCCATGAACTATATGGAGCTGATGTTAGATTCTCATACACCAGAAGCGCATCTTTCTTAAAACGTGTTGTCTATCACGTAATCGTTGATAAAGGCGGAGAGGAAATCGTCAATGATTTAGGCATCGACTATTTCTTCAACACATTCCCAAAAGAGATGGCGGGCAACCATTCAAAAGGTGCGGGCTATATGGCTGGAGCATTCCTTGCATCCGGTTCCGTTAACGATCCAATATCCACAAACTATCACCTTGAGATAGAGGTTGGAAATGAGTCATATGCCAAGTGGTTATCAAGAACTTGGAACAAATCATTGCCCGCTGAATTCGAGAGCAAAATCATAAAAAGACGCAACAAATACGTGATTTACATTAAAAAATCCGCTCAAATCTCGGACTTTATGATCTTAATCGGTGCAAAAGAGCAGTGTTTGGCATTTGAGAACGCACGTATCGATAGAGACTTTGCAAACATCGATAACAGGCTTCAGAACCTCGATACCGCAAACTTCGGAAAGACACTTAAAGCGGCAGAGCGTCAGGTCATGGAGATTGAGTATTTCGAATCGCATGGCGGTCTTTTCGCAATCAAGAATCTCAAACTTAGACACCTTATGCAGTTGAGACTTGCCCATCAGGATTCCACTCTTGATGAACTCGCAGTTATGCTCTCGGAAGAACTCAACACTGAGATATCTAAATCTAATATTAATCACCTGTTCCGAGCGTTACACGTTATGTATGAGGAGGCAATCGCCCGTGAAGAATAACGACATGTCCATCCTCGCCCAACTCGGCATGAGAATCAGATATTTAAGAAACGAGAGACATCTATCCCAGATGGCCCTCGCTTTAGAATGCGATATTACCAAAAACTACCTTTCCGACCTTGAAAGAGGGGAGAGAAACCCTAGTGTCATGGTCTTAAACAAGATTGCCAAAGGCCTAAAAGTTACCCTCGAGGAACTTATGAAAGGGGTTCAAGACCTCGATTCATTACTCTAAAGAGTATAAAACAATAAGAATTTACTGATTGCGTATTCCCTTACGCCTTTTTTACTCGTATAATCATTACGCAATAAACAAGGAGGACATATAAATGTCAGTTAAAGTTGCAATTAACGGATTTGGTAGAATCGGACGTTTAGCTTTCAGACAGATGTTTGGTGCTGAGGGATACGAAATCGTCGCTATCAATGATTTAACAAGCCCAAAGATGTTGGCTCAGTTATTAAAGTATGATACCGCTCAGGGTGGCTACACAGGCCGCATCGGCGAGAACTTACACACAGTTTCTTCAAAGGAACCAGTCCTTGCAGAAGATGGAAAGACAGTCGTCGTTCCTGGATCAATCACAGTTGATGGCAAGGAAATCACAATCTATGCAGAACCAAAGGCACAGAACCTCCCATGGGGAGCTCTCGATGTCGATGTCGTTCTCGAGTGCACAGGTTTCTACTGCTCAAAGGCAAAATCACAGGCTCACATCGATGCAGGTGCTAAGAAAGTCGTTATCTCTGCTCCAGCAGGAAATGACCTCCCAACAATCGTCTTCGGTGTTAACGAGAATACACTCGTCAAGGGTGACACAATCATCTCAGCAGCATCATGTACAACAAACTGCTTAGCTCCAATGGCTAAGGCATTAAATGATTATGCTCCAATCCAGTCTGGTATCATGAGCACAATTCACGCTTACACAGGCGACCAGATGATCCTCGACGGCCCACACCGTAAAGGTGACTTAAGAAGAGCAAGAGCAGGCGCTGCAAACATCGTTCCTAACTCAACAGGCGCTGCAAAGGCTATCGGACTCGTCATCCCAGAATTAAACGGCAAGCTCATCGGCTCAGCTCAGAGAGTTCCAGTCCCAACCGGATCAACAACAATCTTAACAGCAGTCGTTAAGGGCGAGGATGTCACAAAAGACGGAATCAACGCTGCAATGAAGGCAGCTGCTGCAGCTTATGCTAACGGCGCTTCATACGGCTACAACGAAGACCAGATCGTTTCTTCAGACGTTATCGGTATGAGATTCGGATCACTCTTCGATGCAACTCAGACAATGGTCAGCAAGATCGCAGACGGACTCTTCGAAGTTCAGGTTGTCTCATGGTATGACAACGAGAACTCATACACATCTCAGATGGTCCGTACAATCAAGTACTTCGCTGAAAATTGCTAATTAGTTTCTCAACAAACAAAAATTAAAAGCGACATTTCGATGTCGCTTTTTCTTATCTTCTTTTCTTGCCGTTTAGTATGTTGGCGAATCCGAGTACGAACTGATCCTTCATCATCTCGGGCTCCGGATACACCTCACGGTTGTTTTCTATGTCATACAGTTTATTAATAAACTGTGTTACGTTAATGTGATAGTTGAATGTTATTTTATCCATTTTTCCATAATCATTATTTCGTTCAACAAATATCATTTGGTTTTCTACAAGGATTTTTAGTGCTGTCGCTACTTTAAGACCTCTGTCATCGATTCCGTTAAGCATATCCACCTCTGCACCGTTGTATAAGTAATCAATGGACACGTTCAAGGCCTTTGAGATTTTACTTAAATTAAACAAACCAACCTCCTTTTTTCCTGTTTCATAATTTGAGATTGTTGTATAGGAAATACTAGTTAAATCGGATAACTTCTGCTGTGTTAATCCGCTTTTTATTCTCATTTCTTTGATTCTTTCGCCGATTGTCTTACTCATAGATTTCAAACTCCTTTAATTGAAAGTAATAACTATAACAATAGAATAAAACAATTTGTTTTTAAGTTAAAGTTACCGCAAATAAAACCGCTATAGTTTTTAGCCAATTTTTAACTTGTTTCCTCCAATTGAGAATAGATGCAAGGAGGAAACTAAATGAAAACAAAAACAGGTGGCGGAGGCCATCAACAATTATATGATCCATCAAATGGGCGTTATGTTAGCGTTAATTCTAATGATGTATTCGAAACATATGCTTATGGGCGAAATAGAATAAAGACGCAAAGAGAAGATGAGTTACATAATTCCTTGCTTGAATGGGTTAATCAGGAAATGATAAAACTGAAAAGGGGAATGAGTAACAGAGAGATAAGGAAGTTCAATACTGCCACGATCGTTTATGACTATAAAACCGGAAAGAAATACTTCGGCAGAAATGGGTGGGACCAAATTGAACAACCAATTAATGAAGAATTAAATCGTATCTTAAAACCAATCACAGATTCTAAATACTTGTTTGGTAACTGTGCAGAAGTCCAGGCAATTAATAGCGCTATGATTGATGGTTCTGAACTAAAGTACCTCAGAATGATTACAATTAACACTTACAAAGGTTTATTTGGAAAATATAAACAGGCATGTGAATCTTGCACTGAAGCTTTTAAAGGAAGAATTAGTAAAAACTACAGCGGATGGTCTGGAGAGGAGATAAAACAATGGAAAAAATGATTAAATCGTTATCAATAACTGGTCGTATTGCATTTTGCGTCCTTTGCGTCGAGGAGTACATAAAATCAACAAAAAATGATATTGATTTCTCTTTTTTAGAGAACATCCTATGGTCATTCTCCTTCGAAGGGGAACACTTCGATACGTGGGCATATCGTCTTTTAGAAATTGTTCCTGAATACCTTTATGAATATGAGAATTACAAGCAAACCACAGATAAGGAAAAATCTTCTTTGACCGAAGAGGACTTCAATCATGCAAGAACATTGATAGCTAAAGATGATGTAGTGTTGTCCAAATTACTTAACAACGCCTATGATGTTGCAATGGTCTATGCATATGGATCTATTCCTGGCCATGGAAATGAAACAATTAAAATTTGTATGGATTCTGTTGGTATTCTCAATAACTGCAATATGCCTATCCCTGAACTCAAAATCAACGACTCATTGAAATGGGAAACAAACAAAGGATGGGGCGGTTCTTTTGATTACAAATCACTCTCAATACTCTTCACACGATAAATCGGTATTTATTTATATATAAATATGGAACTTCTCTACTTTGTGCTATAATCCTAGCCGCAAGGAGATTAATTAAATCTAAAAAATTATGCTTACAGTCAAAGATTTAACAGGCATCGAAGGCAAGGTCGTCTACGTCCGTGTCGACTTCAATGTCCCTCAGAAAAACGGAGTCATCCGTGACAACAACCGCATCAAGGCAGCTCTTCCAACAATCACAGAGCTCACAGGCAAAGGCGCTAAGGTCGTCTTAATGTCACACTTAGGAAAGATCAAATGGAAAGAACCAGATCCAGCTAAGATCGAAGAAATGAAGAAAGCTAATGACATGGCTCCAGTCGCTGGCGCATTAGCAGAGCTCGTTCCAGGAACAAACGTCAAATTCTGCGCAGCAACACGTGGCGAAGAATTAAAGGCAGCAGTTGCTTCCTTGAAGAACGGCGAAATCCTTCTCTGCCAGAACACCCGTTATGAAAAGGGTGAAGAGAAGAACAACCCAGAATTAGCAGCAGAATGGGCATCCCTCGCAGACTTATTCGTCATGGATGCATTCGGCTCATCACACCGTGCACACGCTTCAACAGTCGGCGTTCCTTCAATCCTCAAGGCAGAAGGCAAGACAGTCGCTCTTGGCTACCTCATGATTAAGGAAGTTGAGAACCTCACACGCTGCGTCGAAGTCAAGGACGAGGATCGTCCATACATCGCAATCCTCGGCGGATTCAAAGTCTCCGACAAGATCAAAGTCATCGAAACACTCTCAAAGAAGTGCGACAAGATCATCATTGGCGGCGCTATGGCATACACATTCAAGAAGGCTCTCGGCGAGAACATCGGTAACTCACCATTCGAAGCAGACCAGCTTGACTATGCAAAGACATGCTATGCATCAGGAAAGATCGTTCTCCCAGTCGACTCAATCGTCTCTGACAACTTCGACGAGAATGCTCCAAGAACAATCAAAGTCGTCACATCAGAAGAGGGAATCCCAGAAGGATTCGAAGGTCTCGACATCGGTCCAAAGACCCAGGAACTCTACAAGGCTGAAATCGCAAAGGCTAAATTAGTCTTCTGGAATGGCCCAATGGGCGTCTTCGAACAGAAGGACTTCCAGGCTGGAACAGTCGCAGTTTGCGAAGCAATCGCTGGAATCAAAGGCCAGGCATTCACAGTTTGCGGTGGCGGTGACTCAGCATCTGCAGTCAAACAGTTCGGATTCAAGTCCGAATTCTCACACGTCTCAACAGGCGGTGGCGCATCCCTCGAAATGATCGAGAATGATGGACACCTCCCAGGCGTTGACGTTCTTAAATAAGGAAATCTCTTCAAAATGAGAAAGAAATTACTTTTAGGCAACTGGAAGATGAACAAGACTCCAGCAGAAGCAAAGGAATTTGCTTTAGCAGCTGGCGAAATGGTCGACTTCGCAGTCGCTCATGACATCGAAGTTGGTGTTGCTCCAACATTTGTCTGCTTAACAACAGTCAAAGAGAACATCAACCCAAAGTGCATCGTTGCAGCTCAGAACTGCAATGAGCACGCATCTGGCGCTTACACAGGCGAAGTTTCAATCGGCATGCTCAAGGCTTGCGGAATCTCTTGGGTTATCCTCGGACACTCCGAAAGACGCGAATATAACGGTGAAACATCCGAAGCTTGCAACGCCAAGATCAAAGCATTACTCGCTAACGACATGGTCCCAGTTTATTGCTGCGGCGAGTCTTTAGAGACATTTGACAAAGGCGAAACAAAGAAATGGGTCGCTGAGCAGATCAGAACAGGTCTTGCTGGCTTAACCCCAGAAGAAGCAGCTAAGGTTGTCATCGCATATGAGCCAATTTGGGCTATCGGCACCGGCCGTTCAGCTTCTAAGGAAATCGCAGAGGACACAATCGGCTTCATCAGACGCACACTCCGTGAATTATTCGGAAATGTCGCTGTTGATATGAGAATCCTCTACGGCGGATCAGTCAAACCAACAAACGTCAGAGAGTACATGAGCGCTGAAGACATCGACGGCGCACTCGTCGGCGGAGCATCCCTTGACCCAGTTAGCTACAAAGGCTTAATTGAGGGAATGGTTGCTTAATGGAATTCAGCTATACAGAAGAAAGCCAAGCAGGCAAAGAAGGCCTGTTTGTAAATAAGGTCCTCGGATTTACAGGATTAGCGGTTTTATTCACCGGCTTAATCGGTTGGGTATACGGAAGAATGATGCTTCATTTCTTCCCAAACACTGAGACTCCAGGAACGCTTAGCGAAGAGGGGATAATGGTCTTATTGGTCATTCTCGTCATCGCTATGCTCTCGTCCTTATTAGTTTCCATTTTCGCTACTGCAGCAGCCTGGAAACAGCGCAAAACACCAGTTGTTTGGTATTGCGCATACATATTGCTCCAAGGTTTGTTCTTTGGATCAGTGGTGGCTCTTGGTATTGAACCGTACGCAGTTGGATTGTCGCTCGGCATAACAGCGGTGGCCTTCCTCATCTGCTTCGGCATTGGATATCTATCAAAAGGACGCGTTAAGGGCGCAAGACTCGCTTTGATGATTATCGGAGTGGGACTTCTCGTGAACTTCCTCGTATTCGGCATTTGGTACATCCTTGTGCCAGCTACCTGGTATATCGCTTATCCTCTTATCTCATTCATCTTCTTCATCGTCGCGGCGTTATATATCATCATTGATGCCAATAACGTTAAGAACAGGATCCAAGATGGATATGAGTTAACAAACGGATTAGCGCTCACATGTGCGTTCACCTTATATACAGACTTCATGTATCTTTTCTGGAAGATACTGAGAATCGTCTTAATAATTGCCGGCAAAAGCAAAAAATAAACACTAGGCTCCGAGGAATCGGGGCCTTTTTTTCATATCTATTTAATTTAAATATGTATGCACACATATATACATGTGCGCGCGTGACATACGCATATGTACGCAAGCATATATGTATTAAATACGTGCGTATGCGCGCACCGAAAGGAAAAATAAGGAAAATGGCACGAAAAAATGTCGATAAAATCTACACTTTTAATAAAAGTGAAAAAAAGTGATAAAAAGTAGTTGCACTATTTATAGAAAAGAGTATCATTTTGCTTGCGCTCAGCGAGAGGAACCAACCCCTTGGTGAGCTGATAGATAGCTTCTCCTGAGGATGTTAAAAAAATCTTAAAAAAGATTGTTGACATCCATAAAGGAAAAGAATATATTATCCAAGCACGCGAAATTCGGGTAGTTCCGAACACAGAGCTGTGGCGTGCTAACTGATCTTTGAAAACTAAACAGATGTACAA
>DCHU01000019.1:0-807 GCA_002314915.1 Caryophanales bacterium UBA1744
TTCTCAAAGACGATTTCATAATTCTTTACATCCTCGTCGAGGGCATATGTCTCATGTCCGCCAATCGCAAACGATGTGGTGTCATTTCCAGGGTTCTTTACCTCCCATTTAAGCTCGACTGAGTCTCCGCTTAAGGTGTATGTGACATAGAGTTCAAAATCGCATGGATACAATTCTTTTGTTTTATTGTTGCTTTTCAAAACAAACTCAATAGAGTTTTCTGTTTGTTTGATGAATTCGAATTCGTTGCGTCTAGCGATTCCATGCTGCTTCATCTCGGACACTATTCCATTTTTAATAAACGTACAGGTGCCTGCGTACGGGAAGAGAATTGGAGCATGTCCTCCCCATGCACCATTGTCGTTTTGCCAGAGGCGTTCCTTCCCGTCTTTTTTAACGGAAATCATCTCTGCGCCAAGCGTAGAGAATGTTATTTCAAGGCTATCTTTCTTAACACTGTAATTCATGGTCCGCTCCTTATAATGGCCAAGTTCTATTTGCTTTGAACCATTCCGTATCTTTTAAAATTGTGTTGTTATTCGAGCAAGCAACAGAATAATCCTGTCCATTGCTGCTGAAGTTAATGTCGCCATTCATCGATGTAAATGTCTTTTCGTCATCCGATGTTGAGATGGATGTCACATAGATGTTAGCCGTATGAGGTGCGACTCTATTAATGAAATCCTGAGTAGGGAACTTATTCTTCTCTGTTTTTGTATATTCACTGGAACCCGCACAACAGCAAACCGCGACAACCTTTGGTTGAACTGCTTTGAGTAACTTGTCAGTAGATGATGTCTTAGAACC
>DCHU01000019.1:888-14485 GCA_002314915.1 Caryophanales bacterium UBA1744
TTTTCCAAATCTCCGGTAAACAAGAAATGTTGATCTTTGTATGTTAAAAGGTTGCAAACAGAGTAATTGTTTTCTGTTGTAGCAGCTTCTTCATAATATTTCTGGTAAAGCGTTTCTAAATAGATATCGTCCGCTAATTTTATTTTCTTCAAAGAAGAGTCTTTATATGCCTCAAGGGCAGTATAATGCTTAGCACCTTTGCTGACAGCGTAATCGCGAGCTTCTAAATAGTCCTTATATACTGCGGATGTTGAATCTGTTTTGGCAAAATCAATAATTGTCCCCACGTTATAGTGATAGAAAATGCCATCCTTTCCTGTTCCTGAGAATCCCGCAATATGATCCTCGTGAGCATGGGTTGCAATAACATATTCTAGAGTGCCATCGGTGCAATATTTATCAACATAGCTCTCAATACGAGCGGCTGAGTTTTTCCTTGAACCAGCATCGATTAAAATGTCTACATCACCTGCTTTAATATACACAGAATCACCAGTGTACCAATTGCCCAATTCCATGAAGTGAATCTGGAGGTCGTCATACACTAATCCATTGAATGAAACAGGATCTGCTGGAGCCTCGTGGAAAACATGTGTTGTTCCAGATTTTTCAAGGTATGCAAAACCGGCGGTAACCACTACCAAGGCAACGAATAACGCAACAGCCACTAAAGGTTTTTTCTTAGCGTTTTTCTTAATGCCTTTCTTAAGTTCTTTGGTGACAACTTTTTGCACAGTCGATTTAGAAGACGACTTCTTAGTTGTTGATGATTTTTTCTTTGATGATGATGTAGATTTCTTTGCGGCCATATAAAACTCCTTTTAAGGGGTAAAACAATTATAAATCGTTTTAAACTCAATTTCCGTATTTTAGAGGCTATTTGGACCTAAATGATGACCAAAAAACGCGTACTAACTTTCTTGCTTTGTTGTTAATGATATATAAAATATTCAGTGTTCATCGAGCAAAAATAAAAGTCCCGCTTGGGGACTTCTTTTTTCGGTCGATTTAAGCGTTTTCTTCGATGTATTCCACCACTTGACCAAGTGTTTCGAGTTCATTTAGGGATGCATTTCTCATCGTTATGCAGAACTCTTTCTCTACTCCAATTACCAAATAAAGGAATCCAATTGAGTTCAAGCCAAGATCATTTTTGATGTTGGTTTCTGGCTTTAAATCCTCTAATTTTATTTGAGTATCAGGCTCGATTTTCTTGAGTATTTCGTATAATTTTTCAACTGTTTCTGACATATTATTTCTCTTTCTCAGCTTCGTCTTTGAATGAGGCGATTTGAGTGAACATATTATCCATTACTGAATTTAAATCTTCAACAGATGGATATTCTTTATCACAGAGTTCTTTAACTGTTTTTGGCTCGCCTAAATATAGCTTAACTTTGTTCCATTTTTTAGATTGGTTATGGATGTAGATAGGCTGCATAGGAACACCTGTTCTGCTCGCTAATAATGCTGCACCAGACTTGTAATCATCAATAGTCTGATCTCTATGAATTCTTCCGTTTGGGAAAACCAGGAGAACGCCGCCTCCATCAAGTACGTTTATGCAGTTATTGATAGCGTCCTGGTCGTTAGCGTTACGATCAATTCTGATGCACCCAAGTTCCTTCAAAAGGAAATTTCTCACAGGATATTTCTTTTGGAACACAGCTTCACCAGTTAGACAGTATACACGCCTGCGCCAATAAGCCATTATAAGCACCAAAGGATCTATGAATCTTGTGTGATTAGCAACAATAATCAATCCACCTTTTGGTTTGATTTTGTTTTTCTTTTCACCCGCATTTACTAACTTTAAACGGAATCCTAAGTTGAACGAATAAACTATCAGTCTTCCTAAATCCTTTAAGAAGTATCTTAACGCAAAGGTTTTTTGATATTGGTCAACATTTTTTAAATGTTGCTGTTCCTGACCCATGACCATGACTTTTCGTCTGACCATCTTATTCAATGAATCTATCTGGGCTTTTGTAGGGTATACATCCTCACAGTGGTCATAGATAAAAATCTTCTTTCCAATAGTGACATGCACCCTTTTGAAGAGACCATAGTTTCCGTCTCCATAAATAGGGATGATTGGTACGCCAGTCTTCTGAGCGAGGACAACATATGAAGGCGCAAACTTCTTTATTTGACCGTCAGTTGAGACCTTTGACTCAGGGAATACGACCAATATCTTACCCTTTTCGAGTAGTTCTTCGGATTTATCCATAAAGGATAACTCATTATTTTTTCTGTCGACGCGAACGCCACCAATGGTCTTCATAATCCAGCCTAAGTACTTATTGGTGGTATAAACCGCCTCAGACATCTGGCAATACACTTTGCGGAAAGGGAACATGAAAATA
Source organism: Caryophanales bacterium UBA1744 (assembly GCA_002314915.1). GTDB lineage: Bacteria > Bacillota_I > Bacilli_A > RFN20 > CAG-826 > UBA4951. Next base: position 3,255 of record DCHU01000019.1, read on the forward strand.
ACGAGCATCAAGTCCTTAAGACTCCTATGATTAAGAACGACGATTGCAGGACCTTTTATGTGCGTGTTCGTATCTTTCTTATCTTCGTAATACGTGCGACGCTTGATGTAAATCCAATATAAAGGGAACGCCGTAACCCTCATAAACCAATATAGTATCCAGGAAATCATGCTAATAACTCCTCCACTACCTTGGCCATGCCTTGGACTGTGTAATTATCGTATTGGTCTGAATAAGGCATGCTAACGCCAAATTCAGTGTTAATTCTCGAAACAAGCGTGAAGTAATCAAGGCTGGAACACCCTAAATCGACCATAAAGTGCGCTTTAGGGTCAATTGGACGCACAGATGTGAATTCCTCAACGATTGAGATTAATTTATCTAATATAGCCTGATTTATACCTAAGTCAGCATTGCTATCAAGCGAGTCGACGTCAAAGAAGCTGACCTCATTGTTTTCAATCAATCTCTTGAGTCCCTGTCTAGAAACCTTGATAGCATTTGCGTTTGCCAAATCATCTCTTGTGAACAACAAATGTGTTGGTCTAGATGATGAGTCGAGTTTATCCAATTGGGCTTTCACATCTTTATAAATAGATGTTATTTCTTCGTTTGAAGCGTATTTAGAAACCTGTATCGCAAGCGTCAATTTATCATTGTATTCAAATACACAATATCTAGCTGCGTTGATTTGGAGATTCTTCTCAATATCGTCAGGTGAAATATTCTCTCCATTTTCACCGATGAAGATATCGTCTTTTCTACCTAGGATGTAATAATTGCCATCCTCATCAACCCTTGCTATATCGTTAGTTGAGAACCATTCTTTTGGTTCAACGATTTCTCCATTGATCATCAATTTGTGAGAGATTGAAGCGCCTCTGATTAAAAGTTCTCCATCTTCCGCAATCTTATATTCAACGCTTGGGAGAGGTTTGCCGATCGATCCAGAAACTCTGTCTGAAAATCTGTTGGATAAAACGACGGATGTAATACTAACCTCAGTCATTCCATATCCATTTAGCAACGGATATCCTAACGCATTGATTAACTTCAATGTGTCTTCTTTAATATAAGAACCGCCTGTGATACAGAAATATACCGACGGGCCAAATAACTGGTTCGTGATCTTCTTAAGAAGGTTTCTCGAATAATCGATATTATTGCCGTTCTTTTGAAGTTTAGATGTCATTGCTACTGCATTATTAAAGGTTTTTTCGGTTCGTTTACCCATTTTACTGACTGTCTTGCGTAATTCTTTGTCTAAAGTGTGCCAGAACAAAGGAACAGCAAATATGTGAGTAACACCATGTTTCTTTACTGTCTTAAGAATTGTTTTCGCCGAATAATCTCTAAGGAATACGAAAGTACGCGAGAACAAAGAGAACCAAGTCATAATGGCTACCAATCCGAAGATGTGGTAAAGAGGGATAAAGACCAGCAACTTCAACGATCCCTTATAATGCTTTTTGGCTCTCGAATTGTGGTTGAGGAGGTAATCAGCATTTAAGACATTCTCCGCCAACTCTTGTCCTTTATAGAAAACGATTTTCTCTTTAAGTGTTGTTGCCGATGTTGAAAGAGCTATCTCATTAGCCCAAGTAAACACATAGTCTTCTGGTGCATCTTCAGTAAGGGTCCGAATGTCGATTTGTTCCGTTTGATATGAGAATGACTGCTTATATCTGAGACAGTATTTAACTTCCAATCTCGAAAGAATCTTATTCGTTAATTCGATAGGATACCTGTGGTTAATAAGGTATGGTTTGTTGCCTGATGCAAGTATTCCCCAATATGCGTCAATCCATTCTTGCGATGAATCGATTGCGATACCGATGTACTGATCTTTTAAATCTGGGTAATCCTTATTAAGAGAATAAGCTATTTGTCTTACTCTTTTCTTTGAATCACCATAGGTTGTTTTAAAGATTCTATATCCGTCGTTCTTTTCGGATATGATCTTCGAGTCATCAGAAAAAGAAATGTTAAAAAACGCCTCGAAATCCTTCGCTGAGTTTTTTAACGCTTCATATCTAGTTTTGACTAATAATCTAATGTTCTCCACTTAATGGTTCTCCATTAAGAATGAATTCTACATCCTGAGGCTGGTTTTTGAAAACAACAACAACGATTGAATCGTTGATTCTTGCCCATTTATAAGGGATGTCGTCGCAATCGAAAGCCTCTTTGGTTAGCCCGTAACCAATCATCTTTCCATACGCTTCTTTCACGCACCAACGAACGGTCAGGTATTCCTGCTTGCTCTTTGCGTTGGCGTATTCTTCTTTTTCTTTCTTGGTGAGAATCATCTCCTTAAGAGGATTGAGTTTATCCTCCACGATGAGTTCCTCTAAATCGAATCCAACGGAGACGTCTGAGATTACGAATCCGTGGAATTTATTTGAATGAGATACGGAGATCTCATTGCTATCGTGAATCGGCTTGTTGTTGACTGTGTAAGTTAATTCGCCTCCAACAATCTCATATAAGTACGAATACATCGAGGTTGAAATCTTGTTCTTGCTGGCAAGATGGTGAGAGTCATCAATATGCTCAACAACGTTATCAGGAAGCACTAGGTCCCCAGAATAAAGATTGTCATTCGAATAGATGTACGCCTTTGTACTCATATTAGAACCCTCCATTCAACAATTTGACTACCTGGTCATAACAACCGGCAATAGTCTTTCTATTTGCAGCGCCATGCGCCTTAACGACAGGTTTCTTTGTGCCGATTAAGACAGAACCACCAATGTTGTTGTAGTCGAATCTTTCGCCTACTTTCTCATTTATTTCCTTGCAGTCGCCGTAATGGGCAACGATATTGGCGACACCTTCTGCAACTTTAAGCACAACGTTTCCGATCATGCCATCGCATACGAGTACATCTGCCATATCATTAAAGCAATCACAAGCCTCAATGTTACCGACAAAATTGATTGTTTCATCTTCTTTGAGGATCTTGGCAGCAGACTTAATTTGAGCATTGCCTTTTCCTTCTTCTTTTCCGTTTGAAACAATTCCAACTCTAGGCTTTTCGATGCTTAAGTAGCTGCCAATAAACTTCGAACCAAGTCTTGCGAACTTATCTAAGTCGGTATCTTTCACATCGATGTTTGCTCCACAGTCAGCAAGTAAAAACTCATTACCGTTGCCGTGTTTAAGGATTCCACCTAAAACAGGGAATTTGAGCCCTTCTTGTAAACCGAGATGGAAGATTGATCCAACCAGCACACAACCAGTCGCAGAACAGGTAATCATACCCTTAGCGTCTTCGTTGTCCCTTAGATAGCGATACGCTTTGACTAAAGCGGTGTTATCCTGCTCATAGAGCATTGTCATTGGATTAGTCGTGTTCGTAACCTCGGTTTCTGCATCAATGACTTCAACCGAGATGTTTCTTGCATTAAAAAAGTCATCGATCTCTTTTTTAGGACCTACCAAAACCGGTTCGTATTGCTCTCCTTTATTGAGGCAGAGAATGACGCCTTCTAGTATTTCTTGGAGACATAAATCTCCACCTAATGTATCGATGACTATTTTTTTCATGCGTATAGTCTAGCAAATGCCGAGGATAAAGTCATAGACGTCTTGTTGTCCGTCGATGGTTCCAACCTCTGCACATGGGTATTTAGCGTTGATTACTGACTGAAGTTCGTTTGCATCATCTTCACTGACACCCTGTCCTTTAAAGATGACAATAACTTCCTTGTCGTCGATATCCTCAACTGTCGCAATTGCTTTCATTGTCGAATCAATTACAGATGAATCAGCAGCCACGAGTGTGTGGTCAACAATTGAGATTGGTTCGTTCTCTTTGCAGACGACTCCATTGACGGAGGTATCTCTAATTGAACGTGTTGTTGAAACCGTGGTGACGTTCTCGATGCCGCTCTGGATTGTTTCAAGCTGCGTTTCAACGTCTGTCTCATCAACATCCATCATGGATAGGGCAAAATAACCCTGAGCAACAGATCCAGTCTTTACGACATGAACCTTTGCATCTTTGTAGATGTCACGAGCTTGTTCAGCTGCCATAACTATATTTTTGTTATTCGGGAAGACGATGATATTGTCTGCATTCAATTCTTTAAATGCTTCAACAAACTCTTCGGTGCTGGTGTTCATGGTCTGTCCACCATTGACAACGATATCGCATCCAAGGGATTTATAAAGTTCGATGATTCCTTCGCCCTGGCATACTGCAACATAAGCGATTGCCTTGTGTTGTGCCGCCTTTTTGGCCTTTTTCTCAGCCTCTGTCTGAGCGTTCTGGATATCCATATTCTCAGCCTTTAATGTGACGAGTTCACCATACTGCTGAGCTTTCTGGAATACACGCCATGGTTCAAAGGAGTGAACATGAACCTTGACGATGTCTTCATCTTTCAAGGCAACGATGGAGTTTCCGATTGTCTCTAAGAAAGCAATGAATTCATCGATGTCGAACTCAGCTGGGTTGCACTTGCTGTTCTGGAGCTGAAGAATGAATTCAGTACAGTATCCGAACTGCATAACTGAATCGGCATTGAAGATGTCTTTGCTGACCATCTTGACCTGTGTAGGTCCGTGTTCTGATGAAGAGATGTCTGTTTCAAAGATTTCTCCGCCTAAGTATCTTAAGAATCCTTCAAAGATAGCAATGAGTCCTGCGCCGCCTGAGTCTACGACTCCAGCTTCCTTAAGGACTGCGAGTTTCTCTGGAGTTTCTTCAAGAGATTTCTTTGCCTGGACAAGCCACAACTTGATAAGGGCTTCAAGGTCCATATCATCTGTGACCTTTTCATAAGTTAATTCGATAGCTTCACGGCAAACTGTGAGGATTGTTCCTTCAGTTGGGGTGACAACAGCTTTGTAAGCTGTCTTGTAACCTTGAACGAGAGCGTCTGCGAATTCTCTGATTGTAACTGTCTCATGGTCTTTAAGAACGAGGGAGATACCTTTGAAGTACTGAGATGTGATGACACCTGAGTTTCCTCTAGCGCCAAGGAGAACGCCTCTAGCGAATGCTGTTGCGAATTCTCCGACGTTTTCGGTCTCTGGAGCGTTCTTAACTCCGTTTTCGACTGTCATTCTCATGTTGCTTCCTGTGTCGCCGTCTGGGACTGGGAAGACGTTGAGTTCGTTGATGGTTTGTTCCTGTAATTTTAGGTTTCCTAAACCGGCTTTAAATAAGTCGTTCAAGAGAGCGCCATCGATTTTTCTGATTTCCATGTGGGAAACCTCCTTATGTGATGTAGTAATTAAAGTTCGAGTTTCTTACCCTTGAAATAAGCAACTACTGTGCCTGGGCCAACTGATGCACCGATGATTGGACCGATGATGCCCATATATACGCCTTTGACGTTAACCTTTGCCAAAATTGCTTCTTTCAGCATATTAGCTGCCGATTCGTCATCTGCGTGCAACACGGCGATCATCTGATTCTCAGGATCGACAATGTTGTTTGCAACTTCGTTTGCAAGCTCTTCGATCGAAGATTTGCGTCCTCTGACCTTCTTGATTGCGAAGTTCTCGCCTTTGAGGTTTGAAATGAGGATTGGTTTCATGCCGAGCATGTTGCCAAAGAAGGCCTTTCCTGCCGCAACACGTCCTGCACGTGCTAAATATGTAAGAGTTTCTGTAGCGCACCACTGGTGATAGTAATCTCTATCGTTTTCAAGCGTTGCAACAATCTCTTCAACGCTCTTGCCTTCTTTAGCAAGGTTTGAAGCTTCGATTGCAAGGAAGCCTTCGCCCATAGATGAGTTTCTGGCATCAACGCAAGCAATCTTTGCGTCTGGATAATTTGGAAGTAATTCTTCTGCAACGACACGGCCTGTGTTGTATGAACCCGATAATGCGCTTGAGCAAGCGACATAGACGATGTCCATTCCCTTCTCTAAGTACTCAGTGAATTTCTTTGTGAATTCTTCAACGGTGACCTGAACGGTTTTAACTCGTGTTCCCTTTCTCATTTCACCATAGATCCAAGATGGAGTGTACTGTTCGTAGTCAAGGGAAGCTGGATATTCCTTTCCGTCGACTGTGACAGCCATCTTCAAGTAGTCGAGACCGAACTCATCACGGAGTTCTTTTGAGATGTCTGATGTTGAATCTGTTAATACTGCAATTTGTCTCATAATTCTGTTCTCCTTTTGGATGTTCCGACTTTGCGAAACATACAAGCATAACTATAAATGCGAACTACGCAAGAGTTAATCTATCACTAGTAGATTATAAAATCTACATTATTCTACGTTTTGAAAACTAGATGAGAGAGTATCAAAAACTATTTGGTTATAAAGAACAACGTTGGATTAGTACTGGGAATCTTAAGGTCAACGAATTGTAGAAGCTTGAATTGTCTCATGTTTAGAGAAAAACACGTTTTTTCGCTATATAAATAAATTTATGCTTGCAACCAGATTAGAATCTTGTATTATTTTGCATGTCGAAAAAGTAGAAAGCAGTTCCAGCACGAACTCGCCAGACCTCCTCAGGAGATTGGCCCCGGCTACAATGGACTTAATAATCCATATTGTGAGGCGTGCAGATTGCTGCGCGCTATTTTTTTCGAGAAATTGGAGGGTACTACCTATCGCTTACATTAATCCACGTGATCAGCGTCGACCAGAAAAGAGACGCGATCCAATCAATGAGAATGTCCGTTTCCCAGAGGTTCGTTTAATCGGACCTAACGGTGAGAACCTTGGCATCATGTCTTCTAGAGAAGCAAATCAGATTGCTGTTCAGCACAATCTCGACCTCTACTGCATTTCGCCAAAGGCAAATCCACCAGTATGCAAGATTCTTGACTACGGAAAATATCGCTTCGAACAGCAGAAAGCTGAGAAGCAAGCAAAAAAGAATCAGCACAAGACTGAAGTCAAACAGATTCAGCTAACTCCTCAAATCGGATTACACGACATTGAGACCAAGGCTCGTAAAGGAAGAGAATTCCTCGAGGATGGTAACAAAGTCGAAGTCGCTGTCATATTCCGTGGAAGACAGCTCTCACACAAAGAAGTCGGCGTCGATGTCATGAACAAGTTCCTTGAGATCCTCGCAGATGTTGCACAAGTTGATAAGGCCCCTTACTGGGAAGAAAAATGGTATAGAGCCATATTGGCGCCCAAGAAGAAATAAAGGAGAAAGAACATGCCAAAAATGAAATCAAGCAGAACCTTGGCAAAGCGTATCAAGGTTACTGGAACAGGTAAGCTCAAAATCAAGCACGCTTACATGGGTCACTTCGCACCACGCAAATCAAGAAAACAGAGAAAGCATCTCGCAAAGGCTTATTATGTCGCAAAAGTCGATATGAAGAGAATTCGCGATATGATCTGCAAATAAGGAGGAAAGACAATGAGAGTTAAGAATAGTGTTGCTACACACGCACGTAGAAAGAAAATCCTCAAGGCAGCTGAAGGTTACTTCGGTTCCAAGCACCTCCTCTTCAAGACAGCTAAAGAGCAGGTCTTAAAAGGTTACAAGTACGCATACCAGTCAAGAAGAGACAGAAAGTCTGACTTCAGAAAACTCTGGATCAAGCGTATCAACGCTGCATGCCACCAGAATGGCCTCAGCTATTCCAGATTCATCGACGGCTTAACAAAGGCTGGCATCATCTCAAAGACTGGCGAAGGTCTTAACAGAAAGATGTTATCCGAATTAGCTATCAACGATCCAAAGGCTTTCGCAGAACTCTGCGAAACAGCTAAGAAGGCTGGAAAGTAATTTCTAAAAGACTTAGACCTCACTTACGTGGGGTCTTTTCTTTTGCATTTTCTCAGTAGGAATTAAAGAAAAAAGAGCCTTCAAATGGCTCTTTATATCTACTTGATTATTCAACAGGTTTTGATTCAACTTCTGTTGCGCCTTCAGTTGATGTTGATGTGCTTGCAGTCGCTTTAGGATTCGGATCTTCTTGAGGAGTTGCCTCATCTACATCACATAGCCAATGAATCTTCTCGCCATTGCAAACGTGAACAAGGTCAACGAATAAGCAGATGAGCGCGAATGGCCAAAGGACGCATTCAATAATCGCAACAATCAATGGCTGCGTTTTCTTAGGGCCTCCAGCAATACAGGAGTCAACAAAGAGCATGACTCTATATATTATGTAAGCGTCTCCGAATATAACGCAGAGCACTTTTAACCACTTTGGGAATTTAGTATCGAAATAATTAGTAAGCATTTAAAAAATCCTTCGCCGCTTATTATAAATAATATATAGATAAGGACAAAAGGATTTATTGGTTTTATTTTACAAACAACTCAGCAATCTGAATTGCGTTTGTTGCAGCACCTTTTCTAACCTGGTCACCACAACAGAAGAGAGTGATGCCGTTTGGATTGAGAAGATCTTCTCTGATACGTCCAACCCAGACGAGATCCTGATCGGATGTGTCTAATGGCATTGGGTAGATCTTGTTTGCTGGATCATCAACAAGTTTGCAGCCTTTTTCATTTGCGATTGCATTTTTGACTGCATCGATTGTTAAGTGGTCTTTAGTAACTAATGTTACGGAGATTGAGTGGCTTCTGAAGACTGGGACGCGAACGCATGTACAGTTAACCTTAAGGTTAGGGAGATGCATGATCTTTCTTCCCTCATTCTGCATCTTCATTTCTTCAGTTGTGTATCCATTCTCCAAGAATGAACCAATGTGTGGGATTAAGTTATAAGCGATCTGATACTGGAATGTCTCAGGATGTACTGGGTTTCCTGCTTCAATATCCTTAACTTCCTGTGCTAATTCCTTAGGTCCATTTGCACCTGCTCCCGATGTAGCCTGGTAGGTTGAAGCAACGACTGCCTGGATTTCAGAGAGTTTGTTAATAGCGTTGATAGCAACGAGTGTGATGATTGTTGAGCAGTTAGGGTTTGAGATAATTCCGTGATGATTATAAGCGTCCTGAGGGTTGATTTCTGGAACGACGAGTGGAACGTTAGGATCCATACGGAATGCGCTGGAATTGTCGATAAATACACATCCTGCCTTAACGATAGCGTCAGCGTACTGCTGAGCAATCTTGTTTGGAGATGCGCCTAAGACGATATCAACGCCTTTGAAGGAATCTTCAGTGATAGCCTGAACTTCAACTTCTCCTCCCATGAATGGGATCTTCATGCCAGCGCTTCTAGCACTAGCGAGTGGGATTAATTTTGAGACTGGAAAGTTTCTCTCTTCGAGAACCTTCATCATTTCTCTTCCAACGGCGCCTGTAGCACCGAGAATAGCAACAACAAATTCTTTCATTTCAATATTTCCTTATAAGAGATTCTGCTCATGGAGTCCTTTGTAGAGAGCAGCGAGCGCCTGGTCAGCATCTGATGTTTCAAGACCGACCATCATGTTCATTTCATCTGGTGACTGGACGATCATCTTGACGTTGATGTTTTCGCTAGCAAGGATTCCTAAGACCTTTGCTGATAAACCGATGTATCCAATCATGTTGAGACCGACGACAGCGAGAAGCGACATGTTCTTTTCGAAGTCGACTTCGCAATCGAGTTCTTCCTTTAAATCGGAGAGAATCTTATGAATGCATTTGGAAACGTTTGCTTCCTGAACAACGACTGTGATGTTGTCCATTCCGGTTGGGATGTGTTCGACTGAAACGTTATATCTCTTGAAGATTTCAAGGACATCATAGATGAAACCGATCTGGTTAGCCATGTGTCTCTTGTAGATGAAGAAGTTAACGAATCCCTTCTTGCATGCTAATCCGGTGACCGGTCTTTCCTGTTTAGCTTCTTCGACGATGTAAGTACCAGGAGCTGTTGGGTCATTGGTGTTCTTGATGTGGATAGGGATGTTGTGTGTCTGGCATGGACGGACTGAGTTCTGGTGAAGGACGTCTGCACCCATGTACGACATTTCACGTAATTCTTCGTATGTGATTGATTCAACGACTTCTGCATCCTTAACGATACGTGGGTCTGCTTTATAAACACCTGAGACGTCTGTCCAGTTCTCATACACATCAGCGCCTAAGAATGCGGCGATGTATGAACCGGTTATGTCTGAGCCACCGCGGGAGAATAAATGAATGTCGCCGTTTGGATATGATCCATAGAATCCTGGGACGACGATGCGTCCATATGTTTCAACGGCTTCTCTAACTGCTGTCGCGGAAGCTTCTTCATCAAGTTCGCCATCGAATGTGAAGTGAAGAACGTCTGCTGCGTCGACGAATTCGAATCCGAGGGTCTCTGCCATTAATCTAGCTGAGAAGTATTCTCCTCTTGAAACGATTCTGTTTGTATCCGTGTTCTTGTTGCATGAATCGAAGAAGGCTTTGATTTCGTCCTCTATCTTGTAACCGAGTTTAAGGTCATCAGAGATTTCCTTATAGCGGTTCATGATTTCGCCTTCAATCTTGTCCTCTGGAACACTGTATTTGTAGTGTGATCTTAAAGTGTACAAGTAATCCGTGATTTTGATATCACCAGAACATCTCTTGCCTGGAGCTGAGACGACCACGACCTGAATATCAGGGTTTGAAGAAACAATCTTCTTTACCTTAGCGAACTGTGTTGCTGAGGCGAGTGAGCTACCACCGAATTTTGCTACTATCATTTGACGACCTCCTTACATGTCGTTGAGGACTAAATCCTCATATGTTTCTCTTTTAACTGCCAACCTAGCTACGCCGTTGTAGATCATTACGATTGGAGCGCGAGGAATTCTATTGTAATTACTCGACATTGAGTAATTATACGCACCTGTGACCAAAACTGCGATTAAATCTCCACGTTCTGGCTTCGGAAGCATGACATCTTCTTGGATGATGTCACCGGATTCACAGCATCTTCCAGCGATTGAACACTTGAAGTTGCAAGGCGCTTCCGGCTTTGTTACAGATATGACTGTATATGGTGATTGGTACAAGGTGTACCTAGGATTATCGGTCATTCCTCCATCGATTGAGACATAGTTTTTAATGCCTGGGATGGATTTGACTGAGCCCACTTCATAGACTGTCATACCGGCATCGGCTACAAGGCTTCTGCCCGGTTCTAAATAAATGACAGGTTTTTTAATTTTGAGTGATTTGCACTTCTTATCGAGTTCTATTCCGATTGCTTTTATGTTTTCGGTATAGCTGATTTCAGGATCCGAATCGATGTATCTGACTCCGAATCCACCACCTAAGTTGAGTATATCGGTAACAAGGTCGAATTTGTCTTTCATGTCTGCGATGAACTCTGTCATGATTTCAATCGCATCAATGTATGGGTC
>DCHU01000019.1:14561-16640 GCA_002314915.1 Caryophanales bacterium UBA1744
GCTTCTTTAACCATCTTCTCGGCAAGGCCAGTCGCAATTGCGGAACCGAACTTTGAATCAACTCCACCCGTTGATATTTTCTTGTGGGTGTGAGGGTCGATACCAGGGGTTATTCTCAATAAGATTTTCTGTTTGATGCCCTTCTTGAGAGCGATTCTTTCAATCGCGTCAAGCTCTTCAATGCCATCGACAACGAAGTAACCTAGGCCGCTATCCATTGCGAATTCAATGTCTCTATCGGTCTTATTGTTGCCGTGGAAGAACGCTTTTGACATATCGAATCCTGACGCAACTGCTGTGTAGAGTTCTCCAGGAGATACGATGTCTGTTCCAATTCCTTCTGATGCCACAACTCTATATAGTTCTTTGAAACTGCATGCCTTGGAAGCGTATAGAGGGATTGAACCTTCGCCGAAGTATTCCTTCATCGCACTCTTATATTCATTGATGTGTTCTCTAATTTTGTTTTCGTCTAGAAGGAAGGTTGGAGTTCCGTATTCCTTTATCAATTCATTTACGTTTGCGTCAGCGAAGAACAACTGTCCATCTCTGACGGTCACATTATCGTGAAGTATTGTTTTCATAAACCCTCCTTATAAGAAGCGACGGAGCCTTTCGACTGCTTCTAATGTATCTTCATATGAGCCGAATGCGGTAAGCCTGAAGAAACCTTCTCCATTCTTTCCGAATCCAGATCCTGGAGTTCCCACAATTTGAACTTCATTAAGAAGTTTATCGAAGAATTCCCATGATGTCATTCCTTCCGGAACCTTTAACCAGATGTATGGCGATGAGATGCCTCCTGTAAAGAACAATCCTTTTTCCTTGAAGAGGTCCGCGATTAGTCTAGCGTTCCTCATGTAATACTTAACTATTTCATCGGACTCGGCTCTTCCTTGGTCGGATAAAGCCGCTTCAGCGCCTTTTTGAATGATATATGGTACACCATTGAACTTGGTCGCCTGTCTTCTAGCCCACATCGCATTCAAGCTGACGTCTCCCACCATCAATTCTGTTGGGACGATTGTCCATGAACAGCGTGTGCCGGTGAAGCCTGCGCTCTTGGATAATGAGCAGATTTCAATTGCGCATTCCTTAGCGCCGTCCACTTCATAAATCGATTTTGGCTCTCCGCCAGTGATATAGGCTTCATAAGCTGAGTCAAAGATGATTACCGATTCAGTTGCTTTAGCAAACTTAACCCAAGCCTCTAACTGTTCTTTCGTGTAAACGGAGCCTGTTGGATTGTTTGGTGAGCAGATGTAGATAACGAAGTTTTTACCTTCTATGCCGTCAGGTAATGGGGCAAAAAGGTTTGCCTGATTCGCATTGATGAATCTAGCCTTTCTTCCGCACATGATGTTGGAATCCAAATAAACCGGGTAGACTGGGTCAGGAATCAAAATCTCGTTGTTACCGAAAATTTCGGTAATGTTACCGCAGTCAGACTTCGCTCCATCAGAAACGAAGACATCATCGCTCTTAATAGTGACGTTGCATCTCTTCGCGTAATGAGCAACTATCGCATCCCTTAAGAAGTCATAACCATATTCAGGTGGATAACCTTTAAAAGTGTCCTTAACGCCCATCTCTTGAACGGCTTTCGCCATTGCATCAATGACAGTCTTGGTTAAAGGCTGAGTAACATCTCCGATACCTAATCTGATGATTTTCTTGTCCGGGTTAGCTGCCGTATATGCTTTAACTCTTTTAGCAATCTCGGAGAACAAATAATTTTTAACGAGATTGTCATAGTTCGTATTCACTTTAACACTCATATTCGTATACTCCTTCAAATACCTTTGTAGCAGGACCTTCCATCAAAACATTGAGTGAACGGTCTACGGTAATCTTTAAGTCACCACCTAATAGGTGAATCGTGATTGGTTTATCATAGTCGCAATAGCCATTGATTACAGAGGCTGTTGCAGCTGCGCATGCTCCAGTTCCGCATGCCCATGTCTCACCGCTTCCTCTTTCCCAAACTCTCATATCAAGAGTTGTTCTATCGATTACACGGATGAATTCTGTATTTACTCTTTCTGGGAACATAGGATCAAATTCAAACTTAGGTCCAAT
>DCHU01000019.1:16741-19589 GCA_002314915.1 Caryophanales bacterium UBA1744
AGCGACTGATACCGATTTGTTGATAACGGTGTCTGTATCACTGATAACTGGTAAATCATTTTTGCCAAGCTTAGCTTGACCCATTTTAACGCTAACAGTTTCAACCTTACCGTTCTTGACGTGAAGGCTAAGGTATTTGATTCCGCTTAACGTTTCAATGGATAACTCATTTGAGTTAGTGTAGCCTTTGTCATAGACGAATTTGCCAACGCATCTGATTGCGTTGCCGCACATCTTTCCTTCCGAGCCATCAAGATTAAACATTCTCATCTTGAAGTCAGCTACATCGGATGGGCAGATAAGGACAAGTCCATCACTGCCGATTGAGAAATGTCTTGGGGACATTACTCTTGCGAGTTCATTTGGGTTATCGATGCTATTCTTGATGCAATCTATATAAATATAGTCGTTTGCGCATCCATGCATCTTCACGAACGGGATTTTCACTTTAAAGTATCCTTCATTTCGTAGATGCCAGCTCCTTTGCCGACGATGAACTCGGCAGCCTTCAAGGCTCCGTCTGCAAAGAGTGATCGATCGTATGCTTCGTGTTTGAGAGTAATTGATTCGAGTCCCGTTGAGATTATAATCTCGTGGATACCAACAATATTACCGATGCGGATAGACTGAATGCCAATTTCTTTTGGGTCACGTTTCCCGTATCCACTTCTTCCCGTTTTAATCTCTGAATCAGTTCTTACTTCCTGGATTGCTCTAGCAAGCAATAATGCCGTTCCTGATGGAGCATCAAGTTTCTGATCGTGATGCGTCTCAACAATTTCAATCTCGGCATTTGGAAGAACGGAAGCGATCTTCTTAGCCGAATCCGCCAAGACGGCGATTCCGATAGACATGTTGTATGAGAAGAAGACTGGGATGGTTTTTGAAGCCTCGTTAATGAGAGCTTTCTCCTCTGCGGTCTGTCCTGTTGTGGCGATGACTAAAGGAAGATTTCTCTTTATCGCATAAGCCACTAGTTCAGGCGTTGCAGAGTGATGTGAGAAATCAATAATCACATCAGCATCTCCGGTGTATGAATCAAGTGTTGGGAATTCGGTGCTGAGCTTATCAACCCCGATTATTTCGTTTGTACCTGCTTTTTTGATAACGGCCTGTCCCATTCTGCCGTTTGAGCCATTAAGAATAATCTTCATAAATGCTCCTTATAAATCAAATCCAACTTTGATTAACTCATCTTTAAGATGAGCACGCTTTTCTTCGCTAGTTGGAACCAATGGTAATCTTAAATCCAATTCGCAATGGCCAAGCATATGCATTGCTTCCTTAACAGGAATTGGAGAAACGTCGGAGAACAATGCCTTTACCAATGGCATGTACTTTTCCTGAAGTTGATTTCCTTTTTCTACATCTCCGGCCAAAAGTGCATCGGTCATTTCAACCGTTTCTGAAGGGCAGACATTTGATAAGACCGAGATAACGCCGAGGCATCCCATTCCCATCATTACTGCAATCTGGTCATCATTTCCGCTGTAGTAATTGAGTTCAGGTGCAAGTTCCATTGTCTTTGCCAATTTCTCAAGATTTCCACTAGCTTCTTTAACGGATGAGATAAGCGGATGTTTAGCAAGTTCTGCGTATGTCTCAGGTTCAATGTTGACTGCGGTTCTTCCTGGAACGTTGTAAAGAATGACAGGTTTTGTTGATGCGTTAGCCATTGCAGTGAAATGAGCAATTAAGCCCGCCTGTGATGTTTTGTTGTAATATGGAGTAACGATTAAAACCGCGTCGCAACCTCTGTCGCAAGCGCCTCTAGTTAATCTGCAGCCATGTCTGGTGTCATTTGATCCTGTGCCAGCGATAACAGGAACTCTGTGGTTAACTACTTTGACGGCAAACTCGATTAAGTCCCACTGCTCTTCATCGGTTAAAGTTGAACACTCACCTGTAGTTCCGGCGACAACAAGAGCATTAACTCCCTTAACAATCTGGTCTTCTAATAACGCACGGAAGGCTTCGTAATCAATCTCACCGTTCTTGAATGGTGTAATGATAGCAGTTGCCGTTCCCTTGAAAATGATGTCTTTCTTCATAACATACCTCACTTAAATAAAACGGGATTGCACGCTCAATGCAACCCCATAAAGTTTGGTGTTCATTGAATAGCGCCTCTACTTGACGTAGGAGTCCACTTGGGTATTCCCCAGCGGCCCAATCAACCTAGATGCCTCTAGATCGTTTCGGCAATCTCACCTTTCTCCAACTTCTTTGGGTGCCCCCTTCATTGGATACTTTTTTCGATTGCGCCTCTATCAATCCGGTCAAAGTTTAACTTATGTGTGCGCAATGTAAAGAAAAATATCTATAAAAGGTGTTACATAAGTAAAGAAAGCGGTTTTATGCATTTCGGCTATAAATTTAAATTTATGACAATTTTTCATACTCTAATAACGGTAGAACGACAAAATTCGCGGTAGAAATTGGATTTTTTAAATTGAAGAATAAAACGGAAATTGACATACATACCCTCTCGGTTAGACTAATGCACTAGAGGCAGTTATTTATGTTATTGGCAGAAGAGATAGTTGAAACAACAAAAAGCTGGAATTTTTCCATCGATAACTACGGGAACGTATGGAGCGTTATTTTCCAGATAGGATTGTTATTATTGGCAATGCTTTTTGCGCATCTCTTAAGAAGTGCAATCCCTTTCCTTAAAAAATCATTTATTCCATCCGCTTTAATAGGTGGCGTAATTATTCTTATCGTCAAAATCATATTGAATGTGTGTGGCGCAAAATTCTATGGTGAACAAGTAATTGATGAAGACCTTATGCAAGTCATCACTTATCACGGTCTTGGAATTGGATTCGTCGCTATGACGCTCAAG
>DCHU01000079.1 GCA_002314915.1 Caryophanales bacterium UBA1744
TCAGTCGCATGTATCGAAAAGGTTATCATTACCGCATTCGAAAACAGCGTGAGAGTCAATGAGTCACTTGGCTTAATGGGCTTCTCGGGCATCAGCGAAGAAGACACGCTTGTCTGGACAACATCCGACGTTAAGCTTGCAACAGTTAGCCCAGAAGGCGAAGTGCTCGGCTTAGGAGAAGGTGAAGTCATCATCACAGCAACCTCAACAATCGATCCAACCGCGTCGGCAAGCATGGCAATCACCATCCTTCCAAAGCTCGAGATCGTATTCAGCATCAAAGCTACTGCAAACGAGGTATTTGCTGGCTCGACACTCAATATCGAAACAGCATTCGAGAATGCAACAGATGAGTCTGTAACATGGACAACATCCGATGAGAAGCTTGCAACAATCGACAACGGCGTTGTCACAGGTATTGCAAGAGGTATCGTTACAATCACAGCTACACCAAACGAGGATCCTTCAAAGAAGGCAACACTCGATATAGCAGTTAGAGGCGGCGTCCTCATCGCTAAGGGTGTACGTGAACTCAAGGTCGGACAGGCACTCATGCTCAAGTCCAAATCAGAACTTGGCGCTGATGACGTAGTTGTCTGGGAAACCAACAACGACTCAATCGCAACAGTCATGGACGGAGTCGTTTACGGCGTCGCTCCAGGCGTTGCAACAATCACAGCATCATCAACTAAGAACCCAATCGTCAGGACATCTATCGAGGTCACAATCCTCGAGAAAGCAGTTGTCCTCAAGAAGACGATTGTCAGAAACGACAGAGCCCTCACTCTCGATGACATCAAGACCAATAAACAAGGTCGTGTTGTCTCAACATTCAAGAGAGAGACGGTTGTCGAAGAACTCGTCGAAGAAGAAGTCGACGCAATGGTCAGCGGAGCTGATTCAGACGAGGAATAAACTAGTAGAAAGGCTCTATTCGTAGAGAACAGGCAAATGGCAGAGATCGTAGAAAAGGAAAAAGAGAAGAAACCTCTTTGGAGGAGAATCGTCGGTTGGCTCATGACAGCAGTAGTTGTCGGCGCCGTCGGTTTCTTTGCTGCCTTCATGATCAATGGCCAGATCAACAAGGATAAGCATTACGGGGTCAACATGTTCCTCGGAACTGCCACCCTTGTTGTCCAGACCGACTCAATGGAGCCGTTATATCCGGTAGGTTCAGCGATATTCGTAAAGGACGTTGAGGCATCTACCATCCAATTAGAAGACGATGTCACGTTCTTCTATGAAACGTGGGGACTTGTCGTTACTCATAGAGTATCGAAAATTGACATCAAAGAAGACGGCAAGTATTACTTCACGGTTCACGGCATCAACAACGATTCCCAACAGTGTGCTGACACGAACGGAGGCGAAAGAGACTGTACCGATCAAACGCAGTACTTCTCAGAGGATTACCTCATTGGAAAAGTCACTGGCAAATCGGTGGCATTCGGAAAGCTGTACTCATTCTTCACAACTATATGGGGATTGATAATTCTTCTAGCCATCCCGGCGGGATATCTCATCACAACGAGCGTAATCGACATTGTGAAAGCCGCCAAGATGGAAGATGAACAAGAAGCCAAGCCGGCTGAAGCGGTGGCCGGAATGGAAGGACTGAGTCCTGAAGACATCGCTAGATTAAAAGAAGAAATGCTCAATGAAATAATCGAGCAGAAACAAAAAGAACTCTTGGAGAAAGAGGGAAAGGAGGACGTAAAAGATGAATAAGAAAGCCAAATTCCTAATCATATCTGCAGTAGCAGTTGTTGCAATTGCGGTTGCTGTCGCAGTTTTAGGACCTATGTTTGTTTTCTCGAATCCTGAAATTGGTTTGACGGCATTAACAAACGCAATCTACATCGCTGTCCTTATCTCCGCCGCATCAATCGCGACGACATTAATCGCTCTTGCAGCAAGAGAAATCACAAATGAAGCAGGTTCCTTGAACGAGAACTTCTATAACCTCGGTAAGAGAATCTCCTTCTATAACTTAGACACATTCACCAAAGCAATCGCTAAGAACTATAAAAAGAAGCCAACTCAGAGCTACATCATCTCTTACTCACCTATCAAAACCGATATCATCTACGAATCATATCAGGCTGATCAGGTTAGAGCGTTCCATGGTTTCATCGCCGATGAATTCATCTCTTACTTCTCAAAACCAGAGATGGCAAAGTTGAAACCAGCATACTGTTTCGACAAGAACTCATTCTTCATCTATTTCATGGGCGATGACAACTTGCTTAAGAGAATCACTGAGGACTTCGACTCAATGACATTCGGACTTGCAAAAGAGAAAGACATCCGTTTATTCGTCCAACCATACTTCGGCATCTTCAAAGGACAGAAAGACGTTTCAGTCTTCCAGGCAATCGACAACGCCGCAGCTGCTCGTAAGAGCGGTGAATCTAAGTACACCTCATTCTCCCCATATAACGAGAAGAAAGATAACTCATCATTCGAAAATGAACTTGGTCAGATCCTTGACGCATTGAAGAACGATGAATTCGAGGTTTACTACCAGCCAAAGTTCAATCTCATCCACAAGAAGTTCGTCGGACTTGAGGCTCTCGTCAGATGGAACTCACCAATCCATGGTTTAGTCTCTCCATCTAAGTTCATTGACTTCGCAGAGAACTCAAACATCATCCACGAACTCGACATTTACATCTTAGACAAAGTCTGCAAAGACATCGCAGACTGGAAGAGAAGAGGTAAGAAGATTCTTCCTGTCTCAGTCAACTTCTCAGTTTATGAGCTCTTCCTCCCAACATTCATCAAGGACGTCGAAAGCACAATCGAGAATTACGGCGTTAACCCAATGCTTATCGAGGCAGAGGTTACCGAAACAGTCAGATTCAACATCTCATCCTCTTTGTACATCCAGTCCGTTCTTAGAAAGATCAGAGAAATGGGTATCAAGATTCTTCTTGATGACTTCGGATCTCATGCATCATCATTCAACACACTCAAAGAACTTCCAATCGATATCATCAAGATCGATAAGTCATTGATCGATGGTATCTCTGTTGACTATAAGTCAAAGGAAATTGTTAAGGCCATCATCTCAATGGCTAAGACAATGAACCTCGGAATCGTCGCTGAAGGCGTAGACAAGGAAGAACAAGTCAAGATCTTGAGCGAATCAAGATGTGATGCCATCCAGGGTTACTACTACAGCAGACCAGTCCCTAAGAAGGATTTAGAGAAGTTCCTCTCTGCAAACGACTTCGAGAGAAAGGGGGAAATCTAATATGATTCTCATAATCGGTTCAACATACGATGACGTCATCTATTTCGATTCCAAATTGAGAAACAAAATGGAGGAGAAACCATTCGGCACAGTCAAAGTATTCTCCGGTGACGCATTCTCTCAGCGTGTTGTCGTCGCTTATGGCGCTTCAACTAGCTATATGATGGCGGCTGCTACCAGCTATTTAGCTGATAAGTACTCAGTCATCTTGATCATCAACGTCGGCAAGTGTTTCTCATATTCCGATAGCCTCAAAGCAGGAGACGTCATTGTCTCAGAGTCAATTCACTTATGTGACGTTGACCAGAGAGTCGTCGATCCTAGAGTCAAGATCGGACAGATTCCAGGTATGCCTGAATACTTCAACGTTTCAAACTACCTTTCAAACCTCACGATCTCAACCGCTGAGAAGTTGTCCTTAATCAACGTTAAGGGCGGTACATTCTTCTCAAGCGATGTGGTTTACAAAGATCCAGCACAGATCAAGACGATTACCTCAGGTGATTTCGTCTTAGGTGCTTCCAAGAACGTCGTCTTCGATTCAGAGTCTGGAGCAATAGCAGTTGCTTCACACTTAGTCGACGTCCCATCCATCTGCGTCAAAGTCGTCTCATCACCATTCAAAGAGAAGGTCCAGACCTCAGACTTAGTCGATGTCATGCATGCATACGCACGTGTTGGCAGACTCCTCGTCGCTCTCATTGGTGAAATCTCTAGAAACGACACAATCGTCGCTTAATGGACAAAATTGAAAAGCAATTAACTCACGAGAAGGTGTTCGACGGACACCTTCTTAAAGTTTTTAAGGACAAGGTGCTCTGTCCTAACGGAAATGAATCGACCCGTGAATACATAATGCACCAAGGCGCATCATGCGTACTAGCCTTCCTCCCTGATGGAAAAATCATCATGGAGAAACAGTTCAGATACCCATTTCACAAAGAGGTATATGAGCTTCCTGCCGGAAAGCTTGACCCAAATGAAACCCCAGATGTCTGTGCGGTCCGCGAACTTGAAGAAGAGACCGGATGGCATGCGAACTCAATCGAGTATTATGGAGCGGTTTACCCATCAATCGCCTATACGGATGAGGCAATCCACTTATATGTTGCAAAGGACCTCGTTAAGTCTGAGCAGCATTTGGATAGAGATGAAACTCTCGATGTCATTTATATGACACTTGATGAGGTAGTGGACATGATCGTCAAAGATGAGATCAGAGACTCAAAGACGATTGCCTTAATCTCAAGATACGTACTCAAAAACAAATAAAAAGACTAGCCCATTCAATTGACTGGATGACTAGTCTTTTTTCGTTTCTTTCAACTGTCTTCTCTTCTTCCTTCTAACTCTATTTAGATGCCTTTCAAAATCTCCGTTGCGAAGGAGTTCGGAAATGACTAACTGGGTGAAGGTTGGAACCGTGCAAGAATAGAAGCCTAGTCTACTTTTAAACGCAGGGACAAGATGCTTTGGGAGGAGCATATATCCGACACGGAATGATGGTGCTATTGTTTTTGAGAATGTGTTTAGATAAATAACATTATCATCTTCGCTCAAAGCGAAAAGGGAATCTTCTTCTTTAGAAGAGACGGTTAGTTCTGAATCATAGTTGTCTTCAATAAGCAGTGACCCATTCTTTTTTGCCCATGAAAGATAAGCGTGTTTCTTGGTAGCTGATATCGAGATGCCACTAGGATAGGAATGGAATGGGGTAACATGTAGAATCGTTGTGGGCGAATCCATTAACTGTCTTGTGTCAATTCCATCATTGCCAAGGTTGAGTGAAATAACATTTTTAGATGAAGCCTCATATACTTCTTTAATCTTTGCATAAGATGGGTTCTCAATTCCGAACACATCATCTGGAGATGATAATTGGGCTATTAAGCCGTACAGGTATTCCGAACCTGAGCCAATGATTATTTGTTCAAGTTCCACGTTAATTGAGCGAGAACGGGCTAAATAGGCCTTTATTTCCTCTCTTAGAAGAATTGATCCTTCGTTTGGCGATTTGATCATTATCTTCTCGCCATAATCGAGGAGTATTTTGCGCATAGTTTTACTAAGGACGCTGAATGGGAACTCTCCAGAGTATGAACTGCCAATTTGGATGGTCAATCCCTCTGAAGGCGTATCGAGGGAGGATATGAAGTCTTCTTTTTTGAAGATAACGTAATAACCGCTTCTCTCTCGTGGTTCGATATAGCCTTCTTCAGTCAAAAGGGAAAGGGAGTGCTCAACACTTATGATTGAAATGCCGGTTTCGTCTCTGATAACACGCTTAGAAGGTAGTTTGGAATTGAAAGGATATACTCCATTTACAATATCCTTCTTTAGAAATTGATATAACTGGATGTATAAGGGAGTTGAGTTTTCTTTAAATACGTAATTCATCTGGTCATATTATTCTATAGTGTTTTGAATATTTCCATATAATCAATATCCTCCTATTATCTGTTCATGTTTTTTGGAGGATAAATATGAAAAAACAACATCAGATAACGGTACTCAGGATAACGCTGACCGCAATGTTCCTGGCCTTAAATATCGCCTTCTCGTCATTTAGCATTCCTGTTCCTGGCGGTCATTTCTACCTGAACGATATAGTGATTTGCATTGCCTCCTTGCTTCTCGGTCCTTTTGAGGCATTTATGGTTGGTGGTATTGGCTCTTTCTTGGGAGACCTGTTCTTCTATCCAACTCCTATGTTTGTCTCTTTGGTCACTAGAGGTTTGCAGGCTGTAGCCATCTCTTTGTTCTCCCATTACGTTTTAAAGAAGCATCCATTGGTCTCTGGAATCTTGGCTGTTTCAATCGGAGCGGTAATTCAAATTGTTGGCTATTCAATCGGGAGAGCGTTTATCTACTCAACACCTGAATACGCGATTGCAAAACTCCCTTACCAGGCTTTAATGGCGGTCGGTGGAGCAGTAATTGCTATCGTTGTGCTTTATCCACTTAAACTCAAAAAATACTACGATCAGTTTACGAGAAATAAAGAGTGAGCAATTCCATTCCATATCAATTCATTTTTTATTAAAAAAAGACCCGACGAGGTCTTTTTCTTATTTCGATGTTCAAATACTCATGTTTTGTTTTAAACGTCTTTATACGTCTTATTTTATAAATAAAAAAGAGACGGAATTAACCGTCTCTAGTTTTTTTGACCTTAATTATTTGTTGAGGTTGTAGAATGCTGCGATTCCTGGGTACTCTGCATCGTCGCCGAGTTCTTCCTCAATTCTGAGGAGCTGGTTGTACTTAGCGATTCTGTCTGTACGTGACATAGAACCTGTCTTGATCTGGCCTGCATTTAATGCAACTGCTAAATCAGCGATTGTGACGTCTTCTGTTTCACCTGATCTGTGTGAGACAACGCATGTGTATCCTGCTCTCATAGCCTTCTGGCATGTATCGAGAGTTTCTGTTAAGGAACCGATCTGGTTGACCTTGATGAGGACTGAGTTAGCGCAGTTCTCTTTGATACCCTTAGCGACATAGTCCTTGTTTGTAACGAAGAGGTCGTCACCAACGAGCTGGACCTTCTTGCCGAGTCTAGCTGTGAGCTTTGCCCAGCCTTCCCAGTCATTTTCTGCAAGTCCGTCTTCGATTGTGATTAATGGATACTTCTCAACGAATGAAGCGAGCATTTCGATCATTTCGTCTGATGTCTTTTCGCCTTCGCCAGAACGTGCAAGAACATACTTGCCCTTTTCTGCGTCGAAGAATTCTGAAGAAGCAACGTCCATACCGAGCATGATGCCTTCTGGTCCTGCCTTATAGCCTGCAGCTTCGATAGCCTGGACTAAGATTTCGAGTGGGTGCTCGTTGTTCTTCATCTTGTTTGGAGCGAATCCGCCTTCGTCACCGACTGCTGTTGAATCGCCCATCTTCTTGAGGATCTTCTTGAGAGCTTCGAATGTTTCTGCGCCCATCTTGATAGCCTCTGAGAATGTCTTTGCGCCGACTGGCATGATCATGTACTCCTGGAAGTCGCATGATGAGTCTGCGTGCTTACCGCCATTGATGACGTTCATCATTGGAACTGGTAACTGTTTTGCGTTAGGGCCGCCGAGGTAGCGGTATAATGGCTGGCCGAGGAAGTCTGCTGCTGCTTTTGCTGCTGCGAGTGAGACTGCGAGGATAGCATTTGCGCCTAATTTTGCCTTTGTGTATGTTCCATCGAGCTCGAGCATGATCTTGTCGATCATAACCTGCTCACAAACATTAACGCCCTCGAGTGCTGGAGCAATGATTTCGTTAACGTTCTTAACGGCTGTTAATGTACCTTTGCCGTTGAATGCGTTCTTGTCTCCATCGCGGAGCTCAAGAGCTTCTCTTTCGCCTGTAGAAGCGCCGCTTGGGACTGCTGCTCTACCGAAAGCACCTGATTCAGTTGTGATTTCAACTTCGACAGTTGGGTTTCCACGGGAGTCGATGATCTGACGTGCGTGGACATCTGTAATGAATGGCATGTTTACTTATTTCTCCTTGTTATTTCTGAAAAACAAACATGCTTACTCAACGTAAGCACTAGGATTATAAGATAAAACGGCTCTGAAAACAAAGATATTGATATGTATATCGCTTACATTTTACTGAATTGTCGATTTCGGATTGTTCAATATATAATATGAACACATTATGTTAAAAGATTGGAACGAGCTCTTTAGCGCAACAAAAGATAAGGAATACAGCAAAAGTCTTCATGCTTTCCTTGATGAGGAATACAAGACGAAAACCATCTATCCACCAAGGGATATGGTTTTCCAAGCTTTTAAGCTTACTTCCCCAAAAGATCTTAAAGTCGTAATCATCGGACAGGATCCGTACCACAATCCTGGGCAGGCAATGGGTTTATCTTTCTCGGTTCCAAAAGGATTTAATCCTCCTCCATCATTAATCAATATCTACAAAGAGATTCAAAATGATGAGAACATCGTCATGAATTTCGATAACGGAGACCTTACTCCATGGGCAGAGCAGGGCGTTCTTCTTTTGAACGCTTATTTAACTGTTGTTGAAAACACGCCTCTTAGCCACAAGAGAAAAGAATACGATAGCTTCTTGAAGGACACTTTGGCATATATCGAGACATTAGATCAGCCAGTGGTCTATATGTTGTGGGGCGGCTTTGCCAAGAAGTATGCACAGTACGTGAAAAACCCTAAGCATCTTGTGCTCATGTCTGCACACCCTTCTCCTTTATCCGCTAATCAGGGAGGCTGGTTTAAGAAGAATCTTTTCTCCCAATGTGACCGCTATCTTACTGAGAATGGCGTTAAAGCAATTGACTGGCAAATTAAGTAGATTACAATTATTGCAACCGGAGCTGACCGTTACTGTTGGCTGAGAGGGGTCTTGAGGAGACCCGACGGCACCTGATCCAGGTAATGCTGGCGGAGGTAGTGGGACAATTTGTATTTGTCGTGGTGCCTCCCTTTGTAAGGAGGTATTTTTTATGGAAAACACAAATCAGGAAAAAGAAACCAAGCTAGGAGGCTTCTTAGCTAAATGGGGATTCCTCGGCGCAGTTATCTCTGCAGTCATCGGAGTTCTCTTCACATTAGCGCCACTTTTCACAGTAGAACTCAAGTGGTACGACGCTGAAGGTAACAAGATTAAGGATTACTTTAACGTTAACTTAATCGATGCATTCAAGGGTTCAAATGCATCAAAAGTTTGGAACTGGACAATCATTGTCTTACTCGCATGTGTCGCACTCGCAGTCATCCTTGTTGTCGCAGGACGTTTCCTTAAAGGAAAAGTTGCTGATGGATTAAAGGTTGGTTCAACCCTTTCATTCGTCGTTGCCATTTGTATGGTCTTCGTCGCAAAAGAGGCATTCAACTCCAACATGTGCTATGTCATCGAGAACTACAACGGTCTTGAAGCAGCGTGGGGCTTGCCAGTCTCTATCGCATTCTTAACCTTAGCTGCAGTTGTCGCAATGAGCACAACTGAGAGCGCAAAGAATACAACAACAAGATCTATTGCAGAAGACGGTATGCTTATCGCACTTGCATTCGTTCTTAACTTCATCAAGTTATTCGCAATGCCTACAGGCGGTTCAGTTAACTTCCAGATGCTCCCATTATTCATCATCGCATTGAGACGTGGCCCAGCTAGAGGACTCATCGCAGGCGGTCTTGTCTATGGCTTACTCACATGTATCACAGATGGTTGGGGACTCTACACATTCCCATTCGATTACTTCATCGGATTCGGTTCTGTTGCAGTCGTTGGATTCTTCAGATCTCTCATCTTAAACGAAAAGACAGGCTACAACCTCAAAGGCGAAATCTTCATCTTTGTCGCATGTATGCTTGCAACAGTCGTCAGATTCATCGGCGGAACAACATCATCAATGGTCTTATACGGCTATGACTTCAATGCTGCTGCACTCTACAACGTTGGATATGTCTTCATCTCTGGCTTAATCTCAACAGTTGTCTTGATGGCTCTCTATGGACCACTCGTCAGAGTCAACAACATGTTCCCAGCAAAATAAGTTGCAAATAAAGAATTAAAACATCCTCTCGGGGGTGTTTTTCTTTTATAATGATTGCCATGAAGAAAAAGATTCTGCCAATATTTATCATCCTTATTAACCTATTCCTATTCGCCTGTACGGTTGGAATCACAATAGCATTCTTTGCGGAACCTTATGAATGGAATCCTGGTGTTGCCGGATTTCAGTGTTTTAAATATTTCACAATTGACTCTAATCTTGCGTGTGGTTTAGGGTGCTTATTGTTTGCCGTTTATTACATAATTTCACTCGTAAAAGGAGTGGAGATTCCTAAATGGGTTCACTATGTGAAACTTGCTGTTACATCAGGTATCACTCTTACATTCTTAACATGCATTTGTTTCCTTGGTCCAGTGATGGGATTTGGAGGCCTATTTGGTGGAAAGAACTTCTTCCTTCACTTATTCAACCCAATTCTTGCGTTCGTATCATTCTCGGTGTTAGAAACCCAAGTTCTACTAAAGAAATCATCATTATTTGGCATTATCCCAACATTCCTTTATTCAATTGCATACGTTCTTTGTGTCGTTATCTTGAGAGTGTGGCCTGATTTCTATGGTTTCTCGTTTGGTGGACATTTCGAATTGGTAGCGGTTGTCCTACCTATCATGTATACAGTTTCGTGGGCCATCGGATTCGTTCTTGTCATCATCAGGAACGCAATTTCTCACAAGAGATAACAAATCTACTCACAGTAGTTAGATAACAAACTTGGTTTGTATTAATGTTTATTCGTGCTATAGTGCATTGAACCTTTTTAAGGAGGCAGAAAAATGATCGATGAAGAAAAGAAAGTCGAAGAAGTCGTCGAAGAAGACGATGAAGGATTTACAGATGTAAAACCTGTTGAAGAAGAAACACCTGCTGTTGAGGAAACTCCAGCGGTTGTTGAGGAGCCAAAACCTGAAGAACCTGCAGTAGAGATGAACGTCGTTGAAGACGAATCAGCTTCAAGTGCAGCAGAGTCATTCCAGGTAGACGCAATCAAGGATGAGAAGGGGAAAATTATCTCTTACACATATCCTGATGAGAAGTTAAAAGGAATCGAAGATTCACGTAACAATTTCTACAAGACATATAAGAAGACAAACACCATCAAATGGGCAGTCACAATGGTATTGCTCTTGATCATCGTCGCTTGCTGGATTGTCCCAACATCCCTCTTCGCCGAAGGAACTTGGGTAAACACAAATTCCATGTACATCACAATCGGTGGACTTGTCATTTCATTGGTAGGACTCTGGTTGATGTCACACTTCATCAAGAAGAAGACAGACGCTTGCATGAAGGATTACTTCAAAACCTATTACCAGTTATCGGATGAATTCGTCTATGGCGATTCAATCGACAACAAGACAGGTGACGTTGATTCCAAACTCGACACACAGGTTATGGTCGACGCAAATCTTTATGAAAACGTCTATAAGGTGGGAAGCCGCAACTGCATCAATTTCGATTACAAACACTCACATGTTGTCTTAGCGGATTCAGCAGCGCAGATCAGAGGACAGAAAGCGCTCCAGACCGTTTTCGTCGGTAAGTTCTTATCAGTTGATAACGATTGGAACGGAGATGATTTAATCATCTACTTAAAGGGAAACAAGAGAGCATTACCTCCAACAACCCTTCACTACTACGAACTCATGGAAGATAGCAAATACATGGTAGTCTACGGACCAAAGTCCGGTAAGAAGTTCCTCACAAAGAGAGTGAGAGACGCACTTGCTGAAATCAAAACAAACAAGACATTGGTTGACGTCGCAATCTCTGTTAGAAAAGGCAAGACATACATCGCTCTTGGATATGAAGACGACTTGATGATCCTTCCAATGGACAAGCCATTCAATCCATCGGCAACAATGCAGTTAAGAGAGGATACCGCTAAGGTTTTAGCCCTCTTGGATGCAATGAATTCAAGACACGAATAATGATCAGGTCAGCTAAGTAAGCTGGCCTTTTTCCATGCTTTTCTATTACTTAAATCTTATTTTTAAGTAAAAAGGTTTAGTAACTAAGATAATTGGGCATATAATTACCACGAAGGACCGATTAATCGGTTTGCTCCCTTATTCACTATGACTTACACAACTGAACCAAAACGTTTTTCCAAATGGATTACCGTTCAGGCCTACAAGCATGACGGCAACCTCCATAGACAGTGGTCTCCAGCATACCTTGCTCTTGAGACTGATGATTTCTGGGCTTTGACATCCAAGGCCTCTTTAGTCACGGAATGTGACGGAAGAAGATGGATGACTAAAGAGCCTGCTGTTTTCTTCTTATTTAAGAAGAAGTGGATGAATATCATCGCGATGATGAAAGATAATGGTGGCATTGTCTACTACGTTAATGTTGCTTCTCCAACCATTATGGACAATGGTTTCCTCAAGTACATCGACTATGATCTAGACGTCAAACTATTCCCTGACGGTGCGATTAAAGTGCTTGATGAACAAGAATTCGAGAAACACATTCAGACCTATGGTTATCCTAGTGAGCTTGTCAAAGTCATTAAGGGAAGCTTCAAAGGAATTCAAGCTGATATGATGCACAAAGAATTTCCATTCAACATTCCAGATGTATTAAACATCTTCCAGAAATTTTTAGACGAGAACCATCCGTTCCAGGTGAGACAGTAAAATGGAATTTAAGATAATCACTCATTCAAAAGAAGAAACGAGGGCATTAGGAGCATTCCTAGCGCCCCTCTTTAAACGCGGTGATGTAGTTCTCCTTAAAGGAGATTTAGGCGCTGGAAAGACCACTTTCACGGGTGGCGTTGCAGAAGCCCTTCATATTGAGGATCACGTTATCTCCCCAACATTCAACATCATGAAGTGTTATGTCGGAGGAGACATCCCTCTTTATCACATCGACGCATATAGACTTGAGGGGCAGAACATCGAAATCGGCCTCGATGAGTTCATCGAAGGCGATGGAGTCTGTTTCATCGAGTGGCCACAGTTCATCGAGCCACTCATTCCTGATGAAGTCTTATCAATTACTCTCTTGAACGGAGGAGATGACAATAGAGAAATCACTCTTGAGTCAGATGATCCTCACTTCATCGATATCATCAACAAAGTAAAGGAGGCTTTCTAATATGTATAGCATTTTAATCGATACATCAGATAAGTACCTTTCAGTTGGATTGGCTAGCGATGGAAAGATTGTTGACTCAATCTCCTACGAATGCTGGCAGAGACAGAGCGAATTCCTCATCCAGGATTTAGACAAACTTCTCAAGAACAATAACGTTACGAGAAATGACATTGAAGCGGTGTGTGCTTCAAAAGGACCAGGTTCCTATACGGGAATCAGAATCGCATTAACCGTTGCTAAGGTTATGGCATTCGCGATTAATTGCCCGCTCTACCTAACAAGCTCACTTGAAGTCCTTAAGGATTTCAGCACTCCATCAATCTGCGTTGTCAACGCAAGATCAAAGAGAAGCTATGTCGGAGTGTATGACGGAGAGAAGACAATTCTCGAAGATACAATCATGGAGAATAAAGATCTCCTTGAGTATGTTGCTGCTCACCCTGAATACAAGGTTTGTGGCGAGGTTTCCTATCTTGGCCTTGAAGGATATCAGGCAAATGTCCTAGAGTCCCTCAATCAGCTTATGAACGATAGAAACCGTGTAGAAGATGTACTTGCAGCTAAGCCTGTATATCTCAAGGACAACTATTAATATGGCAGATGTCACTATTAGGAAGATGTCCGATGATGACCTAGACGTCATCGAAGAACTAGAAAGAGTATCGCTCAAGGCCCCTTGGAATAAGAAAGTATTAACTTCTGAACTTCACGAGAATCCTTGCAGCGTAATTCTTATCGCCGAAGTTGAAGGCAAGATTGCTGGATACCTCGACTTCATGATTACGTTTGATAGTGCGACTATCTCACGTGTCGCCGTGTTTCCGAATTATAGAAGACACGGAATCGCTAGAGCGTTGCTTGAAGAGATGAACGCCATTTGCAAAGGACAGGAAGAGCCTGTTGCGTGGATCACTCTTGAAGTAAGACCTAGCAATGTTAACGCAGTTAACCTTTATCTCTCATCAGGCTATGAGAAGATAACGATCAAAAAAGCCTATTACGATGACGGAGAAGACGCCATCTATATGATGAGGAGCTTGTTATGACTAGAATCTTAGCAATTGAATCAAGTTGCGACGAAACAGCAGTAGCCATCACTGATGACGGCAAGCTTTTGTGCAACGTTATTTCTTCCCAGGTAGATGTCCACGCTAAATACGGTGGTGTCATGCCTGAGATCGCATCTAGATTACACGCAGAGAACATCGATGTTTGCTTAAAGGAAGCCTTAGAGAAATCTGGTTTAGGATTCGAAGACATGGATGCAATCGCAGTTACCAGAGGCCCTGGTTTAATTGGATGCTTGCATGTCGGTTTGCAGGCCGCAAAAACGATCGCGATGCTCTACAATAAGCCATTAATCCCAGTACATCACCTTGCTGGACACATTTACGCAAACGAATACGCTGGAGAATTCAAGTTCCCAATGTTATGCGTAATCGTATCAGGCGGAAATACCGAACTCGTTATTATGAGAGAC
Source organism: Caryophanales bacterium UBA1744 (assembly GCA_002314915.1). Lineage (GTDB taxonomy): Bacteria > Bacillota_I > Bacilli_A > RFN20 > CAG-826 > UBA4951. Next base: position 14,374 of record DCHU01000079.1, read on the forward strand.
CATCTCAATTTCGAGATTATCGGTGAGACAAAGGATGATGCTGTCGGAGAATGCTATGACAAAGTGGCGAGAGTTCTTGGATTCCCTTATCCAGGTGGACTTCCAATCGATAGAGCCTCAAAACTAGGTGAGCATACATATGACTTGCCAATGCCATTATCGCATGAGGATTCTTATGACTTCTCATATTCTGGTCTTAAGACCAGTGTCATCAACCTTGCTAATACGCTCAAGATGAAGGGCGAGGAATTACGTCCAAACGACCTTGCTAAATCGTTCCAAGATGTAGCAATCGGTATGATTGTTGATAAGGCAACAAAAGCCGCGAGAGCATATGACGTTAAGCAGGTTATCCTCGCTGGAGGAGTCTCTGCAAACTCATATCTCAGAGAGTGCATGAAAAATAGACTAGAGAACACCGGAATCGATTTGATTATTCCACCTCTCTGGTGCACAACAGACAACGCTGCAATGATCGCCAAAGTTGCAGAAAGACTATACAGAGAAGGCGTGTTCGCTGATTTATCTTTAGGAGTAGATCCTAACTGGAAAATCGACGAATATAGAAAGTTTTAATAAAAGTAAGTTAACAAAGTCTACATTTAATGTATACTTTCAAACGCGAAAAGCAAAAGGAGAAAGATTATGAGCAAAATTATTGATGTTCGCACAACCTATGAAGCCTTCGCTAGTGGGGCTGACCTTTCCGCATTCGGTGAGGTTGAAATTTATGGATGGGCAAGAACTAATAGAAACTCTGGTCAGATTGGATTTATTGAACTCCATGATGGTACAGCATTTAAATCCATCCAGGTAGTTTACTCAAATGACTCTGAAGACTATGACGCAATCGCTCATATCACAACAGCTGCAGCTATCAAGGTTACAGGCACAATCGTCCTCACACCTGAGATGAAGCAGCCATTCGAGATTCACGCTAAGACAGTTGAATTATTGGGCGACGTTGCAGAAGACTACCCGCTTCAGAAGAAGAGAGCATCTCTTGAGTTCTTACGTGAAATTGCATATTTAAGACCAAGAGCAAACACTTTCCAGGCGGTATTCCGTGTTAGATCTGTCCTCGCTATGGCAGTTCACACATTCTTCCAGGAAAGAGGATTCGTTTATGTCCACACACCAGAAATCACAGGAAACGATGCTGAAGGTGCTGGATCGGTATTCTCAATCTCAACAGAGGGAACACCACATCCATATACAGATTTCTATGGTACAAAAGCTTCTTTAACCGTTTCAGGACAGTTACACGTTGAAGCATTCGCATTAGCATTCAAAGACGTTTACACATTCGGACCAACATTCCGCGCTGAGAAGTCAAACACAAAGAGACACGCATCAGAATTCTGGATGATTGAGCCTGAACTCGCATTCTGCGACTTAAACGGCGATATGGAGTGCATTGAGTCATGCATCAAGTTCTGCATCCGCTACGTCCTCGAAAAGTGCCCAGATGAAATGAATTTCTTCGCAACATGGATCGACAAAGGACTCATGGACAAACTTAACGCAGTTCTCAACACACCATTCACAAGAATGGATTATACCGAAGGTATTAAGATCCTTCAGGAAGCTGTTAAGAACGGCCACAAGTTCGATTACAACAAGATCGAATGGGGCATGGATCTTCAGTCAGAACACGAAAGATATCTCACTGAAGAAGTCGTTAAGGGACCAACATTCCTTATCAACTATCCAGAGGCAATCAAGGCATTCTATATGAAAGAGAACGGACCAGATAAGGTTGGCCCAAACGGCGAGAAGACTGTCGCTGCATGTGACTTACTCGTTCCAGGAGAAGGCGAAATCGTTGGTGGTTCTCAGAGAGAAGAAATCTATGATGTCTTAAAGGCAAAGATGGATAAGCTCGGCAACACAAACGGCCTTGAATGGTACCTCAACCTCCGTAAGTACGGTGGATGCGTCCACTCGGGATTCGGTATCGGATTCGACAGACTCTTAATGTATATCACTGGAATCGATAACATCAGAGACACAGAACCTTACCCACGTACTTCAAATGCGTTAAAGTATTAATATGACAGATACAAACGCGCAGAACACCGGAGCATTGACTCCAGAAGAAAAGAAGAACCTCGCAAAGAAAAGAGGATTCTTCGCGATCATCGCAATCGATTGTGTCCTTGCAATAGTGCTTGCATGGGCCGTGATCAGCATCTTCGTCGGATAAGATAGAAGACAAATTAAAACCGCCGTAACAGGCGGTTTTTCTTATTGTTGAGTTCTGTTGATTCTATCCAAGTCTTCCTTCTTAGGAGTCTCGTCGTAGAAGTTGAATCCCTTGAGGGAATTATGATATGTCTCATCAACAATTCTTCTAAGAGCACTTGCTCTAGCAATGAATGCTTGAGACACAACGAACATGTATACGGATGTGATGATGAATAATGTGATTATCACGTATGATGCCCAGTGTGCTGCAACTGGATTTGGATACTCTCTTACGGTGACTGACATAAGCTTATAGAAACCGGCGAAATCCTTTTCCCAAACTGTGTCGAACTTGAAGAGTAGCTCTCCGAAGTTGTAGAAGTGATTCTCCATGAATCCTGTGCCTTTGATGGTACAGAGTGAGTAGACGACCCAGAACAAGAGGATGAAGAGATATGCTGCCATAGCCGGCGTTGCTTCTTTAAAGAAGATTCTTGCGTTCTTCTTTCTTCCATATGCCATTGCGGATTTTCGGGTCTCAAGGATTCTGTACTTGATTGGCTCAGCGATGTTGGATTCGATTCTATCGCCCATCTTGTTTGTGATGTAGCGTACCGCCATTCCGATGAATCCCGCCAAGAAGAGAACAACGACAAGAATAACCAATAGGGTTATGAGCAATCTTCTGTCGCTCTCGGACATTTCAAGGCTGACTAATAACGTGTTTAAGTATTCCATTATTTATCCTCCTCTCCGAACAAGTCGATTGCTTCGATCTGTGGGGCTTCTTGAGTTCCAATCATCTGTTGATTGTTCATCGAGATTTCATCAAACGTTGGTTCGTGAAGCTGGTTATCAAATCTATCCTGGTAAACATCGTTTACCTCAGTTGCGTTCATATCGATTCTCTGATTTGGGTTCTGGAATGCTGGATTTGGATTCTGATTAGCATTAGCGCCCATAGGATTTCCATAGTAATTGTTTGTGACGTTATAGGTGGACTGTTGAGAGTTGTCCTGATTTGAAACATTCGATGTGTTGTTGGAAGCCGTGACAGGGGCGGTCTGAGTTCCTTGATTTGGGTTTACTGCCTGTTCCTGGAGTATTCTCTTGATCTCTTTTACCCTTGCGTCTTCTGGCAATTCTTCAAAGAAGGTATCGCCCTTGAAGAAACGGATTGTTCCCTTAAAGAAATAGAAAACATATACGCCCAATCCGTAGATTGCGTAGCATACAACTCCTAGAATCAAGAGAGGTAGGGCGATGAAATAGAGGAGCCCCAATCCAAAATTCTTAATGAATTTTCCCATGGCTATATATTAATGTTTTTTGATGCTTTCTAGCAAGACTGCTTTTTAGAAATGAGTGAGATAAATGAAGTTAAGGCGATTGCATCAAGGAACAAAGTTCCTAAAGCAATGACTGTCTCGGTTCCAAATTGCTTAGCAAATATTGCAAATGCAAAGAATGCCGCGACAAGAAGAACCGCAAGGATAATGTAGTAATAGAATTTAACTTTTTTAAGCAATGTAGGAACCGTAAACAATGTGAAGAACAACGAAAGAGAGAAGAATAGGTAAGTAAGGGTTGTACTATGAAAAGCCAGTACAAGTGAGAGGTCTGAAAAGACAATTACCAAGATTGGATATAGAAACTTCTCAAATGAATAAGTCTTCGTTTCAAAACCAAGTTTCTCATGGATGAAATACATAACTAGATGATTAATGGAGATAGAACCCCACGAAACAGCAAACATAAGTGAAGGAAATAGTGAAGCTGCGAAAGAGGATCCACCCTTACCTAAAGCGAGCATAAGAGAATTAATCATGTCTACTTCATAAATGATTCCAATTAAGTAAAAACTTAAATATGTTGTGCCAAGCGTCCATAAAGAACACGCAAGGATAGTTAAAGCTACAGGGCATTTAAACTTGTTTAACGCTCCGTAAATCAATCCTGCTGATATTGATGGAATTATATAGAAAAGAGTCGTTGTCAAATCATAGCAGGTTACGATTAACGGAATAGCTAAAGCCGAAACGCAATAAACTGCAATCCACTTTGGCTTAAGAACATAAATTGCTAGAGCGTTTACGCATGGCAGAATGAGTGCCGCAGCGATTGCTGACCCCAAGATGAAAGAGAGGATAATGGAAAACACGCCATTGATAGCTGCCATCATTGCAATGAATGCAATGTTCTGTAACGGTGTTTCTCTCTTCCAAGACGTATTCATTACTATGATTATCATCGTTTCTTCTCCTAAAAGGAAAAGAAATTGTATTTTTTATGAATATTTGCATGTCAAGTCTAGAAGGTAAATTAATATAAGGGTAAACTTAACTTTGTTAAGAATTTATGGATTTTAAGAAGTTATTGAATGATAGGCAGTATGATGCCGTTTCAACTTCCTCACAATATGTGAGAGTCGTTGCTGGCGCTGGTTCGGGCAAGACCAGAGTTTTGACTTATAGAATTGCCTATTTGGTCGCAGAGTTAAATGTGGATCCTAGGTCTATTTTAGCTATTACTTTCACTAACAAAGCTGCGGGTGAAATGGCAGATAGAGCCGCTAATTTAGTTAAGGATGTATTGGGTTTCTTGCCTCCTTTACATATCTCAACATTCCATTCTTTCTGTGCAAGGTTCTTGCGTCAGGAAGCAGACGTAATCGGATTCCCGAGAAGCTTCACGATTTATGATGAGGATGATAAGTCAAAACTCATTAAAAACATCGCTGTAGAAAAGGGATATAAAAAAGGCGACAGTTTTGTTAAAGAAGCTTCGCGTTATATCGATAAGCAAAAAACCAAAGGTTTGTACCCTGATGATATCCATATTAAATTCGAGAGATTCCCTAATGAGAAGAAGTACTTGGATTTCTACGCTACATACGAAAAGAAAAAAGATGAATCTTTCGCCATGGACTTCGATGACTTATTGTTAAAAACAATAAAGATTCTTGAATTGGATGAGAGAGTCAGAGAGAAGTGGGCCGGTCGTTTTGACCATATGCTTGTCGATGAGTTCCAAGACACGAACGACGTTCAGTATAAACTGATGTCATTGCTTCTCAGAAGAGATACATGCCTATATGTAGTTGGTGACCCTGACCAGACGATCTACACCTGGAGAGGTGCTAACCAAAACATCATTCTCAACTATGAACAAGAATATGGAAATGTTGAGACAATAATCCTCAATGAGAACTATCGTTCAACAAAGAAGATTCTTGATGCCGCCAATAAACTGATTAAAAACAACAAGAAGAGAGTTCCTAAGGACTTATTCACAAACGCAGATGGCGGAGAAGAAGTCGTTGGTAACGTCTTGCAAAGAGCAGATGATGAAGCTTCGTGGGTTGCTAGAAAAGTCTCAGAGGTTGCTAGAAGAAACAGAAACGAGAATGGTGAGCCAACATTCAGAAATATCGCTGTTCTTTATCGCTCGTCATATATGACGCGTCCTTTTGAAATTGCGTTCAAGGACGCTCAAATCCCATACAAGATTTACGGCGGTGTGCGATTCTATGAACGTATGGAAGTTAAAGATTTGCTTTCATACTTTAACCTAATGGTTAACCCAAAGGACAATATCGCATTCGAACGTATCATTAACGTTCCGAAAAGAAGCATTGGAGAGACTTCTGTTGATCGCATAAGAGAAGAGGCTTTAAATGCCAATTTATCCGAATATGAATACATGAAGAATATCGAGGCGTTTGAAGAAACTACAAGCCTTCCTTCACGTGTTATCAAACAGTGTTCTTTATTCATTGCATCCATGGAAGCTACCAAGGAAAAACTCACTGATAACCTTGAAGTTTACTCATCTGTTTTAAAGGATTTCGTAAATGAAATTGGATATATGGATTATCTCAAGAAGGACGAAGACCCAGAAGAGGACAGAATCAAGAACGTAGAAGAATTATTCAACGATATCTCTCACTTCATTGAAAAGAACCCTGAGTCAAAGTTCGAAGAATATCTCCAGAATGTAACTTTGCTTACATCTCAGGACGACATCTCCGGCGGTAATTTCATATCTCTTATGACCATCCACGTTGCAAAGGGACTTGAGTTCGACAACGTGTTCATCATCGGAATGAACCAAGGTGCATTCCCATCAGACCGTTCTCTTGCGGAATCCGGAAGAGACGGAGATGAAGAAGAAAGACGTTTAGCATACGTTGCTATGACTAGAGCCAGAAAGAGATTGTTCTGCACGTGTAACGAGGGTTATTCTTACATTACAGACTCAAAACTTACGCCATCTCAATACTTCAAAGAAGCGGGCATTGCCTTGCCTAGATCAAATTACTTTGAATCGAATCCATTATGGAGTAGCAAGGGAAGCGGTTCTTCTTATAGAAACCCTCAGCCATCTAGAACCGGGAAGAGTTTCTTCTCCGATGGAGAGGCAATCAATCCATTCCAGAGGCAGGAAGAGAAAAAGCCTGAACCACCAGCGAAGAAAGACAACGGCATCACCGACTGGAAGGTTGGAGACCTCGTTGACCATCAAAAATTCGGTAGAGGTAAGGTTATTGAGATTATTAATGACAAGATAATTAAGATTAACTTCGATAATGAAGGTGTTAAAACATTGCTATCAAGTCACCCAATGCTTGATAGAGCTAAATCGGAAGGAGGAGACGCATGACAATTGAAGAGGCAAGAAATCGAGTAAAAGAGCTCACAGAACTCCTTGAAAGATATAACTACGAATACTATGTCCTCAACCAGTCATCTGTTTCGGACGCAGAATTCGACCGTTTAATGAATGAGTTGAAACTCATTGAAGCCGATTTCCCTGGACTAAAGAGCAAGAATTCACCTACTCAAAGAGTTGGTGGCGCGGTTCAGTCCGAATTCAAGAAGATTCCTCACAAACGTTTGATGCTTTCCTTAGGAAACGTTTATAACGAAGATGAGGTACGTGCTTGGGATAAGCGTATACGCGATCTTTTGGGCCAGGATGAAGTCACATACACAGGCGAACTCAAGATCGATGGTCTTGGAATGTCTCTTATCTATGACAGAGGAGAATTCCAGTATGCAGTAACTAGAGGCGACGGTGAGGTTGGCGAAGATGTTTCAGCGAACGTCATCACAATCAACTCAATTCCAATGCATGTCAAAGAAACTAGACCATTTGAAGTTCGTGGTGAAGTGTTTATGCCAAACTCTTCTTTAGAAGCCTTGAACGAAAAGAGAATGCTGACAGGCGAACCTTTATTTGCTAATGCAAGAAACGCAGCTGCAGGCTCAATCAGAAACCTTGATTCAAGCGTTGCCGCAAGCCGTAAGCTTGATGCGTTCTGGTATTACTTGGTTAACGCAAGGGAGATTGGACACACCATTCACTCAGAAACATTGGACTTCCTTGATGAACAAGGTTTTAAGACAAACCACGAGAGAAAGGTCCTCCACGGAGTTGAGGATTTACTCGCATATATTGACGAATGTACAGAGAAGCGCGCAACCCTTGGTTACGATATCGACGGAATCGTCTTCAAAGTAAATAACATTGAGTTATACGACAAGCTTGGATATACCGCAAAAGAGCCTAGATGGGCAATTGCGTATAAATTCCCTCCAACAGAGGTTACAACTCGTCTAGTCGACATCTTCCTTACGATCGGAAGAACGGGAAGAGTAACACCTAATGCTGTACTTGAACCTGTCAGAGTTGCTGGTTCAATGGTTCAGAGAGCAACTCTTAATAATGAGGATTTCATCGCTGATAAGGATTTGAGAATCGGTGATGTCATTGGCCTTCATAAAGCGGCGGATGTTATTCCTGAGGTTACGGGACCTATTGTTTCAGCTAGAACTGGTGATGAAATTCCGTTCATCATGCCTGATAACTGCCCTATCTGTGGCAATCCTCTTACCAAGGTTAAAGGCCTTCACTACTGCTTAAATAAGGATTGTGAGTCGAGAAAAATTGAATCGATTATTCACTTTGCGTCAAGAAACGCGATGGACATTGATGGCATGGGAGAAAAGGTCGTTGAGGTTTTATTCGGCGAAGGATTCATCCACGATATTCCTGATATCTATCGTTTGCAGGATCATGCATCCGACATTAAACGCTTGGATGGTTGGAGCGATAAATCAATAAACTCATTGCTTGATGCAATTGAAGCGTCTAAGAAACAGTCATTAGAAAGATTGTTGTTTGGACTCGGCATCAAAGAGGTTGGAGAAAAGATGGGCAAGGTACTCGCAAAGAGATACAAGAACCTTGAAGATTTCTACAATCTATCAGAAGAAGATTTGCTTAAGATCCCTGATGTTGGACCGGTTGCAGCTCACTGTGTTTACGAGTTCTTCCATGATGAGAAAAAGTTGAATGAATTGACACTTTTAAAACTTAATGGTTTGAACTTTGAATATCTAGGTACAGACACGGTTGATGTTAACTCATATTTCTATGGTAAAACCATTGTTCTCACGGGTACATTGGTTAAGTATTCAAGAGATGAGATGACAGAGATTCTTGAGGGAATTGGCGCTAAGTGCGCAGGTTCAGTTTCCAAGAAGACGGACATCGTCATTGCAGGTCCTGGCGCCGGAAGCAAACTTACCAAAGCCGAGGCTTTAGGCATTGAAATAATGGATGAAGAAACGGCTTTATCTCACCTCGCTAGACTCAACGGATAATAGATAAACTAGTCTTGAAAGCCCTCTAAACTAAGGGGGCTTTTCTTTATTTAGGTTTCGAAACTAGGTCATTTGGTTTTATTTTTGTCATTCTCCTTTAACTATATAAAAAATAGTTATAGACTAGATTTATAAAGCAAGTCTTCTAAGGGTTTGCGGAGGTTAGAATTATGATGGATGATGCAATTGTTGAATTAATGGATTGGCTCCATAAAGTTGATGAATTCGATTTGCCAACGTATAAGGAGTTGCCATCTGTTCCTTTATATATGGAACAGGTCATCACATATGTTAATGGTGTATTAAGCCCATTAAGCGATAAAGAAAAGACCATTTTGACCTCATTTATGGTCAATAACTATGTTAAGGCTAAGATAATCACTGAACCCGTTAACAAGAAATACACGAAAGATCAATTGGGTTATCTCATCGCTATGAGCATTCTCAAACAGACACTTTCAATCTCCGAAACATCTCTCCTTATAGAATTAGATGGTGATTTATCCCAGACAAGACCTGTTTTATATGAGTTCTTCAGATTAATGGTTCGCGATATCGTCAAAGACGAGACAAAGAGAATGGTTGATCGCGCTGAAAAATATACAAAGGAATACTACAAAGAGAGAGAAGAGGGCAGCGACGAGAATGCCGAAAAGCATTTACGTGACAACCTTGGCTTAATCGCGCTCAGATTATCAATCAAAGCTGCTGTCGAAAAATCAATCTCCGAAGCTCTTCTAAGAGCTGTTGGTGCTTCGTTACATGGAGAAGAGTTATATGAAGAGGCTCTTACACCTACACACAAGCAGGCACACAGAATGAAGAGAAACTCAGAAGATGAAGCTGAAAAACTCGCTAAGAGAAAAAAGAAAACTGCCGAAAAACAAAAAGAATCCAAATTGGATCCTGGTAAAGGAGTCAAATAATGTCGAATATTTTAGTTACTGGCGGATTGGGATTTATCGGTTCCGAGACCGTCGTTGCTTTGATACAGTCTGGTTACAATCCAATAATTGTCGACGACTTATCAAATTCAAAGCTCGCTGTCTTAGACAGAATTGAGACAATTACAGGAAAGAGACCAACATTCTATAAGGCCAATTGTACGGATGTTGTTGCTATGGACAAGATCTTTGGTGAGAACACAATTGACGGAATCATTCATTTCGCTGCATTCAAAGCCGTTGGCGAATCTGTCCAAAAACCAATTGAGTACTATTCAAATAACTTAAAGAGCTCTCTAACTATGTTAGAACTTATGAAGAAACACGGAGTTAATAACTTCATTTTCTCGAGTTCAGCAACAGTATATGGTTGTGCGAAAGAAATGCCATTATTCGAAACGAACGAAGTTGGTGGCGCAACAAACCCTTATGGTGAAACGAAAGTAATGAATGAGAGAATTCTTACAGACGTTGCATATGCAAACCCTGATTTCAACATTGCTATTTTGCGCTATTTCAACCCTATTGGAGCTCATCCATCAGGATTGCTTGGCGAAGACCCAAATGGAATTCCAAACAACCTCATGCCTTATATTTCGCAGGTTTCAATTGGAAGGCTTCCATGTTTAAGCATATTTGGCGAAGATTATCCAACACCAGACGGAACCGGTATTAGAGATTACATTCACGTATGTGACTTGGCTGAAGGCCATGTTGCAGCGATGAAGAAACTCGAAACGAAACCAGGTCTTGTCATCTATAACTTAGGAACAGGAAAAGGTACATCGGTTAAGGAACTTGTTAAGGCGTATGAAGACGCAAACGGAGTAAAGATCCCTGTTGTTATCAAACCACGCAGAGCCGGTGATGTCGCTGAAAACTATGCCAACTGCGACAAAGCGTTCAGAGAATTGGGTTGGAAGGCTAGATTCACAATTGTCGACGCATGTAGAGATACCTATAATTTCCAGACCAAAAACCCTAAAGGAATCGAATAAAAAAGCCCTTCTTTCAAAGGACTATCTAAGCTTCTTCGTACGGAGAGGCTTTTCTTTTCGGCCAGGTGTTTTTGATTTGGTTATTTCAAAGGGGATCTTTCCATCTTTTATGCATTGTTTAAGAAAGATGTTGATGGCTCCAGACATAGACATACCAAAATCATCAAACAATTCTTCTGCCTCTTCTTTGACATCTCTATCCACTCTAACGGTGATCACTTCTTTTTCCATACAAAATCTCCTATGCAAGTAAAAGTATATATAAAGTATTGCAATGTGTCTAACTATTGTATAGCAAAATACTATCACTAATGAAAAATAGGATTCTCTAAACGACGAGAAGAGATTGGTGTATAATAGATTCGAACGAGGAAATATATTTTATGGATAATTTTTCTATCACTCTTCCTAACGGGAAAATTTGGCAGGGTAGATCGTTCCCTGTCGAAAATGCAAAACAAAACATTTTGATACTGACTGGCATGTGCGAATACGCTGCTCGTTATGAGCCTTTTGCAACCTATCTAAATCAGAACGGATTCAACGTCTGTGTTCTTGACGCGATGGGCCAAGGTTTAAACTCAAAGTCGGTTGAGGATCAACAGAAAGTTAATGAGGGTGACTTTGAAGATAATATTGTTGCTGCCCACCTCAAGATAGAAGAGTTGAAGCAGAATGGGTTGCCAACAACGATCATGGGGCATTCAATGGGAAGCTTTATGACGCAGTACTACATTGAGTGCTATCCACATTCAACCGATAAAGTGATTTTGTGCAGTTCGAATGGAGGTCAGGCTGGCCTTATGGGCATGGCCAAATTCTTAGTAAATATCCATGTTAGAAAATCAAATTGGGATACGCCTTCTAAATTCTTCACTGAATTAGGACTTGGTGGATACGTTAAGGCAATCAAAAACAGAAGAACCGACAACGATTGGCTTTCATATAACGAAAAGAACGTCGATGACTATAATGCAGACCCTTACTGCGGAGTAACAAACACCAACGGATTCTGGAAAGAGTTCCTCAATGGTATGGCAAAGATTTGGACAAAGAAATACACATCAAAGATTAGTGTTGATGAAAGAATCTTGATGATTGCGGGCGAAGAGGATCCTGTTGGACAGAATGGAAAGGGATTAATTGCTTTAAAAAAGCAATATGACACTGTTGGAGTAAAAGATAACACTTTAATTCTCTACCCACATATGCGTCATGAAATCCTTAATGAAACTGGCAAGGAACAAGTCTGGCAGAACGTATTGGAGTTCTTGAATAAGTAAAATAAAAAATCCGCTCTCACAAGGGAACGGATTTTTCTTTTGCATAAATTAGAATTCTGTTTTCCAGAGACCATGCAAGTTGCAATATGCATAGACGGTTCCGTGCTCAACATCTGCAAAGACTGCTTCTGGAGCATCTCCTGGCTTGAGATATTTGAACTCAACGCCATTTTCGGTAACTAAGACGAACCACTCCATATAGTGTGCCTCGATCATTGGATGTGCGACTGAACCACACTTAGCAACTAATTTGCCATCCTTGTGTTCGATGACTGGCACATGCTTTTCATGTGCAGCGTCAGTTGTGTTTGCTGTTAAGAGTGTCATTGTTTCTCCGCAGCACATTGGCTCACATGCGCAAGCTTTCTTGACCACATAGACGATGTTGCCACAATGTTTGCAACGATAGATTAAGATTTCCATTTGATTTCTCCTGTTTTCATAATGATAAACCAATTCTTTGTTGATTAAAAATCATATGCTTGAAAATATAATGGCACAAAAACTACAAAAAACAGTGCCATAACTGTATGATTAATATATGAACTTGGATAATAAAGACTTTAAAAGTCTTGGAGAATTGGGACTAAAAGGTGATTCATTAATCATTGAGACTGAATACCGTAAAGAGTGTTCATCTTTTAAAGATGAAAACCACCTTTACTGTCATGCTGATAATGTCCGTCTTTTATGTTCGGATATTGAATCTAAGAAGGCGGAGTCCAATGCGTTTATCAAGAACCTTTCCGGCTTGAATAAAACACACATAGTTTCAAAGAATACAAATGAACTCATTTCCGAACTTCTAGAGATGGCTCATGGCAGATTTACGATAGATAGAAAGAGCCTTTGCTCATTGCTGACTCCCAATTTAATAATGGAGTTCAGGGATGGTTATGCGATTAAGATGCTTGAGATGCTTCTGTTTGGATCATCAACAATTCAGAGAGATTTTTGCGATAAGTTCACTTCTTATATTAAACAGGTGCAAGAAAGCAATCTTGAAGAATTGGTCAAATTACCGTTATTGGTAGCCTTCCTTTATGAGAATAGAATTAGAACCGAGACGATTGTTGTATTTGCTTCGATGTATTTGAACCGTAACTATAGTTCTTTGACAAATAGAGAGCTGGCACTAATATTCAGGGATAATGCCTTCAAAAACGCTATGAAAGTTTATTTGCTAAAGAGTAATAGTGGCGACCTGATGGTAGTGGTCAGGGAGTTCCTGAAATTGCTCAATTCCTCTTATCACAAATTTGTTCTTTCACTAAGAAGGAAGGTAGTCAAATTGCAGTCATACAGGGAATTAACGCAAAACAGAGAGTTTAACAATGCGTATATGTCCATTGATGTGTTCCTAGAAAAAACTCCGAGCGCACGTGATATTTTGGAGATAACAACCATTCCAAGACGTACCGTATATAGATTGTTATCTATCGTCAATGAACTAAATGATTAGGCTTAAGCCTATTATATTTGGTATAATCTTGCACCGAGGAAGCATATGAGCAGAAAGAAAGACAGTTCAACATTATTAGAAAACAGACGCGCTCACTTTGAGTATTTTCTTTCTGACTTCATGACTGCCGGTCTAGTTCTCACTGGAACGGAAATCAAATCTCTTAGAGCGAGAAACGCCGGAATCTCTGACGCTTACATTTATGTAAAACATGGAGAGGCATGGATTGCAAATATGCATATCGCGGCCTATAAAGAAGGCAATATATTCAATGTTGATCATTTAAGAGATAGAAAACTTCTCTTATCTAAACAGGAGATCAAGAAGTTGGAAGGCAAGTTGACGGCAACGGGCAACACCTGTGTTCCAACAAAGGTATTCCTTTCACATGGATACGCTAAAGTCGAAATAGCGGTGGCGAAAGGAAAGAAGCTCCACGACAAGAGAGACACGATTAAAGAAAACGACTTGAAGAGAAAAGTCGATGCAGCAATGAAAGGGCAATACGAATGAACTACGAAGAAACATTAGAATTCTTAGCATCCCGCGATATGACCATGAGTAGATATGAACGCTACGATTGGGATAAATTCGTCAAGAAAATCGGACTAAAAATCAAGTTCCCTTTCATTCATATCACAGGAACTAATGGAAAGGGTTCTACCGCGAAATACATATACGAAATCTACAGATCTCAAGGATACAAAGCTGGCATTTTTGGAAAACCATATTTCTACAAGATGAACGAGATGGTTTCATTCGATGGACAAGAAATCACCGACGATGCAATTGCGGAGATTGTCACTAAATACGAGAAACAGATTGAACAGTTCGATTTATCCAGATTCGAAATCGAGGTATTAATTGCTTTTGAATGGCTAAATTCTTGCAATCCAGATATCGCTATCATCGAATGCGGAATGGGTGGAGATACAGACGCGACAAACCTTGATTCAAACAAACCTCTCCTCTCAATTATTACTACAGTCAGCTTAGAGCATACCGAATTCTTAGGATCAACTGTAACCGAGATTGCTATGGCTAAGTCTGGCATCATCAAGAACTATGGTGCAGTCCTGGTTGGAAAGCTTACATCCGATGCGATGACCACAATCAGAAATGACGCCAGAAGAAAAACTGCTGATGTCTTTGTCGTGGATGATTACCACCACGAAGATTTCGACGGTGAGAAATTCACATTTGATTACGGAGCAAACAGATTTGCAATCAACAACGCAGCTCACTATATGATCAACAACGCAGCGATGGCTATTGAGGCGGTAACCATTCTTAACTCAAAACTTCCTGTCTCCCTTGAATCCATCAAGAAAGGACTTATGTGTGTTACCCTTCCTGGAAGAATGGAGCCTTTTGGAAGAATAATGCTTGATGGCGCTCACTGTCCTGAAGCAATCGACGCCTTGATGAACTCAATCTCCGGAATCGCAAACGGTAGAAAGGTTCATGTCGTCTTTGCCTCATTCAGGGACAAGAACATCGCAATTGAGTTGCCACGTATTGATAGAGACTCAGATTCATTAACGCTTACCACCTTCCCTTCGCCTCGCGCTAGAGATGAAATGGATTATTTCCTATATTTAGCCGACTACAACTATGTTGAGGATTACTCGGTCGCTATTAATGATCTCCAGGAAAAATATCCAAACGATTTGATTCTTGTTACAGGATCACTCGCGTTTGTTGGAATGGTTAGACAGAGTCTCAGAAAGGTCAAAGATGAATAAGAGATTATCACAAGTTCAAAAAATAGTTCTTAGCGCGATGTTTTTAGCCCTCGCAATCGGACTGACATACTTTGCTAAGCTTATCCAACCAAACGGTGGATATCTTCGTTTCTCGTTGACCCCAGCGGTTATCATTTTCTCATCGATAATCGTAGGGCCTTTCTATGGTTGCTTGGTCGGTGCCGCATCTGACTTGTTGCCGGCCATTATTATCCCTCAGGGACAGATCAACTTCCTTATCACCATCGCTTATGGTTTACTGGGACTTGTACCATTCTTTTTAATGAAACTCGCAGTACTGATGAAGGAATTTGGAAAGAAACCTTACATAGTTTGGGGCACATTTGTAATAACGTTTATAGCAATAGGAGCTATCCTCTTCAAAACCACTTGGGTTGAGAGCTCATTCTGGAAAGACGGTGGCTATAAGAGTTTCTTTGGCTCAAGCGAATTGACGATAAAAGCTTTGGCCTTATTGGTCCTTACTGTCGCGTTTGTCGTCACATGTGTCATGCTTCATTTCTTGGACAAGGCATTAAAGAAAAGGAATAGCGACGTGTCTGTGTATCAGATCGCGTTTGTGTGTTTGGTTTCTGAACTGTTGTTTATGGTTCTTGCTAAGTCGCTTGCGTTCTATTTCTTCTACGGATTTATATCGGAAGGCGCTACCGGTTCCTTCTTCTTCTGGGGTCCTTTCGCCGTTCTTGTAATCGCAATTCCTGTTAATGTTCTTTTAGAAGTTGTTGTAAACTGCAACTTGATTCCGTTAGCGGACAAACTCATTAAACCGAGAGGTAGCAAAGATGCCAAATGAGCCAGAAGTACAGGAAGAAGAATTAACTGAAGAAGAGAAGAAATCGGCCAAAAAATCAATGATTGGCTGGGCCATATTCTTCGGTGTAATGGCAGTCTTGATGATTGGATGCTTCATCGTTATCAAGGTTCTTGGATAAACAAAAATAACTGAGATTTCAGTTAACGGACCGGTGTGTCCGTTTTCTTTTTCGTGCTTTAATGCAATTAAACATTTAGAATAATGCTACCTTGGAGGTTTTCTTATGGTCTTACACAGAAAAGATTACATTGGCTGGGACGAGTATTTCATGGGAATCGCACAGTTGAGCGCTCTCAGAAGTAAGGACCCATCAACGCAGGTTGGAGCGTGCATTGTTGATGATGACAACAAAGTTGTATCTATCGGTTATAACGGTATGCCACGCGGTGTAGATGATGAGATTATCCCATGGGGCAAGGGCGAAGGTCTTGACTCCAAGTACCTTTACGTCTGCCATGCGGAGATGAACGCAATCCTTAACACAAGAGATGGCTCACACCTCAAAGGCTGCAGGCTTTACGTCACATTATTCCCTTGTAACGAATGTGCAAAAGC
Source organism: Caryophanales bacterium UBA1744 (assembly GCA_002314915.1). Classification (GTDB taxonomy): domain Bacteria; phylum Bacillota_I; class Bacilli_A; order RFN20; family CAG-826; genus UBA4951. Next base: position 31,051 of record DCHU01000079.1, read on the forward strand.
AGTCATTCAGTCTGGAATCAAAGAAATTGTCTATCTCAGCGATAAATATGCTGAGCAGACCCAGTTCCTTGCTTCTCGCAGAATGTTCGAGATGGCAGGAGTCAAATTGAGACAGTACGACGGACCAACAGTCGACATCACTTTATAAACATGAAAAAAGGTTTCTTCTATCGATTGATCGTAATCACGCTTTCATATGCGCTGATTGGCGGAATAGTCTTCTCGTCTTTAGCGAAAGCCACTTTAGCCCCTTGGGCATTTTGGCTTGTCGTCGGCATATTTGCTTTCCTATATATCGCATCAATCGTCGTAGTTGAAATTCTTCAGTACAGAGCAAAGAAAATTAAATGAGTAAAATCCTTGAAGTCAAAAACTTAAAATTCTCTTACGAGAAAGAAACGCCTGTTATCAAAGACGTATCTTTTGACGTTGAGGAAGGCAGCTATGTTTGCTTAATCGGACATAACGGTTCTGGCAAATCCACATTGGCAAAGATTCTTTCCGGTCTCTTATCCGACTGGGAAGGAAGCGTTAAGGTCTTTGGCCTTGATGTTAACAAAGACAACATCCGTGAGATTAGATCGAAACTTGGATTGGTGTTTCAGAATCCTGATAACCAGTTCGTAGGTTCTACCGTCAGAGACGATATGGCCTTCGGCTTAGAGAATAGAAGAATCCCGTCTGAGGAGATGGATGGAATCATCAATAAATACGCTACCGAAGCAGGAATGATTCAATTCCTTGATTCATCGCCTGAAAACCTTTCTGGCGGTCAGAAACAGAGAGTTGCAATAGCCGGCATCCTTGCTATCAACCCAGACTTAATCATCTATGATGAAGCTACATCTATGCTTGATCCAGCCGGCAAGAAAGACATTCTTTCCCTCACCTTGAAATTGAAGGAAGAGAATCCAAAGCTTACCGTCTTCTCCATCACTCACGATGTCGAGGAGGCCTGGAAGGCTGATAAGGTCATCGTTTTCAATCATGGTGAAGTTGTGCTCGAGGGCACTCCAACCGAGGTCTTCTCCCATTCCAAGGAACTTGAGGAGATTAGACTTGAGGCACCGTTCATCATCTCGTTAATCAACGCTCTTAAGAGACAGGGAATCGATATCCCTGACTCAATTAAGACCGAAGAAGAATTGGAGGATTACTTATGTCGATAGCGTTCTCCAATGTTTTCCATTGCTACAACCCAAAGTCGCCTTATTCCTTCAATGCGTTGAACGATATTAATCTCACTCTTGATGAGGGAAAGTTCATCGCAATTGTCGGTAGAACCGGCTCTGGAAAGACAACATTAGTCCAACATATGAACGCTTTGCTAAAACCAACACAGGGCAAAGTGGTCATCAATGAATACGTTAACTCCAGCAA